>ONSJ01000034.1 GCA_900320515.1 uncultured Methanobrevibacter sp. | reverse complement strand
TATTAAAATTAAAGAAAAATTAGAACGAATTTTCATCGAAGTGAAACTTCAAGTGTAAAAAATTAAATTTTAAAAAAGCCTATAAAATTTTACAGACTCTTAAATTTGGAAATGATTTTCAATATGGCGAAATCAATCAAAAAGTTTTTTATACACAAAGTGTTAATAAAATATAATATGGCAAAGGATGATAGAAGCGGCATAAATCCGTTTACCGGAAAATCACATTTTGACATTGTCAATGATGACAATTTCCTACAGAGTTCATATAACGAATATTATAATATGATTAATAATGCTCAGCTCCTGGACAATACTCCTGACGGACAGATTGTCAGAGGCGTGGCCATCAGATTAATCCAGGCGGTCGAAAATTATCTGGCTGGAATAGGCCGACTGGATTATGTTGAGGATTATTATGATTGGGAGTTTCATTTGGTTGCAGACAATACGGTAAATGCCTTTTGCATGCCCGGAGGAAAAATCGTAATGTTTTCAGGTATTCTGTCAATTGCAAACACCGAAGACAAGGTTGCATTCATTTTAGGTCATGAAATGGCTCATGCGCTTCTGGATCATTCAAGAACAAGGGCCAGTGCACAGACTGCAAAAGGCGCAATCACTTCCGCTGCCTGGATTGGCAGCATCGCCATGGATTTGGTGGGCCTGGGGGAATTTGGCTCTTTGACTAGGGCTGCCACTTATGCGGCTGATATAGGTTCGGAATTCCTGTTGATGAATCCGTGGGGAAGGGACCAGGAACTTGAAGCCGACCGTCTGGGCATGATGATAATCCACTGGGCAGGTTATGACATTTCTCCAATTCCGGCGTTTTGGCAGGCAATGGCAAATCATAACTCTAATGAGCATGATTTTTTCTCAACACATCCTGCAGATTCGAAAAGGATTGCAGTAATGAATGAGCTGATTTATGAGATTGAAAATGAAAGGGATTTTCATTCAGGACCCGTTTTAGGTGAAGTTCCCACTCCAAAAGATGAGTTTGCAGATTCTCATGTGGTAAGAAATAATGTGAAGTACTGTCAGGAATGTGGGGCGCCTGCTGAAATGGACAGTATATTCTGCACCTCTTGCGGAGCCAAATTTGATGTTGAGCTGAAATGCGGCAATTGCGGTGCTTTAGTTGGTGAAGGAGATAAATTTTGCATGAATTGTGGAAATAGACTTTAAAGGTGATAATGTGGATGAAAAAACGATTAAATATGTTAACAGATCAAAATACAGAACCCGCACATTAAGGGCTATTGGGGATGGCATAAAGATGCCTAAAGAGATTGCTAAGGATAGTGGCATTTTACAGAATCATATATCAAATGTATTGAGGGAACTTAAGGATAAGGACCTTGTCGAGTGCCTGAATCCTGATGCACGTAAAGGCCGTCTTTATAGATTGTCTGATGACGGTTTGGACATGCTGGATAAAATCAAATAACTTTTTTTCACTTATTTTTTTCACTTCGTGGAAACCTTTATATACTATAAGGTGTTAATATATTGTGTGTAAGTTATACACAACTTAACAACACAAATTAGTGGAAGTGAAAAAATGAAAGAAGTACCATCAACTGAAAACTTGGATTTAATATTTGTAATGGATCGCAGCGGATCCATGGGCGGTTCTGAAAGCGATACCATTGGAGGTTTCAACTCATTCATCCAAAGGGAAAAAGACAAAAACTTGAACACCCGTGTAACAACAATCCTTTTTGATGACCAATACGAAGTGCTATACAAAAGAAAAGCAATAGGCGATGTGGCCGAACTGACCAGAAACGAATACTGGGTAAGAGGATGCACTGCACTTCTTGATGCAATCGGAAAAACAATCAATAGTCTCGATAAGGAAATAGACAACAAAGTCCTCTTTGTAATAATGACTGACGGTTTGGAAAACGCCTCCCGCGAATATTCAAAAGAACAAATCAGGAATTTGATTTCCAGCCACAATTGGGAATTCATCTACATCGGTGCAGATATCGATTCATACACTGAAGCGGGAAAGATTGGAATCAGAAGAACCAATACTGCAAACTATAGAAAATCAAAAGAAGGATTTGATGATTTATACTGTTCAGTAAGTGATGCTGCAGATTATATGAGACGTGACGTGAAACTGAATAAGGTAGACTGGAACAAGAGACTGAGAAAATATGATGACTAATCATATTTTATATTTAATTTTTTAAATGCTCTTTTCCGCCTCACACAACTTTCACAAACTCCACAGGGTTTGTCATCTCCTTTATAACAGGAATAACTCAACTCCATTGGAGCACCGACCTTAATGCCAAGCTCAACAATTTCCTCCTTATTCAAATCAATGGCTGGTGCTTCAATTCTTATTTTATCAGGTGAACCGACATCAATAAGTTCATTGAATTTTTCCATATATTGTTTGGAATTATCGGGAAATGTGGCACCTTCCTCACCGTTCCATCCGACGATAATAATTTCTGCACCGATGCTTTCAGCATAGGACAGTGCAATTGATGTAAAGACTGTGTTTCTTGCAGGAACCCAAACGCTGCTTGCAGTTTCACTGCTTTTATCCAAATCATCCAAGTCATCTTCGCCAAGTTCCGGAATGTCTGCATCGGTATTCAGGCTTGAAGTGCTGATTTTTGAAAGCCAAGGCAAATCAATCACTTCATGCATCCAGCCCATCTTTTCACAGATTCTTTTTGAAGCATTGATTTCCTGTTTAACTGCCTTTTGACCATAATCAAATGTTATTGCATGGATTTCATATTCCTCATCAAAAACGCATGTTGCAACAGTGCAGTCAAGTCCTCCTGATAAGACTGAAATTGCCTTTTTCATCGAATCATCTCCTTGATGTCTTTTAAGGCAAGTCCGCTATCCTTTGCGATTCTTTTAAGATCCTCATATTCAGGCCTTCTGGAAATGACTTTGCCTGCAACATAACCTGTCTTGAATGTCACGTCATAATCCCTGCCGTTTATGGTGAATGTTTCGACCTCAAATTCCCTTTTTGCAACTCCTCTGTGGAGGTGTGGTGCGATTCTGATGCCCAGACTGCCGGTTTCATTAAAGATTACATCCAGGATAGTTTCCCTGTTTTCTTTTCGCGAAATTACTTTAAGAAGGTTTCCTGGCCTGTTTTTCTTCATGATTATGGGAGTGATTGACACGTCGCTGGCGCCGGCATCCAGGAGCACGTCAAACAGATAGCCTATTTCTTCGCCGGTGAGATGGTCGATGTTTGTTTCGATGACATCTATCTCATCGCTTGGTGTAATGTCTGAACTTTCAATTATCCTTAAAACGTTAGGATGGTCAAAATCCTTTCTTCCTGCACCGTAACCGGTTTTTTTAGGCTTTGCCATTGGGATGAACTCTTTTATCTCATCGCACAATTCCATATATATTGCAGATCCGGTAGGTGTTGCAAGCTCGCTGTCGACAGGACCTCCTATGATATTTGCATCCTTTAGGATTTCAACAACGGCAGGGGCGGGAACAGGTATTGTTCCATGTGCAGTTTTGACCCTTCCGCCTCCAACAGCTATCGGAAGGCCGATAATCCTTTGTGAATCAAAGCCCAATTGATAATATGCATGAACGGAACCTATCACATCGGCAACTGCATCGCTTGCGCCGACTTCATGAAAATGAACTTTATCCAATGTTTTTCCATGGACTCTGCTTTCGGCTTCGGCTATTCTTTTAAATATATTGACGGAAGTTGCCATTACATTTTCATCCAAATCCAGATTTTCAATTTTTGAAATGAATTCAGGATAATTGAGCGGAGGCTTGTTTTCAAGCATTTCAACATGACAGAATGTTGAATCGATTCCGTGCTTTTGGATTTTATCAAAAGTCACCTCAACCCTTCCAAATTCGAGTGCTGATTTTTCCATTATTTCCTTCAGTTCATTGGCATCTGCTCCCAAATCGACAAATGCTCCAATTATCATGTTTCCGGCTATTCCACTGGATTGTGGGTCAATAATTATTGTCATAATGATAAGTCCTATTAAAGTGGTATAATATAACTTTAAATTAAATAATTAATATATATTATCTCATGAAATTTAATGTCATCGAAAAGGATTATGGGATTTGCATTAATAACCCAAATCACTTTTTAGCATTCAGTGATTTTACGGTAAGCGACGGAATAGACATAATTGAAAATGTCAACATCCTAAAGGCAAAAGATGATTTCAGAGCCACTGCAAAAAGGGCACAGGCTTTCAATCAGTCACAATCATCATACATTGCTCAGGCAACCGATTCCCTTGATTACTTCACCAATGCTTATGATGACATAACCATTTTCACATTCATGGCAAATGATGTTGTCATTGAAGATTTTACAGATGAACTGAAGGTTGCCAATTCCCCTAAGGGGTTCGTCGATGCAAGAATCAATTTCAGCCATGTGGTCTATTTGGATAAGGCGATTTCACCAAAGGACCTGCTTAAGATATTCAAGCTTATAACAGGAGTCAAAGACAGGGTGCTGGCCGATATGGCACTTCCTTTGCATATCAGAAACATTCTAAATACCGATGATTTTCTGGCCGTTCTGGGAAATCTTCCCCAAAATGACGGGGAATCACTGGATATCAACAACGCCGAATATGATGATATCGATTTCGATGAGTTGAAGGTCAGAATATCCGAAGCCATTGAAATCAGCCTGGAGGATGCCTTCAAGTATTATGGTTTGACATTTGGCATCTTGGATTATTTCGTTTCACAGGGAATCCAAATTGGAGATCTGGTTGATGCAGGAATGGAGCTTGTTGAAGGTGCTGAAATAACCGAAGAGTTAAGAGATAAGATGAAGGAACAAATTCTCAGGTCCTTGAGTGATGTCAATGTTGTTGCATTGCTTGCGGCTGCAATGAGAACCGAACAGGACCTCAACGGCAGAGGAATACGTGAAATTGATTCAAAAGAAGGTGCATCAGGGATTTATGCGGATAAGATATTGGGCCTTGCGATTTCCAATCAGATTGCCGGAACAAAAGCCGCATTCAACTTTAAGATATATGATGAGGCAAAACCTGGAATTATCTGGGGGCTGCAGCCGGTCCTTGACGGCATTTTTGCGGGATTGGTTGCAGGTTGCGTGACAAAAATTTTTGAGGAATGATTATGGAAGACGACAGCTACTTTGAAGATGAGGAATTTTCACCAATCAAATCTATTTTGGGGCTTTTGACATTCTCGACAATACTGCCCATCAATGTTTTCACATCAATAGAATGCATGACCAAGCTGACATGGTTCTGGCCCTTCATACATCTGTTCATTGGAATCTTGGCTGCAATCTGCGGTTATGTGTCTTTGGAAATCCTGCATTTGAATTCATTTTTCACAGCAGCTATCGTTTATGCGTTTCTGATGATAATAACAGGCTATAATCATCTTGACGGTGTGATGGACATGGCTGACGGAGTTATGGTTCATGGCGAACCTGAAAAGAAGATAATGGTGATGAAGGATTCGTCAGTTGGTGCAGGTGCAATGGCAACACTTTTCATTGTTGCAAGCCTTACAATAGCTGGAATCTACAATATACTGGATTATCATTTCATATTGGGAATTGTAATCTGTGAAATGACTGCAAAGACTTCTCTGTTAACCACCGCTCTATTGTCAAAGCCATTGGTTCCTGGAATTGGAAGCTACTTCATAAGGGAAACCAATCCTGCCAATTATTTCGCTTCAACAGTGATTGTGTCAATTATCTCATACCTGCTTGGCGGTTTCGTCGGCGTTATAGGGGTGGTCGGTGCAATCGTGTCCGGAATCATCATAGCGGTTGTTGCAAAAAGGAATTTTGTTTTGGCAAATGGGGATGTTTTGGGAATGAGCAATGAGGTTGGACGTCTGTTTTCATTGTTGTTCATGGCAGTTGCCTTATTCTTCCTTTAACTAAATTTTACAAGTCCAAATCAATATTGCAGTCTTTTTATACATTGGTTTATATACTATGAGGTATAATGTATGATTGATGAGATTTACCACTGTTTCAGCATGTTTTTGTTAAATTTCCCATTTCATATTAAACATTAATACTTCATTGAATTATACATGTATCACCTCCACAATTGATTTCCAGTGGTATTTCTCATCAGATTTATATAATTTTAAGTAGTAATAATAAACTGATTACTATGAATGTTAATGTTTTAAGATTGGACCACAGACTGAAAAGAGATACCCGTATAACAACTCATGTGTGCTTGACTGCCCGCGCATTCGGAGCAAGCAAGATATACCTTGCCGGTGAGCGTGACAATCGCTTGATGGAAAACGTGAGGGACACAGCTTCAAGATTTGGAGGAAACTTTGAAATAGAATACACTGAAAGCGCAATGGGGGTTATCAACAGATGGAAAAGGGATGGTGGAAAAGTGGTTCACCTTACAATGTATGGAACACAGGCCCATGAAACCGCTCCTGAAGTGAGGGAAGACGGATCAGATATCCTAATCGTTGTGGGAGGGGCAAAAGTTCCTGGAAAAGTCTATAAGGCTGCTGACTGGAACGTGTCAGTGACAACACAGCCGCATTCAGAAGTGTCCTCTCTGGCGGTATTTCAGCACCTTCTGATGGACGGTAAGGAATTCGACCTGGAATTTGAAAATCCTGTCCTTGAAGTCATTCCGACAGCACACGGCAAAAACGTTAATATTCACGATGAAAACCGTTAGGATATAAAATCATCGAGCCTTTTGATGGCTTTAAGCTTTTCATCTTTTTTTATGCGTGCCTGGTCGATTGCATCCCTCATGGTCTCAATGGAATTGTCATATACCTCACGGTCAACAGGATAGGGAAAACCATCCTTTCCTCCGTGTGTGAAACTGTATTTTACAGGATCTTTCCAGCTTGCAGGCTCGCCGTAGACCAGATCGGATATCAGCGCAAGCGCCCTTATTTTTTTGGGACCGATTCCCTTAAGAAGAATCAGCTCCTCATAGTTTTCAGGCTGGATTTCCCATGCTTTGGTCAGCACCTCAAATTCAGAATCTGAAATGTCCATGTCAAGCACCGGGTGATGGGCAGGCATGCTGAAGTCTTCCAGAAGCATCTGATTGTCCTTTCTTTTGAAGTATTGCCTCAAATGGTTGGGATTGTCATTGATTAAATCAACGCTGATTTTTTGGGCCTCCTCGCTGTCCTTTGATGACATGTTCAGGGTGTTTGGGGTTTTCGCGTCACATGATATTCCGCTGTGAGGGTCATTCAGTAACTTGTCCACTTCACTGCCGAGCCAGTGGTAGCGGCGGGCGTATTTGTTTGTGGTGTTTAGGCCCTGCTGGACAACTGCCCAGTCTCCCTTTTCTGTTATGAAGAAATTGTGCTGGTATAGTGTGTAGCCGTCCTGGATGCATGAGTTGTCGATTTTGGCGGAGAGCTTGCTTGTCTCGACAAGCTTTTCGGTTGTTTTTGTCCTTAGGTTGAAGACTTCCCCTGCATGCTCTATTCCCTGTGGTGTTTTTCTTGATTTGGCACCCTTGCCTCCGGTCAAATAAATCCCATGTTCTTCCGGTGTCAGTGAGGCTTTCAGTGCTCCAAGAGTTGTTGTTGTGGTTCCTGAAGAGTGCCAGTCAAAACCCAAAACGCATGAGAATGCCTGAAACCAGTATGGATTTGAAATACGATTTAGGAATTCCTCTAAACTGTATTCCTCAATGATTACGCTGGCTAGCGCTCCGGATAACTTCACCATTCTTGAAAATAACCAGCTTGGAGGATGGCCTCCGTGAAGCGGTAAATTGACTGCACCTCTTCTTTGCATGAATAATGTTATATTCATTATAAGTATTATCTTTTTTCCGAGAGCATTTGCAAAGTATTTTTTATAAGATATGGCACATTCACTTCAATATTGCTTTTTAAACAAAACTTTATTAAGGAATAATTAACATACTTATTAATGTTATATTTATTAACAAATTATTTAATCAAAATTATTAAGGAGCGTAATTATTATGGCTATAGATAACGGAGATTTTGTAAGAGTAAACTTTACTGGTAAAATTAAAGAAACAGAAGACGTATTTGACACTACTTATGATGAAGTTGCACAAGAAGCAGGAATTTTCGAAGAAAACAAAACCTACAAAGCAATCCCTATTGTTGTAGGAGGAAACCACTTATTACCTGCAATCGAAGAAGCAATCATCGGATTAGAAGAAGGCGACAAAAAAACTATTGAAGTGGATTCCGAAAATGCTTTCGGTCCTAGAGACCCTTCATTAATTCAATTAGTTCCTATGAGAGAGTTCAAAAAACAAAACATGACTCCTTTCCCAGGTATGAAAATCCAATCCGAAGGCGCAACCGGTAAAATCCTAACTGTCAACGGAGGAAGAGTAAGAGTTGACTTCAACCACGAATTAGCAGGAAAAGATTTAGTATATGATGTTGAAGTAACTGAAATCATTGAAGATGATGAAGAAAAAATCAAAAGTATGATCGAGTTACACTACTCAAATCCTAACGTGGACATCGACAAAACCGAAATCGACATTGTTGACGGTGTTGCAAACTGCAAGATTCAGAATTGCAAAAGACATTTGGGACAACATCGAAGAAATTACCAAAGTCAATTTCGTAGATGCTTTCGAGAAAAAAGAAGAAGCTGAAGATGAAGAAGACGAAGAATAAGTCTTCTCTTAAATTCTTTTTTTATCCTGGATTGCAACAATTCCAGGAATATTTTCCACTTTTAATTCATACATGGCTTCCATGCCCTCATTTTCAAATAAAACACACTTTTTTTCCAAAACCTTGTTTGTAAGCAATGCTGCAACAGGAGGGGTTATTACGAAAATGGAATTGTTTCTATAAAGTGCATCAGCGGTTTCATCGCTCAGCATTCCCTTTCCTATATGGATCTTGACTCCTGCTTCGCTCAAAGGCCCTATTGTCGATTCGATTTCAACCTTGCTGCTGGTTGTAGGGGCAATTCCTGCATCGCTGAATGCGGTGTGCATTATCACAGAGCCTTTCAAATCAAAGGGAACCTCATCTTTTTCAATCAGTTCCACAAGCTGGGGAAGCGCAGCATCTCTGCCTGTGTATATGGTTCCTGAAATGCTTATCTGCTCGCCAGCCTTGAGATTGGCAATGTCCTCATCGGTAATTGGGGTGGTCAGATTTGTCATGATAATTATTTTATTTTTAATTTTTTATAAATCTTTAAATTTTGATGTTTTCACATAAGATATTTAAATGTTTATTAACATAGATATAATACATTCTATATTTATTTATCATAAATATGATAGGAGATTTTAAATTGATTATTATTGATGAAAATTTGTGTAAAGGATGTCATCTTTGCTTGTTCATGTGTTATAAGAACGTATATGCAATATCTCCTGAAGTAAACAAGAAAGGAGTTCAATTACCCTTTGTGAAATTCGAAGAAAGATGTACCAAATGCGGTACTTGTGAAGTTGCATGTCCCGACCAGGCAATTACAGTTGATTTGCCGGAAAACTGGTGGATGAACGAAGATGTTAATTTTAATCCATTATTCACAAGGCATGGAAAGTAGGTGTATAAAATGGCTGAAGAATTTTTTATTCAAGGAAATGAAGCATGTGCTAAAGGAGCAATAGCTGCAGGCTGTAGGTTCTTTGCAGGTTATCCTATTACTCCATCTACAGAAGTTGCAGAAACTTTAGCAAGAGAGTTGCCAAAAGTTGGAGGTTCATTCGTTCAAATGGAAGATGAAATCGCATCTGCAGGAGCTATCATTGGGGGTTCATGGGGAGGAACCAAATCAATGACCGCCACTTCAGGTCCGGGTATTTCATTAATGCAGGAAAATATCGGTTATGCATTCATGACAGAGACTCCAATCGTTATTGTTGATGTTCAAAGAGGATCTCCGTCAACCGCTCAACCGACTATGGCTTCACAATCAGATATGATGCAGGCCCGTTGGGGATCACACGGAGACTACGAACCGATTGCATTGTCCCCATCAAGCGTTCAGGAATTTTTCGATTTCACAATAAAGGCATTTAATTTGGCCGAAGAATACAGATGTCCGGTATTGGTCATGGCCGATGAGGTCATAGGGCACATGAGAGAAAAGATAGTCGTTGATGACAATATTGAAGTCGTTGCAAGGAAAAAGCCTGAAAAGACTGATGATTATCTGCCGTTTGAAAACATTGAAAACGGAACAACTCCTATGCCTGCATTCGGTGACGGATTCAATATCCATGTGACAGGCCTCACTCACGATGAAAGAGGTTATCCTGACACCAATACTCCTGAAACTCATCATAACTTAATAAAAAGAATCTGCGATAAGGTTTTAAACAATAAGGATAAGATCTGCTCTGTTAAATCTGAAGGCTGTGATGATGCAGACATAATAATCGTTTCATATGGAGCTCCTGTAAGGTCCGCAGTTGAAGCGGCAAACAGGGCAAGAGCAAACAATCAGAAAGTCGGTTATGTCAAAATCGACACTCCATGGCCATTCCCTGATGAACAATTGAAAGAGATTACCAAAAACGCAAGTGACGTACTCGTTGTAGAAATGAATCTGGGTCAAATGTATTATGAGGTTGACCGTGTGCTTGGAAAGGACACTAATGTTCATCTCATGGGCATGATTGGAGGATTATTGCCGACCCCTGATGAAATTTTAGATGAAATCAACAAGATAGGAGGAAACTAAAATGTCAGAAAAGAACAGATTTCTCCCATATTTAAGAGAAGACAGACTGCCTCACATTTTCTGTCCGGGATGTGGAAATGGTGCTATCATCAATGCGTTTTTGGCAGCTATGGAAAAGGCAGAAATGGATTTCGATAATATCGCAATGGTTTCCGGAATCGGATGTTCTTCAAGAATTCCGGGATATCTTAAATGCGATTCACTTCACACCACTCACGGAAGGGCATTGAGCTTTGCAACCGGTTTGAAAACAGCAAACAAGGATTTGGATGTTGTAGTGTTTACCGGTGACGGTGATGCGGCTTCTATCGGTGGTAATCATTTGATTCATGCGGCCAGAAGAAACATTAATCTGACTGTAATCTGTATCAACAATAACATTTACGGTATGACTGGTGGTCAAATCAGTCCTACTTCACCAAAAGGCAGTTTCGGAACAACTGCCCCTTACGGCAATTTGGATTCTCCATTCAAATTGGCCGAACTCGTTGCAGCAGCAGGCGCAAGCTATTCCGCAAGATGGACAACAGTGCAGATAGAAAATCTTGTCTTGTCAATCAAGGCAGGATTGAAAAACAAAGGATTTTCATTCATCGAAGTTGCAACACAATGTCCAACTTACTTCGGCCGTAAAAACAAGCTCAAGACTGCTACTGCTATGGCTGCAGTAATGAAGGCAAATACCGTATTCAAATCTGCTGCAGACAGAATGAGCGCAAGAGAATTGGAAGGCAAAATCGTTGTTGGTGAATTTGCCAATATCCAAAAAGATGAATTTACAGAAAACCTTGAAAGGATTAGTGTGGAAAAATCTGGTAAGAAAACTCTTATCAACTCTGCATATTCAACAGAATTATAGGTGGATTTAATATGAGAACTGAAATTAGAATTTGTGGATTTGGAGGTCAGGGAATAATTCTTGCAGGCATTATCTTAGGTAAATCTGCAAGTCTTTTTGATGAAAAAGAAGCTGTTCAAACCCAATCTTATGGTCCTGAAGCTCGTGGAGGAGCTTCCAAATGTGAAGTTGTCATTAGTGACACTGCAGTCGACTATCCGAAGGTTCAAAGTCCGGATATTTTAGTGGCCATGTCAAATGAGGCTTTAATAAAGTATATTGTGGATTTGAAGGACAACGGAATTTTGATTGTTGATCCCGGCACAACCGATGTTGAAGATGTAAGAGATTTTATTGAGGAACATAATATTGAAGTTTATGAGGCTCCCGCTACAAAGACAGCCACCGATGAAATCGGACTTAAGATTGTAGCCAATATCGTTATGGTCGGAGCCATTACAAAAATTACTAAAGTGATATCCAAAGAGGCAGCCATCAAGGCAATTGAGGCCAGTGTTCCAAAAGGAACCGAAGAAAAGAACGTTGCTGCTTTCGAAGCGGGTTATGCTTTAGCTGAATAGGTGTTATAATGAGATTTTTTGAAAGTGTAGCAAAACAAATTTTTAGAAAGGAAGGAATCCCAATCCTGGAAGGTCATGTTGCAAACTATCCTGAGGAAGCTATGGCCATATCTTCCGAAATGGGAGTTCCTGTTGTTGTCAAGGCGCAGGTTTTAACAGGAGGCAGAGGTAAAGCCGGAGGTATAAAATTTGCAAACAACCCTGGTGAAGCCCTAAAAGTTGCCAATGAAATTTTAGGAATGGAAATTAAAGGCGAAAAGGTAAATCATTTGTTGATTGAAGAGAAGGCAGAAATATTAAATGAATTCTTTGTCACCGTTTCTGTTGACAGGGGAGCTAGAAGGCCGGTAATCCTTGCAAGTAAGGAGGGTGGGGTCGAAATCGAAAACTTGGCTAAAACAAACCCTGAAAAAATCATCAAGTATTATCCAAATCCTTTGATTGACTTCTTGCCATATGAAGCTCGTGAAATCGCCCGTAAAATGGGTGTTGCATCTGAATTGATTTCACCTGTGGGAAGCATCATCTGGAAACTATACCAATTATTTGAAAAATATGATGCAGACACTGCAGAAATCAACCCATTGGTCCTGACTCCGGATGGCCTGATTGCAGCTGACGCAAAATTGGTTGTTGAAAACGATTCATTGTACAGGCATCAGGATCTTGTCGAAAGGATGAACTATAAGAAAAAGGCAGTGGACTTTGTCCAATTGGACGGAGATATTGCTGTAATCGGTAACGGCGCAGGATTGACACTGACTGCTATGGACATGATCAATCTCAATGGTGGAGAGCCTGCAACATTCCTTGATATTGGTGGTGGAGCTTCAGAGCAAATCATCAATCAGGCTTTAAGCATCGTCTTAAACTATGAACCTGTTAAAGTCGTGTTCCTGAATGTTTTAGGAGGAATTACCAAGGCTGATGATGTTGCACGTGGTGTAATAAAGGCTTTGGAAAATGTTGAGCGCAAGGTTCCTATCGTCATCAGATTAACCGGAACCAATGAAGAGGAAGGTCAAAGGCTTTTAGAGGAAGCTGGAATTCCATATGAAACATCAATGGAAAAGGCAGCTAAAAAAGCAGTTCAACTTTGCAATGAGCTGAAAGCCGAAGGCAAATGATTTTGCTGTTTCAAACTCAAATAACACTAAGGGTTAGATGTGTCTGGAAGTTCATTCGAGCAGTACCACTCGGCTGACTTCAGATTCATTTACTATCTCCTTGCCACAGGCATCACCTATTTTAGAGGCAAAATCTTTTATTTCATCAAATTTTGGCATATTGTCCAGAGTTAGTCTTTTACGTGATGATCCAACATACATGTATGCTTTGACTTCCACAAAGTCAGGGTCAGCTTTTTTTATCAGTTTCGCATAACCTTCAGGGTCTTCCATATTTTTTCCGCGAACGCAGGTATTTCGTATGCATGTGCGTGAGTCAAAACTGGATAATGTTTCAAGTGATTCGTTTAAATTATTCCATGCATCATTTATTCTAGGTCTGCAGACGTCATTAAATATTTTCTGTGAAGGTGCATCCAAGGAAAGGTATAGCTGATACGGATCGTTTTCCAGGTTTCTTAATCTTTCAACGCATTGGCCGTTGCTCACCACAAATGTTGTGAAATCCCGGCGGTTGAATTCACCAATCAGCTCGTCGATTTTTGGGTAGAGTGTAGGCTCGCCCGCAAGGGATATGGCCGCATTGTTCGGATTTTTCATCTCTTCCAGTTTTTTCTTGTTTGCCTTGTCATTTCCATAAAAACCGCATAACAGATTATTCTGAGCCTTTATCGCCTCATCAACAATCACTTTCGGCTCGTCATATTCTTCGTCTTCCCAGCTGGTTTGGGTATATGTCAAATCTCTCCAGCAGAATTCGCATTCCTGCTGGCAATTTGGAACTGCAGGAGACATCTGAAGACATCTGTGGGATTGGATGCCATAGAACTTTTCCTTATAGCAAACTCCCTTATCGGAAATGCTTTGTCTGGTCCAATGGCATGTCTTGACTGCCGCATGGCCATGCTTTCCAACAAATCTGTATCCGCTTTTCTCTAATTTTTCAATCTGGTTTTTGGTAAATGACATAAAATCAAATCTATTTTTGGATTTTGTAGTATATACATTTTTACAAGTCAAAAGCAATTTTACATTTTGTGAACAAAATTTACTTTATCTCGTTAAATCTATTTATATGTTTAAATTTAATATTAGTTATTATGAGATTATGGAATAAGAATCATGAAAAAGTATTCTTTGATAAATCGAAAAATTTTGCTTCCCATGAGCAGCTGTTTTACAGGACTGATGATGGAAGATATGTGTCATATTGGCCCAAGGGATATTCGGGGTCCAAATCAACACTGCAGGCCAGAAATTCGCTGATAGGAAATTATACTGAAAAATGGGTATGTGATTTGCTTAATTATATCCTTCAGGATGAAGGGCTCTTTGTCATCCAGCAGGCACAGATTCCCTCAATTGGAATAACCCACAAGTCTCCCGCAGACATTGTCATCTCAAGGGAAAACAAAAAAGTGCTGATGCCGGATGATGTAAAACTGATATTTGAAGTGAAAATGTCTCTTGTGTGGAACTGGCAATACGATGAGGATACAGGCAATGTCAGAGAAATTGGAGACTACAGGACCCATCAGGGGCGTCCAAGCTTCACACGTTCGGATTCGATTTTAAAGGCGATTGGAAAATGCATTGACATAAGGGTTTCAAATGTCAAGGCATCCAAAATTCCGCTGATTGTTTTGGGAAATGCTCCTCTTTCAAACGGGTTTTGCAAAAAGGCTGATTATCTGAAAAATTCGGGCATTATCCAGGGCTTCTGGTCATTGAATCCATTTCCTCTGAATCATGGAAACACCAGAAAGAGAAGCATTAAAAACGGATTCATCAGGATGGACAATGTCGATGAATTAAATATTACTTTGAACCAATTATTTAAACAGGAACTGAATTTTTTCTCTGGAATGGAAAATCCCGAAAAGTTGGGTCATCTCATTGAAATTGCAAACAGGGAAAAAACATATCATGAAAAGGGATTGAAATTTTTAAATCTCCTGAAGAGGTCTTAATTTGTCAAGAAAAACAGAAACGAAATCATTTGGTTCAGTGGTCAGGCAGTCCCACAACTCAAAAAAGTTTTATAGCTCAAAACTGTTTGAGGAATTTGAGCTGCCGAAAAATGTAGAGTATCTGGAAAATAGAATTCCTGAAGGCGGTCTGAATAAATTTTACTGCAAATCCAGTGAAGTGATGGATGAGATACCGGACAGCAGCATTCATCTGATGGTAACCTCTCCTCCGTATAACGTCGGAAAGGAATATGACAGCGATTTGACATTGGATGAGTATCTCTCGCTTTTGACTGCGGTTTTCGGCGAGGTATACAAGAAGCTGGTTACTGGTGGAAGGGCATGCATCAATGTTGCAAACATCGGAAGAAAGCCATATATTCCCCTCCATGCAATGGTGATTGAGATAATGCTGGATTTGGGGTTTCTGATGCGTGGAGAAATCATTTGGGACAAGTCTGCAAGTGGAGGCGGATCATGCGCATGGGGAAGTTGGATGTCAGCTTCAAATCCTGTTTTAAGGGATTATCATGAATACATTCTGGTATTTTCAAAGGACTCCTACTCAAAGGATAAAAATCAAATCAAGAAAGACACCATTGAAAGGGATGATTTCATCGAATGGACAAGAAGCGTTTGGACATTTCCTGCCGTGAACGCCAAAAGAATTGGCCATCCTGCACCATTTCCAGTTGAACTGCCCCATAGGCTGATAAATCTATACAGCTATGAGGGGGATGTTGTCCTGGACCCGTTTTGCGGCAGCGGAACAACTGCAGTTGCGGCCAGAAAAAACAACCGGAACTACATATGCTATGACATAAAACAGGAATACATTGACCTGGCAAAAAGTAGAATTTCCAATCAAAAATTTATTTAATGATGTAGATAATATATTTAATCATAAAGTTATTGTGGGATATATATGGACACTCCAATCGTAATATTGAATTATAAAACTTATTTAGAATCAAGTGGTTTAAAGGCTTTAGAACTTGCACATGACCTTGAAAGTGCTGCCAGTGAATCTGGAATCACTATGGTTGCTGCTCCTCAGGCTGCAGACATCTATAGAATCAGTGAAGAAACATCACTACCTATTTTTGCTCAACACATTGATGCAATATCTCCCGGAGGACACACAGGTTCCAACCTAATCAATACATTGATTGATGCGGGAATCAGCGGATCTTTAATTAACCATTCAGAGCAAAGGATGAAATTGGCAGACATCGATGAGGTTGTGAAAATGTGCAAAGCCAATGAAATCGAATCATGCGTATGCACAAACAATATTGAAACTTCAAAGGCTGTTGCAACACTTGCTCCGGATGCAGTTGCAGTTGAGCCTCCTGAACTCATCGGTACAGGAATTCCGGTATCTCAGGCTCAACCTGAAGTCGTTGAGGATACAGTTCGCGAAGTAAAAGCAATAAATAAAAATGTTAAGGTATTGTGCGGTGCAGGCATCACTACCGGGGACGATATGAAGGCAGCTATGGATTTGGGTGCAGACGGAGTATTGCTTGCATCAGGAATTATCAAGGCTGAAAGTCCAAAAGACGCTTTGCTTGATTTGGTAAGTAAATTATAGAGTGAGAAAATGGCTAAGGAATTTAAAACTATTGACGATTTTGATGTTGAAGACAAAACGGTTCTTGTGAGAATCGACATTAATTCTCCTGTGGATCCTAGTTCAGGAATCATTCTTGATGATACCAGACTGAAGCTTCATGCTCAAACAGTTAAGGAACTCTCCAGCAAGGGTGCAAAAGTGGTTCTTTTGGCTCATCAATCTCGTCCTGGTAAAAAGGATTTTTCAACTTTGGCCCAACATGCCGATGCATTGTCCGGTATTTTAAATTTAAGGGTAAAATATATTGATTCATTATTTTCAAATGCTGCAAAAGAAGCTATCAAAGCTTTAAAGCCTCATGAAATTCTTTTGCTTGAAAATGCAAGATTCTACTCTGAAGAAACCCTTTCAAGAACTCCATTGGAACAGTCAAAAACTCATCTTGTAACCCAATTGTCTCCACTAATCGACTATTTTGTAAATGATGCGTTTGCAGCGGCCCACAGGTCTCAGCCGTCATTGGTGGGTTTTACAGTGAATACTCCTTCCGCAGCTGGAAGGGTAATGGAAAAGGAGCTGACTGTAATTCAGGATGCTCTTGACAATGTGGAACATCCTTGTGTATTTTTGCTTGGTGGAATGAAACCTGATGACTCAATTGATGTTATGGAAAATGTATTGAGCAACGGAACCGCAGATTCAGTTTTAACAACAGGTATTGTTGGAAACATTGTTTTGTGGGCGTCCGGTGCAGACATCGGTGAAGTCAACAAGCAGTTCATCATCGCTAAAGGATATAAAGACATGGTTACCAGATCAGAAGAGCTGATTGAAAGGTTCGGTGATAAGGTAAAATATCCAATTGATGTGGCATGCCAAATTGATGGAAATAGGGTTGATATCGACAGCAGTGAAATTCCAAACGAATCCATTTTTGATATAGGTGAAAAGACCATTGCACTTTATGCAAAAGAAATCAGAAATGCAAAATACATATTTGCCAATGGTCCTGCAGGCGTATTTGAAGACCCTCAATTTGCAATGGGTACAGAGGATTTGATTAATGCTATGGCCAATTCAGATGGTTTCACATTGATTGGCGGAGGACACATTGCAGCTGCTACCGCAGGTCTTGGCTTGGAAGAGTACATGAGCCATTTGAGCAGTGGTGGCGGAGCTTGCATAAGCATGCTTGCAGGTAAAGAATTAGCAGCTGTTGAAGCTTTAAAAAATAGTAAAGATTAGCTATTAAATATTTTTAATAGCTCTTCTGATGATTTTTTTGGATTTTCTGAGCTCATAATAGCACTCACTACAGATAATCCTGCAATTCCAGTATCATTTAGCTCATGAGCGTTGTTTAATGTAATGCCTCCAATGGCTACAACTGGAATATTTATTGATTCCACAATTTCTTTCAAATCTTTTTTTGTGATTTTTGGAGCGTCATCTTTTGTTGCAGTTGGAAATACCGCTCCAGTACCAATATAATCGGCACCGTCGCTTTCGGCTTTTCGAGCCTCTTCAATTGTCGCTGCTGAAACGCCCACTATTTTATCAGGTCCGACCAATGCTCTTGTAACATCACATGGCATATCTGATTGGCCTACATGAACTCCTTCGGCATCAACGGCAAGTGCAACGTCGACTCTGTCATTTATGATTAACGGAACGTCATGTTTTTCAGTTATTTCCTTCACTTTCAATGCCAAATTATAAAAGTCAAGTGTGTCTGCAGTTTTTTCTCTGATTTGCACTACGCTGACTCCACCTTTAATTGCTTCTTCAATTGTCTTTAGGAATTTTTCCACGTCATCGCTTTTGTCGGTGACAAGGTAAAGGGATAAGTCTAGATTTTTCATAATATCTCAATGTTTGCTTCATTTATCAAGGTTTCGCTATCGGTTTTATAGAGATAATCTATTAGGTATGCTCTAAATGAACCGGTTCCTTCATCTTTTGCATCTACTTTTGCTCTTGCCTTTTCTCCGGCAATGTTCATTGCCAATATTGCAACAAGACTTCCTTCAAATGGATTGGATCCTCCAATGCAGCTTCCAACGATTGATGATAGCATGCAGCCGCTGCCTGTTATCAATGGCATCATGTCGTCACCGTTGTCAATAACGACTGTGGTTTCGCCATCACTCAATATGTCAAGAGGTCCGCTAGCTAAAATAACGGTATTCAATTTCTTTGCAAGTTCGCAGATTAAATCTCCATTTGCTTTTAAATTGTCTTCAGTTATTATGTCATCAACATTAACGTCAACACCTTTTGCAGTGTTGCTTTCATCCAAAACTCCTGCTAATTTGGCAATAGCTTTTATTTCACTGATATTTCCCCTAATTGCGGTTATATCATAATTTTCAATCAAATCCATTGTGGTTTTGTTTCTAAGTTCGGTCACTCCGACACCCACAGGATCCAAAATAATTGGGGTATTAGTTTTGTTTGCGGTTTTAGCGCTAATTTTCATAGATTCAATTTGATTTTTGCTTAACTTGCCTATGTTGATTACAAGAACGTCTGCTATTGTAACTACTTCTTCAAGCTCTTCTGCATCTTCTGCCATAAATGGAGAGCCACCAATGGCAAGCACTGCATTTGCACAGTCATTGATGGTAACTGAATTTGTAATACAGTGTGTTAAAGCGTTTTTTTCTTTAATGCTTTTTAAATTCATGTCTATTCTATTTAGTAATTCTTTTTTAGCATTTGTCATGATTATTAATTATAAATTTTTTATTATTTAAATTTTAATAAAAATATTATGATTTATAGTAAAGTATTTAAATGACTTTAGGCATAAATTATATTGTTATATAATTTTATTATATTGCCTCGGTGGCTCAGTCTGGTAGAGCGCGAGACTTGTAATCTCGTGGTCGCGGGTTCAATTCCCGTCCGGGGCTTTTAATATTATAATTTTATATAATTTTTTTAGGCTATTGTTAAAATAATAGTAATGTTTATATACTTGTAAGTATAATATAATTATTAGTATGTCATCTACATACAAGTTGTATGTGGGTCCGTAGGGTAGCTTGGTCGATCCTTTGGGCTTTGGGAGCCTGAGACTCCGGTTCAAATCCGGGCGGACCCATCTTTTCCCGCCTTAGCTCAATTTGGCAGAGCGTTGGACTGTAGATCCAAATGTTGCTGGTTCAAGTCCGGCAGGCGGGATTTTCAATTTATTTATTTGAACTCATATATATTTTTGTGAAAAATGGCGATTTTTCCATAACATTTATATATGATGAAAATTATATTAATTGATAGTGTACTATTTGAGGATATGCCCTGGTGGTGTAGGGGCTATCATGTGGGCCTGTCGAGCCCGCGACTCGGGTTCAAATCCCGGCCAGGGCGCTCATATCTTAAGTAGTATGAAAGTCATATAGGCCTGTAGCTCAGTCTGGCAGAGCGCCTGGCTTTTAACCAGGCGGCCGCGGGTTCAATTCCCGTCAGGCCTGTTTCTAATTTTATATTTAAATTTTTTATTTGGAGGAAAAAATTTGAAAATTGATATTCAAGACCATATGCTAGTACCAAAGCATGAAATCATGACTGAAGAAGAGATTTCTGATGAATTTAGTGATGTGGATTATGATTTTAAAGACCTTCCTAAAATAAAATCTAATGATCCTGTTGTAAAAGCTATAGGTGCTGAACCTGGAAATGTTTTAAGGATTACTAGAGAAAGTCAAACTGCAGGTGTATTTGTAACCTACAGAATTGTTGAAGATTAAATATAATTTTAGAGTGTGTGAAATTTAATATAGTATAATTTCTGTATTTTTTTGTTTTTTAGAAATTCATTATAATAAATTTGAACTTAGTTTGAGAGGAATTATCTTAAAGGAGATAGTTAGGAGTAAATTAAGAATAATGATTAAATGAATTAAGTTAGGTTTATCCTAATAAACTATTATTTTTATTTAGTTAATTATTTTTATTGCGTACGTAATGTTGGAGGATATCCATGACAGAGAATAATTGGAAATTAGTTGATGCATTTTTTGACAAATATGATTTGGTGGATCACCATATCAAATCCTACAATGATTTTGTGAATAACAGAATTCAGAATATCATTGATATTACCGAACCTATCACTTTAGATGACGGTAAATACACTTTAAAAACCGGTAAAGTGCGTATTGAAAAACCGTCAAATAAAGAGGCGGATGGTTCTCGTAGTGAAATTGATCCAACCGAAGCAAGACTTAGAAACTTAAATTATTCTGCAGACATGTACCTTGAAATGGCATTAAATGAAGACGGAGAAGAAAACGAATTGGAAGAAGTATACATCGGTGAATTACCGGTAATGCTTAAGTCTGACATTTGTCATCTCAATGGACTCAGTGCTGAAGAATTGATGGAAAAGCATGAAGACCCTCAGGATTTAGGAGGATACTTTATTGTAAACGGTTCCGAAAGGGCTGTTGTGACAATGGAAGAAATCGCTCCAAATAAAATTATTCTTGAACGTCTTGATGAACCAGAAGATAGACATGCAAAAGCAGTTGTTACTTCCATTAAAAGTGGTTTCAGAGCCAGGATTACTTTGGAATATAAAAAACCTCGTAAAAATGGGGTATTTTTAAGAATTTCTTTCCCATACCTTCCAGGGGAAATTCCATTAGTAATATTGTTAAGAGCTCTCGGTTTGGCTACAGATGAAGAAATCATTACTGCAATTTCAGATGATAATAACTTCCAAATGATGATAGCGGATGATTTGCAGGTGTCTGACGAATCATTAAAATTGGATCAAAATGAAATGGACGGCATGTCTTACGAAGAAAGAAGAGATTACTTACAACTTGCAGCTATCAAATACATTGGTAACAGGGTAGCTAAAAACATGCCTAAAGATTATCGTTTAAAACGTGCAAAAGATGTTGTAAATCGTTATTTATTACCTCATATGGGAACTGAAGAAGAAAGATGTTATGATAAGGCCATCTATTTGGCTGAAATGACTGAAATGTTATTAGAGGTTATTGAAGAAAAAAGAGAACCTCACGACAAGGACCATTATACTAACAAAAGACTCAGAGTTTCTGGAGATTTAATGGAAGATTTATTCAGAGTTGCTTTCACAAACTTAACAAGAGATATGAGTTACCAACTTGAAAGAAGCCTTTCTCGTGGTAAAGAACTTTCAATCAAGCAAGCGGTACGTAGTGATGTTTTAACAGAAAACATCAAACATGCAATCGCTACCGGAAACTGGGTTGGTGGAAGAGCTGGTGTAAGCCAATTGTTGGATAGAACAAGTTACATGGGAACCCTTTCCCATTTAAGACGTGTTGTATCTCCATTGACCAGAAGTCAACCTCACTTTGAAGCAAGAGATTTGCATCCAACACAATTTGGTAAGATTTGTCCTAACGAAACTCCGGAAGGACCTAACTGTGGTTTGGTAAAGAACTTGGCTTTAATGTGTAATATTTCAGAAGGTTCTGATGAACAAGAGATTATTGATGTTATTAAAACTATGGATGTAGATTTGATTTAGGGAGGTGAGATGTTGGCTAAAAATATTAAAGCAAAAATAAAAAGAGCTTATTATTATTTCGGATTTGAAGAAGTAGTTTCCTATGAAAAAGTCAGAAAGAACATTGATATTTTATTGGAAAACGCTGATGATGAATCCTTATCAACTAAAGTAAAAGAATATGAGTCTGAAATTGAAGAATTTTTCAACACCTCTGATAAAAGGGAAGATTCTGACTTTTCTGCAGAATTTGCTAAAGATGAACCTAGAAAATCTTGGGAATCTTATACTGAAGATTTCCCTGAAGATATCTTTTCAGGTGATGTAGAATCTATTGGGGATATTGTGCCTGTTGAAGACAGTGAAGATGATGGTGAAGTTGAACCTGTTGAGGAAGCTGTTGAAGATGAAGGTGAAATAGAACCTGAACCTGAAGAAGTGGAAAGCGATGGTGAAATTGAGCCTGATGAAGATGATGGTGAAGTTGAACCTGTTATAGTTACTGATGTTAATGTCATAGTAGTTGACAGGGACAGTGATGCTATAGAATCTGCTACAGTCTCATTAACTTCAGGTACAAGATTTGAAGGTGTAACTGGCAATGATGGAAAATGCATTATCCCTGAAGTGCCTTTAGGTGATTATTCAGTTCTTGTAAAAGCGGGAGGATATAATGATTTCCATGGAAAATTCACTGTTTCAGATGATGATGAAGTTTTCAAAGTAATACTGACCAAAGAGATTGTCACTACAAACAAAACCAAAATTTACATTAACGGTGAACTTTTAGGATACTGTGAAAATCCAGTCGAATTCACCCAAGAGATGAGAGAGAAAAGAAGAAATGGTGAAATCTCTTATGAAATGAACATCACTTATTATGAAGATAATGAGGAAATTTACATATTCAATGATCCTGGAAGAGCAAGAAGGCCATTAATCATTGTAAAAGATGGAGTTCCATTATTAAGAGAAGAGCATTTGAACAAAGTTGCAAATGGTAAATTAAAATGGGACGATTTAATCAACAAGGGTCTTGTAGAGTATCTTGATGCTGAAGAGGAAGAAAATTCATACATTGCTATGAGTTTGGCTGAAATAAATGAAGATCATACTCACTTGGAAATCGACCCTGCTACAATGTTAGGTATCTGTGCAGGAATCATTCCATTTTCAGACCATAACTCCTCTCCAAGGAACACAATGGAAGCGGGTATGACAAAACAGGCTTTAGGATTATATGTCTCCAATTATGCATTACGTACTGATACCAGGGCACACTTATTGCACCATCCTCAAACTCCTATCGTTAAAACACGTATCATCGATTCAACCAATTATGATTTAAGACCATCCGGTCAGAACTTTGTTGTTGCATTGATGTCTTATGAAGGATATAACATGGAGGACGCAATGGTCATCAACAAGGGATCCCTTGAAAGAGGTCTTGCAAGGTCATCTTTCTTCAGGGCGTATGACACTTCAGAAAAAAGGTATGCTGGTGGTCAGGTGGACAGATTTGAGGTACCTGACAAAAACATCAAAGGATACAGGTCTGAAGAGGCTTACAGAAACCTTGACGAAGACGGTGTCGTCAACCCTGAATCATATGTGGAATCCGGTGATGTGTTAATCGGTAAAACTTCACCTCCTAGATTCCTTGAAGAGGACTTCGGAACCGTTGCAGACAGAAGAAGGGAAACTTCCGTAACTGTAAGACACGGTGAAAAAGGTATTGTTGATGCAGTATTATTATCCGAAACCGTTGAAGGTTCAAGATTGGCTAAAATCAGAGTAAGGGATACAAGACAACCTGAATTCGGTGACAAATTCGCATCAAGACACGGTCAGAAAGGGGTTGTCGGTTTAATATTATCCCCTGAAGATGTGCCATTCACAGAATTCGGTGTAGTTCCTGATTTGATAGTTAACCCTCACGCGATTCCGTCCAGGATGTCCATCGGACAGGTGCTGGAAATGGTCGCAGGTAAAGCGGGTTGTCTTGAAGGTGAACGTGTTGACGCAACTCCGTTCAACCAGACCCTTGAGGATGAAATCAAACAGCAACTTATCGATAACGGATTTGAATCCGCAGGATGTGAATCCCTATACAATGGTGTAACCGGTGAAAGATTGGACGCTGAAATCTTTGTAGGTGTAGCATATTATCAAAAATTACACCACATGACCACAGATAAGGTTTATGCCCGTTCAAGAGGTCCAGTGCAAGTGCTTACACGTCAGCCTACTGAAGGTAGGGCACGTGAAGGTGGTTTAAGATTCGGAGAGATGGAAAGAGACTGTCTTATTGCACACGGTGCTGCTTTAACCTTAAAGGAAAGACTTCTTGATGAATCCGACAAATATGAAGCAATCGTTTGTGAAAACTGTGGTATGTTGGCAGTTTATGACAAAAACAAAAACAAGAAATACTGTCCAATCTGTGGAGATGTAGAAACATATCCTGTTGAAATTTCATACGCATTTAAATTATTATTAGACGAACTTAAGAGTTTATGTATTTTCCCTAAATTAGTTTTAGGAGACAAAGCATAATTACAGTTATAAAGGAGCCAATACATGAAAGGATTTATAAAAAAAATAGAACAAATCAACTTTGGGCTAATGTCTCCTGAAGATATTCGTGCTATGTCTGTTGTGACTGTTGAAACTCCGGATACCTATGAGGATGATGGGTTCCCTATTGATAAAGGTTTAATGGATCCTCGTTTAGGTGTTATCGACCCAAGTTTAGTATGTAGGACTTGCGGTTTCAGGGGTGGAGACTGTCAAGGACATTTCGGTAGTATTGAACTCGCAAGACCAGTTATTCACATTGGTTTTGGTGATGTCATTCACAAAATATTACGTTCCACCTGTAATGAATGTGGTCGTATTCTTTTAAACGATGAACAAATTGAATACTTCACTGAAAAAATTAATGACGCAATGGATAACCGTGAAAGCTTAAACGCTATCCTAAAAGAAGTTTACAGAGTCGCCAAAAGGGAATTGAAACAAATGCCTGAAGACGATGAGGAAATCGACATGAAATATTGCTGTCCTCACTGTGGCGAACCTCAAGAGGCTATCCTCTTGGACAAACCTGTAACTATCCGTCAAGGGGATTATAAGTTAACAGCCTCTGAAGTTCGTGAAAGACTTGAAAAAATCACTGATGAAGATTCATTTGTTTTAGGTGTAAACCCTGAAGTCGCAAGACCTGAATGGTTAGTATTGACTGTTTTACCAGTTCCTCCTGTAACTGTAAGACCTTCAATTACTCTAGATACCGGTGAACGTTCAGAAGACGACTTGACTCACAAATTAGTTGATATTTTACGTATTAATCAAAGATTACTTGAAAATATGGAAGCTGGTGCTCCACAATTGATCGTAGAGGACTTATGGGAATTGTTACAGTACCACGTTACCACTTACTTTGACAATGAGGCAAGTGGTGTTCCTCCTGCAAGACACAGGTCCGGAAGACCACTCAAAACATTGACTCAAAGGTTGAAAGGTAAGGAAGGACGTTTCAGATCCAACCTATCCGGTAAACGTGTAAACTTCTCAGCACGTACAGTTATATCACCTGACCCTAACATCAGTATCAACGAGGTCGGTGTTCCTGAAATGATTGCAAAAGAAGTTACTGTACCTGTATATGTAAACGAATGGAACATTGATGAAATGAAAGAATGCATCAAAAACGGTCCTGACGTTCACCCTGGCGCAAACTATGTAATCAGAAACGACGGAAGAAAAATCAGAGTGCGCAATGAGGAAACCATTGAGTTGATCTTGGAGCAATTGGAACCAGGTTTCATTGTAGAAAGACACCTCAAAGATGGGGATATGGTACTGTTCAACCGTCAGCCATCTCTGCACAGAATGAGTATGATGGCACACGAAGTAAGAGTATTGCCTTACAAGACATTCAGATTAAACCTCTGTGTCTGTCCACCATACAACGCAGATTTCGACGGAGACGAAATGAACATGCACGTATTCCAGACTGACGAATCCCGTGCAGAAGCAAAATCACTGATGCGTGTACAGGAACACATCCTGTCTCCAAGGTTCGGTGGACCGATTATCGGTGCTATTCACGACCACATTAGTGGTGCATACTTATTGACCCGTGACGGTGTCGAATTCACAGAAGAACAAGCTTTACAAATTATAAGAAAATCTCACCTTGCATTGCCTGTTTTCAAAGGAGGCCAATGGGTCTTAAAAACAGAACATGACTTAAAACCTGATATGGAAGTTCCACATGATATTGAGGATTCATATATCTATAAG
This sequence comes from uncultured Methanobrevibacter sp., assembly GCA_900320515.1. Taxonomy (GTDB): domain Archaea; phylum Methanobacteriota; class Methanobacteria; order Methanobacteriales; family Methanobacteriaceae; genus Methanocatella. Next base: position 2,450 of record ONSJ01000034.1, on the reverse strand, counting down.
GAAAAAGGTGAAAAGTGGACTGGTAAAGAATTGTTCTCATTATTATTGCCAAACGACTTAAACTTATCTTATAAGGCTGAAATTTCCAAATGTCCTGTAGTGTACCCTGTAGAGGACGAAACCGTTGTCATCAAAAACGGAATTCTCGTTCAGGGTGTAATTGATGAATCAGCTTACGGTTCATTTTCAGGTAAAATCTTGGATAAAATCGTTAAGGAATACGGTCCTGGAAGAGCAAAAGAATTCCTGGACAGGTCAACTGACCTTGCAATCTGTGGAATCATGAAAACAGGAATTACAACATCCTTAAACGATGAGGAAATTCCTGAAGAAGCTCAAGACCGTATTAACGAGCACTTAGAGAAAAAGATGGCTGAAGTAGATAAGCTTGTTGAATCTTATGAAGAAGGATATCTCCAAGCATTGCCTGGTAGGAGCCTTGAAGAGACTTTAGAGATGAAGATCATGCAGGTTCTCGGGGAAGCTAGGGATATGTCCGGTAGCATTGCTGAAAACTATCTTACCATGGGTAAACAGTCAGACGACGACCCATATGACCATGTGATGGCAGTTGAAAACCACTCTGTAGTAATGGCACGTACAGGTGCAAGGGCATCCATGCTGAACCTTACTCAGATTACCGCTTGTGTAGGACAACAGGCGGTTAGGGGTGGACGTATCGAAAGAGGATACCTCAACAGAACATTACCTCACTTCAAGAAAGGTGAGTTAGGGGCAAAAGCTAAAGGATTTGTACACTCAAGTTACAAATCAGGTCTTGACCCAATTGAGTTCTTCTTCCACGCAATGGGAGGAAGAGAAGGTCTTGTAGATACAGCGATTCGTACCGCACAATCCGGTTATATGCAAAGAAGACTCGTAAACGCTCTGCAGGATTTACAGGTTAAACAATCAGGACTTGTCACTGATAACCAGGGCAATGTTATCCAAACTATGTTTGGAGAAGATGGTGTGGATCCGGCTAAATCAGACTTCGGTAAACCGGCTGATTTAAACAAACTCATTGATGAGATAAGAATGGAAGAGTTAACTCAGGAAGGTAAGTAGGTGTAACTATGGATGATATTGAAGCAAAAGTAATTGAAACTATTACTCAACTTAATGATGAAGAAAATTTAGGCATCGATTTTCCAGAAAGTTATATCGAAGATTTGTCAAAGGCTTTCGTTAAAAACGATTTGACTGATGACGAATTGGCTCAGCTTATCAGAAAGCTCAAACAGGCCTATGATGCGTACTTTTCACTATGCAGGGGTAACTGAGTTAAACGTAACATTAGGTCTTCCAAGGCTTATTGAAATCGTTGATGCAAGAAAAGAAATTGCTACTCCAACTATGGACATTTATTTTGATGAAGAAAGACGTGATGATGAGGAATTTGTCAGAACTTTGGCTAATCAAATTGGTAAAAGTACTGTAAATGATATTATCTCTGATTTTAATTTAAATTATGGAACTATGGAAGTTGAAGCAGTTTTAGATTCTAAAAAAATAGATGAGAAAAGATTAGACAGGGAAGAAATTAATGCGGCTATTGAAAAGGCTTTCAAAAAGGCTGACATTAAAGGAGACAGAATTATTGTCCCTTCCACTAAATCTGATAAATCTGATTCAAAATTTGAAATTCGTGAACTTCGTCTTTTAGCGGACAAGGTTCGTGACTTGCAAATCAGTGGTATAAAAGGTATCGGTAAAGTAATTATCCGTCGTGATGAGGAATGGATTATCCATACCGAAGGATCAAACCTTAAGGAAATCCTTGATATGGACGGTATCGACCACGTTAGAACCACTACCAACAACATTCATGAAATCGGTGAAGTTTTAGGTATTGAAGCGGCTCGTCAATCTATCATTAACGAGGCTCAGAATACCTTATCCGAACAGGGTCTTAGTGTAGACGTAAGGCATATCATGTTGGTTGCAGACATCATGACTTCAGAAGGTACAGTGAAATCAATCGGAAGACATGGTATCAGTGGTGAAAAATCAAGTGTATTAGCTCGTGCAGCTTTTGAAGAAACCGGTAAACATCTTCTTCACGCAAGTATACGCGGTGAAGTTGATGATTTAACAGGTATCATCGAAAATATTATTATTGGACAACCAATACCTCTTGGTACCGGATCTGTCGGTGTCAAAATGGATTATAAAAATGAATAGGAGGCTAGATGATGGACGTAGATAGAGGAATCAGGGTTGCTGTTGACACTGGAGATGTGACATTAGGCTCTGAAAAATCAATTCAATCTTTAAAATTAGGAAAAGGTCAACTTGTAGTTGTTGCAAGTAACGCTCCTAAAGAAATTCTTGAAGATGTTGAATATTATGCAAATCTTTCCGAAATTCCATCCTTAGTATATGATGGAACTAGTGTAGATTTGGGTTCTGTTTGTGGTAAACCTTTTACTGTTGCTACATTAATCGTA
>ONSJ01000023.1 GCA_900320515.1 uncultured Methanobrevibacter sp. | reverse complement strand
AAACGAACTCATACACCAAAACAACAAACAAAATACCTGAAAATAATAAAAATTAATGCAAAAAAATTTTTAAAAAATAATTAATTTTGAGTCGCCCTCAAAAAAAGAAAAAATGGTTTAATTATCATGCCTCAGCATACAATAAACCGATAGCTCTGTATAAAAACAATATTATAAACGGCACTCCAACAAAAATGCTTATGAAAACGCCGATGTATGGAATCAATCCTATCAGTCCGATGACAAATGACAAAGCCAATGCAATTATATAAATTACAATCAATGTGACTATAATTTTTAAAAAGCCGATTTTTGACATGTCCTTTAATATTTCCCTGAATCTCAGACCTTCGGTTCCGCTTCCGGTTTTTGCAAATCTGACTAGTCCTGTAAATGACATCAATGAAAATATGATAAATAGGATAATTGCAACAATTAAAGTAATTGTCAATGAATTGGTGAATGTGTTCATTGTTGATTGGGGAATTGCAGCCATTATTTTGGTCATATTGCTTGTGTTATTGGCCATGGCATCAATGCTGATATATACGATTTTAGTGAATGAGGAAAACAGTCCTGTTGCGGATGCGACAATTATGACAAGGATTGCAGGTATGATGAAATAGATTATCTCTAAAATCAATGCTTTAACGCCCATGACAAAGTGTTTTACATAATCAAAGTCAGGAAGTGTAGCTTCACCTTCAGTTCCACCTTTAATGACCTCAACTGAGTATCCTAAAACTATAAATGAGACTATTAAAGTCACAAGGGTTAAAATGATGGATACGGTTCCGTCCTTAATGCCATATGACGGAATAACTGTTGATAGGCTCATTAGAATAATTAAAACACAGAATATTAAAAATTTTCGAGTATCGCTAATAGGATATTTAATAGCGTCCATTATGATTTCACGTAAATTCATATTTATCACATAACTTAACTGCTTGATAAATATATATCTTTAGATAATAGTATTTAAAATTTAAAGTATAAGTCCTAATTAACAGAACAAACTTTCCAGTTTTTTTCAAATCGCTGAAATTGGCATAATCTTAATATATATGAATAATATAAAATATTAGTATAGAGGCATAATATGAACAAAAAAATAGTTACATTGATTCTTATTATAGTAATTTCCTTTTGTTTTATAAGCATTGTCGTAGCGGACAACGTCACACATGATGATAACAATGCTACAGATGATGATGACAATGTCACCCATGATGATAACGATACGACAGATCATGGCAAAACGAGCGATAAAGACAAAGATGACAAGAACAAGAAAAAAGATAAGGATAAAACGGACGATAAATCCAAAAAGAACTATATTTTAGCTAAAGGAAGTGGAAATGACATTAAATTTAGCGATGGGTTTAGAGGATTTATTTTAGATTATTCAAAACATCCTGCAAGTTCAGGAGATAAATTCAAACATGCCTCTACATCAAAGGCCAGCAATTCAAATGAACTGAAGCTGGCGATAATAGAATACTACAAACTTTATTCAACAGGAGATATTGCAAAAATAATATCTGATTTGGTAAAAACAGGATCTGCCGGCGGCAAGGTCGGTGAAGCGGTTGCGGCCTCACACGAAAAAGTAGGCGACCATGAGGTCGTTAAAATAGACAACCATACTGAAGCTGTTTTTGATTTTGAAGTTTTAAAATCAGTATCCGGCAATGAATCAGATTATTTTGCATATAAAGTATCATTTAAGAATATCGAAGAGGAACACATAAATCAAACTAATTTAACAAATACAACAAACACTACCAATAAAACAAATAATACCAACATCACAGCTATTGCTCAGCCAGATAATGGAACAAATTCCACATTTCTGCAGGGCTTATATGATTATTTGGCTGCTCTTGCCAATTCACTCTTTGATGCCTGGAAACCGATTATCGACTCATTAATCAATGACTTTCTAATGATTATCAATGCTCTGGAAGAACTGGCAAAGCTGTTTGAAGATGTTATGGCGGAAATTCAGTCTTTGATTGATGCCATTGGAAAGTTTTTAGAGTTGATTCAATCGTTGTGGGAAGGGCTTGATGGGCTTTTCAAATTACTTGCCATTATATTAACTGCCATTCAACAGCTTATGAACTTTATTGGCCAAATTGTGGATTTCATTATGGGACTTGTCTCCGCAATTATCTCTCTGGTACAGCAACTTTTAGGATTACTGCAGACATTAATAGATTTCATAATGGGAATTATCTCTGAACTTTTAGGATTGCTGCAGGCCTTAATAGATTTCATTATGGACTTAATCAATCAAATAATATCATTTATACAAGCGATTTTAGCCTTCTTGGCATCAGTCGGCAGTTTCCTGATTAATGTAATTGAAAATGCAGTAATTATAATAGCTTCATTTGTGATTATTACAATTGGAGCATTCATTTACAATAGAATAAGATAATCTTCATCTTATTCCTTTCTTTTTTAATTGAACCTCTCCGGCTTGTAGAAGCCGGAGAATTCTTGCACAATAAAGTTAAAATGTATTTTACTAGTATTTTTTCATCAAAAAATTTCAAATCAACAAGGTTTATAAAATAATTTTATATTTAATAAAATTTTAATATATTATTAAGTAATGATGTTTGTTTAATATGGAATAGTTCCATTTCTCATATTAAAATTTAATATAATAATATATAGTATGCAAATCATCAACAAGCTGGGAAATACTTACATTCATGAATGTAGAGTCCAAAGCTATAATAAAAGAAGCAAAAGCCACCACTATTAGCGGAATCCATGAGTGTTCCTTTATTGTTTCATTCATAGTTTATTTGTCCTCCATTTTTGTTATTAACATTTAGTCATGTCTTAATTATTGATATATTTATAATTTCAATATTCCATAATTGTTTTTTCTCATTGTTGTGTTATATATTTTTTTGAAAATTTCTCGTGAAGCGAAAAAACAGTTAGATATGGAATAGTCGTTTAATTAAAGGTTGATTCAGAAAAATCAGACAAAACAGGTTAAAATATTTAAAAATTAACAATTATAACAGTTTATAGGTCAATCTAAATTCATTAAATCAATTTCTCCAAAACTAGAAAATGGGCCCGACGGGAATTGAACCCGCGACAACAAGGTTAAGAGCCAAGTGCTCTGCCAGACTGAGCTACGGGCCCATGTGAAAAATTTTTTTTACAAAAATTCAATACTAATGTTATGTCATTTACTATATTTAACTATTTTGTTTTTTTTTAGAACTCGGAATAATTAGAATATTTTCTCATATATTCAGAAGAAAATATACTAAGATGCAGAGGCATACATTAAAATGAAAAGAAAAAGTGGATAGTATATATGACGAAACTGGGACTCTCGCATTGCCACACACCATAACTGGGCAGGAATGCGGCTAAAAATATCCTAATAAATGATTACAAATCGCCGGGGCGACGTGCATAAATATTTCCAAAATAAAATACATTTTTTTGGTTTGCGAATCCCCGTCCTCTAAAGGGCAGGAAAGTTCAATTATAATTCATAATCTTCACAAAACTTTCCAAAGGATAAAGAATGTCCTAAATGACAATAATATTCAGTATATCCTTCACTATCAAAATCACCAACAATTCCGCCTCCGCTGTCCATAAATTCTTCGTAGCAGTGTCTGCATTTCAAATCACAATAGTTACCGCCAACTGTTTTATTCTTTTCTATTTTACCATTCATTTCTTTTTCTTTTGTGATTCTAACGTTTTGCTCTTTGTTAGCTTTTTTCAATTCTTTTTTTATGATGTATTTAAGTTCTTCCTCACTTCTTTCTTCCTTTTTATTGATTAGTTTATCTTTTATAATTTCTTTAATTGAAATTACATATGGTGGGCTAATATTGTTTTTTCTTATTTCTGATCTGATTTCTTCTGATTCGAATATTTTATCAATTGTTTTTAATTTTTTCTTTTTTTCTTTTTTCTCTTCAGCTATTCTTTCTCTTTCTTTTTCTATACTGTCGTTTACTGATTTTAATAAAGTTTTCTTTTGTTTTATATCAGATTTATCTATTTTAGCTCCACAGTTTATGCAGAAATTATCCTCTTTTCTTATTTTAGCTCCACAGTTGGTGCAGAAATTATCCTCTTTTTCTAATTTTGTTCCACAGTTGGTGCAGAAATTATCTTCTTTTCTAATTTTAGCTCCACAATTCATGCAAAAATTGGCCATATTACACCATTCCCAAAGTCTTCTTAAAGAAATTTCAGTCAAAAAACTTATTTATAGATTTTGTATGTTTTTACATTTTTTGTGTTTTTAAGCAAAAAGCAAAGTCAACCTATAAACAAAGATTTTACTGTGTTGATGAACTTCCTTGGGCATAACTGGAATTTTACTGAGAGGAATTACAACAAACAGGTAAATTCATTGGTAATCATATAAATGTATTATGTAGAACTATTAAAAAGACTTAAATATTACTTCAAAGTTATTATTATTATTTGGTGAGGGTATGGAAAAAGTATATAAAATTATTTTAATTTCTTTCATTGTTCTAATGGCTATTGGGGGAGCATTTCTTTTAATGGGTAATTCTTCACATGTTGGTGAGGGACCGTCATATAATGCAAGTGCATTATCAAATAACCTTTCAATAAATATGGACAATTGGCGATATGATAAAACAAACGATATTTATTATCAGATAGGACTGGTATACTGTATGAATCCGGAAGATGCGACTTATGAATCCTGCGGAATCTACGTGCCCGGCAAATACTTTGAGGGAACTAAAATTTCAAATGGAAAATATATCTGTAAGATTAATGAAAGTGCAAATGTTGGAAACTACACTGCCGGTTCTGCACCTATTGTAATGCCTATAGATACTCCACGTTATTCTGCATGCGCCGCACCTACCCGCTACAATGCAGATAAAGTTAAGGCCTATACTGATGAGGGTTTCATTTATCTGGATGCGGGATGCAGGGGAAAAGACAATGCAGAAGCACCTGATGGAGTGGTTGACCTGAAATCCGCCATAACTTATTATAGGTTTAACGGTGATGTACTGCCCGGAAACAATGAGAAGATATTTGCCTTTGGACATAGTGGAGGAGGAGCCCAATCTGCAATACTGGGCGCTTCCGGAAACAGCGAATTATATAATCAGTATCTTGAGGATATTGGTGCTGCAATGGTTGATAAGAATGGAAATAGGTTATCAAATGCCATTGAAGGTTCAATGTGCTGGTGTCCAATAACAAACTTTGATACTGCTAATGAGGCATACGAATGGAATATGGGACAGTATGTAAGAAGTTCAAATACATTTGCAGGCGCCTTAAGCAATGACTTGGCAGAAGAATATGCCGTTTACATCAATGATTTAGGCCTCAAAGATCCAAACGGAAACACACTTACGCTTAAAGAAAGTAAAGAGGGAGTTTATGCTTCAGGCAGCTACTACGATTATATGTTAGATGTCACTGAAGAGTCATTGAACAATTTTTTAAATGATACAACATTTCCATATGCCTCAAGTTCTGATGCTATGGAAGGTATGCCTGATGGTAATGCACAATCAGATGATGGTGAAATGCCAACTAAAAGCAATGTTTCAGATTCATCAACAACTTATAAAACCGCAAAAGACTACATCAATTCCCTTAATGGAAAAGATACTTGGATTAAGTATGATTCAAGTACGAATACTGCTAAAATAACCAGTCTTGAAGCATTTGTAAAACATTGCAAAAATCCATCTCGACCAGTACCGGCTTTTGATTTTTTGAATCGATCCCAAATTGAAAACGAATTGTTTGCCCTTGATGCAAAAGGGCCGTCACATTTTGATAAAACGCTAGGTGATCTGCTTAACAACAACAGTAAAAAATACTCAAAATACAGTGATTACCCAAAAAATTATGCTAAAGAATACCGCACTGATTTGGCTTCAAAAGACAGCTTAAACAACAGCATGGAAACTCGTATGAACATGTACAATCCAATGTATTATCTATGCGATTATTATGACGGTGCAGGAAGCTCAGATGTGGCCAATTACTGGAGGATAAATACGGGAATCGAACAGGGAGACACTTCACTGTGCGTTGAAGTAAACTTATATTTGGCTGTTTTAAATAAAGTCGGCAAGGATAATGTTGATTTTTCAACGGTTTGGGATCAGGGACATATTCGAGCTGAAAGAACTGGTAGTTCCACCAGCAATTTCATTAACTGGGTAAATGATTGCTTAAACTAAAATGAGTGGATAATATCTAAAAAATGAATGATTAAGATTAATCCTGGAAAAAAATAATAAAAACAACCCCTGTAAGGGATTGTCACGGCCTGCGATACGTAGGTATCCGCTCGAAAATAATAACATTTCGCTCACTAAAAAGCATGTTAAATAATCGAGAATCCTCAACTTCTTAAAAGTTGGAGGAAGTTCAATTATCATGTTTTTCTATGGTTACTTCATTTATCTGAAGTGTAAAGTCCTACTTTATTTATTTTAATTACTTCATTTATCTGAAGTTACACTATCAACTTTAGTAATATGAAGTACTTTAATTTGTTAAAGTATATATGCATTAAAATACATAGTTTAGTATAGGTGTTTTAAATGAGTATTGTTCCATTATATGTTCCAATAAATGAAATCGACAAATATTTTTATAATCGAACTGAAGATATAAAAAAGATTGAGTATTATTTAAATTCATTAGAGATGGGAATATCTCAATCATTGTTAATAAGGGGAGTTAGGGGTGTTGGAAAAACTTTTTTACTCCAAAAACTTAAACAGGACTCAAAAAAGAATTTCTTAGTTTCATATATTGATATTTCAAGAATTGTTGGCTTTGATGATACACAATTGACTGCACAATCAGTTTTATTGGAATTATTGGACGAAATGAACAATGCTATTTATGACAAAATTAATGATGGCAAAAAAATAACTTTTCTCTTAAAAAAATTAATCAACAAATTAAAAATTAAAGATTTCAGCTTTTCAAAAGGCACCCATATAGCCGAAATACCAATACCTGCAACTGAAGACAATTACAAAAAAATCAGCAAGTTTGTAATGGAATACCCACAAAATGTTGTTGAAGATATTGAGGGTATTGATGGATTCATAATCATAATCGATGAATTTCAAATGCTTAAAAAATTAGAGAATCCCGAATCGTTTTTTTGGTTGCTTAGAAGTTACAGTCAATTCCAATCAAATGTCAGCTATGTAATGAGCGGGTCAATCTCACAAACATCAGATGCAATTGAAATGCTAAATGGGGCTACTGGAGCCTTTGGTGGAAGGATGATACAAATAAACATAGATCCTTTCACAAAAAAAGAAACCAAATCTTATTTCAATGACAGATTTCCTGAAATAACATTCACCGATGATGGTTTCAATCGTTTTTATGAGTATACAAAAGGAATTCCAATGTATATAAATAGTTTTTATAATGCATTGTCCTCTCATGAAACCTACGACGAAGAATTAATAGATTATATTTTTCTTAACAATATGGATCAGATTCTTGTGATGTGGATTAGAATATGGGGCACTCTAAATAAGTATGAAAAAAGGATAATCTGTACAATGTTAAACAAGGAGAATATTTCCTGGTCTGAACTGGAAAGGAAGTTGGATATGTCTCCCGCTACCTTGACAAAATATATTAAAACTCTACAGGATAAAGGAATCATAAAATATTATGGTGGAAATTATAATTTTGAAGATTTGATGTTAAAAACATGGTTAACTCATGAAAAAGAGCGAACAGGCGTTTATCCACAATAGCTCTTGTTTGAAAGGAAAGTTTCTGTTAATATCCATTCCAATATTAGAATCGAAATAGAAAAATCATTCTGTTAATGGCAATGTAAAATGCTATTAATTATATATAACTTAAAAATTAAATCATTAATTAATTAAAATTATTTTGGAGAGAGTTTTATGAAAGGAGATGTATATTACGGAAAAGGAATTAGGGAACTTGAAGGGGAATATCCTGATTTATATGAGTTGGTGTCTGATTTGAACAGCACTGTCTGGGAAGGTAAGGTCATTGACTATAAAACCCAAAAACTAATTGCTATTGGAATTACCGCTTCACGTGCTGATCCAAGAGCTACCAAAAAACAGATGAGAAGTGCCATTGAAGTATTGGGCATTACAAAAGATGAAATCGTGGATGTCTTAAGAGTTGTTCTTTTAACTTCAGGAATGCCTGCATTTTCCAAATCACTTCAAATCTTAAACAGTGTTGTCGAAGCTATCGAAGAGGAAAGAGAAGATAAGGCTTAATTCTTCTCTTATTTTTTTTAGCATTCTGTGTTATATAACATTTAACCTAAAATCTGATAGACCATCTCACCTATAAAAAACAGGATAAACAAAATCATTCCTATATTTAAATATACTGTTTTAAACGGATTTTTCAAACTGATTTGTGTTTTTGCACCATTAAATCTTGCCTTTTTAATTTTGGTAAGTCCATAAAGTCCAATTATTAAAGAAATTAATATGATTGCAACATATCCAATTATTATCACTGCATCAACAGGATTTGGGTTTATTTGGATATTTGAAACTGAATTGGCAAGGATTAGGCTCATGACTGATCCCATAAAGTTTACAATCGCATGCAGGATTATGGTGTAGGTTATCTTTCCGGTCCTGATGTAGACATATGCGAAAAACCCTCCCATCAGGAATGCATAGAAGAACTGGTTCAGGTTTCCGTGGAAAAATGCAAACAGCACTGCGGACAATATTATTGATACCTTTGCACCATACTTTATTGTTCTGTCGATTAAGAATTTCCTGAAAAGGATTTCCTCACATATCGGAGCGAATATGCTGATTACCAACAGATTAATCCAAATGTCGGCGCTGTTGATTAATTGCTGAACCGGATTTGCAATATCGCTTTGCATTGCGCCGCTTAAAAGCATTGTAATAATCAAACCGGCCATGTTTCCAATCCACATTAATGTTATGGTGATTCCAGTGTAAAGTATGAATGTTTTTACACTGATGCCTGCCTTTTCGATTTCAACGTCATCCAGTTTTTTCATAAGCCAATAGAAGATTGGAAACGGAAGGATATAATTGCATAGTGATGATATTACGGTCACTATGTTTATGTCGTGCAGATATTCCGGATTTATCACGGAAATGATATTGACCAGGATTATCTGAAGTACTATTGCCATTATGCCAAGTATCAGGTAATTTGCCCCTATTTTTGAGAAAAACTTTTTATGAATGTTCAATTTTTCACCTATATTCATAATTAAAATTTTTAAAATATAAATGTTGTTGTAATTTTTTGCATGCGAGTGTTTTTTCTAAAGTTTTTATACCATTAAAACATAATTTAACATGTATAAAAAAATTTTTGATTAAGTGATTTAATGTTTGATAATTATAAGAATAAGTTTGTTCCATTGATTTTGCCAATCTGCATAATCATCTTCTGGTATCTTATTACTGAAGGATGGGGCATCGTCAATCCATACATCCTTCCGGGTCCGATTACAGTCTGTCAGTCCGCTTGGGAGTTAATATTAAATGGAAAGCTTCTAACAAACACTCTTGATACTTTATATAAGGTATTTGCCGGTTTGATTTTAGCGGCTGTTGTTGCCATTCCATTAGGAATCCTTCTTGGATGGTATAAGACTCTGGAAGACATTGCAACTTTGGTAATCAGTGTATTAAGGCCAATTCCTCCTGTTGCATGGATTCCATTTTCAATTCTTTGGTTTGGAATAGGAATGTTTCCGGCAGTTTTCATTATTTTTATGGGTTGCGTATTCCCGATATTGGTCTATACAATTGATGGAGTTAAAAGAACTGACAAGGTTTTAATTGAATCAGCTCAAACATTGGGTGCAAGCGATTGGAACGTTTTGAAAAGGGTAATCTTGCCTTCAACAGTCCCATATATTGTTTCAGGTTTGAAAGTTGGAATCGGTATCGCTTTGATGTGTACCATTTCAGCCGAAATGGTTGGTTCAAGCAGCGGTTTAGGTTATATGATTTTGACAGCAACCAGTCTGTTTGATCCAGGTACAACAGTTGTTGGTATGTTAGATATTGGGTTAATAGGTATTATTTTTGACTATATATTTACTAAAATCCAAAATAGGATATTCTGGTAGGTGTTAATGTGTCAATTGAAGTAAAAAATATTAATAAATCTTTTAAAAGTAAAAAAACAGACAATCTATCAGTTTTAGAAGGCATTAATCTACATATTGATGATGGGGAATTTGTTTGTCTTTTAGGTCCTTCAGGATGTGGAAAAACCACTCTATTAAGATTAATCGCAGGTCTTGACCAGCCTAGCTCCGGCGAAATCATTGCCAATGGCGATAAGGTGGATAAGCCATCCGGAGACAGGGCTGTAATTTTTCAGCAATATTCACTGTTCCCATGGTTAACTGTCCTGCAGAATGTGACATTTGGTTTGGAGATGACCAAAAAGGGATCTAAAGAAGAAAATATTGCTGCGGCCGAGAGGTACCTTACAAGTGTCGGTTTAATTGACTTTAAGGATAGCTATCCTCATGAACTTTCAGGTGGTATGAAGCAAAGGGTTGCAATTATCAGATCTCTGCTTAATCATTCACCAATCCTTCTCATGGATGAGCCGTTTTCTGCATTGGATATGCAAAATAGGCACAAGCTTCAAGAACAGCTCATCGGGGTTTGGAAGAGATTTGAAAACACAATAGTTTTCGTAACCCACGATGTTGACGAAGCGGTATATCTGGCAGATAAAATAGTCATCATGGGCAAAAACCCCGGAAGAATTGAAAACGTTGTTGAAGTGGATATGGAAAGGCCGAGAAAAAGAGATTCACAGGAATTCATCGCACTTCAGGACTCAATTGTTGAAAACTTAGATATGGGAGACTAGTTATATTTTAGCTATTAATGTCCCATAATTTCCATTTTTTATTCCATCATAAACATAATCCATCGCCTTAAAACAGGAATCAACTAAAGAATTTTCTTTTGCTAAATATGCAGTTATTGCAGATGACAGATTACATCCTGAACCGTGTAAGTTTTCGGTTTCAATCAAATCCTGTTTTTTGACTGTTATTTCATTATTGATGTTGATTACATTAATTCCGTCCAAATGCCCGCCGGTGATGAAGCAGTTGCAGTCAATAAGTTCGGTTGCTTTGATGGCATCCTCTTTGTTATTGATGTTAATTCCGCTTAGCTTTTCGGCTTCGCTGACGTTTGGTGTGGTCAGTATTGATTTTGGAAGCAAATATTTATTGAAAGCATCGGCGATGTCTTCTTTTGTCAAATTTCCACCTGAAGTTGCAACCATTACCGGATCCACCACAGCTTTCAAGTCATATTCCCTAATCTTTTCAGCCACCAGTTTGATTATTTCCGGGGAGTATAGCATTCCTGTCTTAACAAATTCCACGTCATAGGCATCCATCACGGAATCTATCTGCTCTTCAATATATTCCGGTGAAACTGGCTGTGTTGAGAAAAATTCATAGGGATTTTGTGATGTCAGTGCGGTTACGATGCCTGTTCCGTAAGCTCCAATGGCCTGAAATGTTTTTAAATCAGCAAAAATGCCTGCGCCTCCTGACGGATCAACGCCTGCAATGCTCATCACTATCATCTAATCATCTCTTGTGACTTTCAGACGTTCTGATCCACGGAATGACTCAACATTAACCTTAAGCTCCTTCAAGTATTGTCTTGTGTGGGTTTTTTTGCCGTGAATCATGATTTCGCCCAAATCCTCAGTGGTATTGACATCCAATGCCATGAAAAATGAATCATGAACCTGCGGATTGAGTTTTTTCCTTTCTGCAGCCTGAAGGTGCTCTTCATAACTGAATCCTTCATATCTTGTGCGGATGGCCATAGGTTTCATAATTATCATATTGGTTCCGCCGCCTTTGGATGGAACAATGATGAAATCAAGGCTTTTGGATGCGTCAATCAGCATCTGAACATTTGTTTTGCCAATCAATGGAATGTCTGAAGGAACTATAATTACCTTTCTTGTTTTTCCTTTGCATATTTTCATTGCCTGTGTCAGGGCCTTGTTCAGGTTGGAATTGTCATTTTCCTGAATTGTATTCACATTCAAACTTTCCGCATAGCTTAATACATCTTCGTCACGGCTAATGATGAAAATCTTATCCACATGCTTTTTTAAGGTATCGGTTACGTCGCGAAGCATGGCTTTTAAAAGATTTTCCCTCTCTTCAGCGGATAAAAATGGAGAAAGCCTGGTTTTTGCATTTTTGAATGTAGTTACTGGGATTATCGCATAAATGTTGTCCATATTATCACTAGTATGTTTTGGCGATTAAAGCAATGTATTTGGCATCTTTTCCGCTGGCTATACATTTTCCTTCAGACACTTCTTCCTGAATGCCTAAAACGTCATATCCTGTTTTCTCTTCAATTTCATGACCAACATCCTCATCTCCGCACCAGTAGAACTTGACGACATTTCCTGATTCCACTAGTTCTGGAATTTCATCAAGGGTATTGGCGAATTTGACATGTTCCTCTTGGAAATCCCATGCCTGTGCAGACAGGTTTTCAGAAGATTTGTTCAGTAAGTCAATAACATTATCCGCTAAATTGTCATCCAATTGAATTTCAATCTTTTCTCCTTCGTCACGTCTCATTGCAACGGTGATATTGTTTTCAAGGTCTCTAGGTCCAAGTTCAAGTTTTACAGGTGTTCCTTTCAGTTCCCAGTCGTTGAATTTTTTACCCGGCCTGATGTCCCTGTCATCCAGCTGAACTCTTATGCCTTTTTCCTCCAATTGTTCTTTGATTTGTGAGCATTTTGCAAGAACTTCCTCTTTTCCTTTCTTGAATAAGATTGGAATGATGGTGACCTGATTCGGTGATACTTTCGGTGGTAGGCGCAATCCTGTTTCATCTCCATGAATTCCAATGACTGATGCGATGACTCTGTCGGATACTCCTGCACAGGTCTGATAAACCAATTTGTGCTCTCCGTCCTTGTCTTCAAAGGTAATGTCAAAAGTCTTTGCAAAGGTCTGACCCAGATTGTGGATTGTACCAATCTGCAGGGTTTTTCCGTTTGGCATTATGACATCAAAGGCCATTGTATAGTCTGAACCGGGGAACTTGTCCCATTCAGGTCTTCTGGAAATCAAATATGGAATTCCCAAATCGTCGAAGAATTCCTTATACATTTCAATGAAGTCCTGAATCTGCTCATCGGATTCCTCTTTTGTTGCATGAGCGGTATGGGCTTCCTTAAAGGTAGTGATTTCTCTAACTCTGATTAAAGGTCGGGTATGTTTTGTTTCGTATCTGAAAGTGTTTACAATCTGATACATTTTGATTGGCAAGTCAATATGTGTTCTGATCCATAATGAATACATCGGATATATTGCGGTTTCACTGGTTGGCCTTAAGGCTAACTGCTCATTTAATTCGGTTTGTCCGCCTTTTGTAACCCAGTACACTTCATCTTCAAATCCCTTAACATGTATCCCTTCCTTTGCAAGTTCAGTTTCAGGAACAAGCATGGGGAACAGTACCTCATCATGGTCCTTGTCCAGCAGCTTTTTAATAATGTTCATTGAATGTTTTCTTATTTGAAAACCGTATGGTCTCCAAACAGCCATTCCCTTAATGGGATATCTTGAATCAGTTATGTCCGCTTGTTCTAAAATGTCATGAAACCATTCGTCAAAATTTTCCACCATATCACCTAAAATAATTTTTTATAATATTAAATTATCTGTTTTTAATAAGTATTAAAGTTATTTAAAGAAAAGTTATTTATAATTACTGTTGACATATATATTATTGTATAATTAATTTTAGGAGATATTATGAGCAACAGGAAAATACAAATGCCTCGTGAAGTTTACATTGATCCGGGTATTATTAAGGACACCGGTGAGATTTGCAAATCTTTGCATTTGGATAAAAAGATTCTAATCGTTACAGGTGCCCATACCTATGATATCGGTGCAAAACCTGTAATGGAAAGCCTTGAAAAGGAAGATATTGAATTTGATGTAATCAAAGTTGACAGAGCATCCTATGAATCAATATCTGAAGTTGAAGAATTAATCACTCCTGACACCACAGTTTTAGGCGTTGGCGGTGGAAAGGTTATTGATGTGGCGAAGTTATCTTCATATAATCAGGGCGTCTATTTTGTATCCATGCCAACAACTGCTTCTCATGACGGTATTGTATCTCCTTTGGCATCAATCAAAAACCCTAACACTTCTATATCAGCAACCGCCCATTCGCCAATAGCGGTCATTGCAGATTCCGAAATTCTTGCACAGTCCCCATTCAGACTCTTGGCGGCAGGATGTGCAGACCTGATTGCAAACTTCACTGCCATCAAGGATTGGGAATTGGCCCATAGATTGAAGAATGAATCATTTTCAGAGTCTGCTGCGGCATTGTCAATAATGTCAGCCCACCTGATTACCGACAACATTGCCAACATCAAACCTAATCTTGAGCCTAGTGCAAGAATAGTCATGAAATCACTTTTCAGCGGTGGAATGGCAATAAGCATTGCCGGTTCATCAAGGCCTGCAAGCGGTTCTGAGCACATGTTTTCACAT
Organism: uncultured Methanobrevibacter sp.; assembly: GCA_900320515.1. Lineage (GTDB taxonomy): Archaea > Methanobacteriota > Methanobacteria > Methanobacteriales > Methanobacteriaceae > Methanocatella. The sequence goes on along the minus strand of ONSJ01000023.1, from coordinate 13,239 downwards.
TCTCTTGACAAGATTTTGGACAAGCCTGCACTTCACGGCGAGCAGTGCGGTGTTGGAACAATCATGATGATGTATCTTCACGGAGGGGATTGGAAGGCAATAAGAGACTCCCTAAAGGCTGTAGATGCTCCAACCACTGCAAAAGAATTGAACATTGCTGAAGAGGACATTATTGAAGCGTTGATGATGGCTCATGAAATCAGGCCTGAAAGATATACTATTTTAGGAGACAATGGAATTTCAAAAGAAGCTGCTTATGAATTGGCTTATAAAACAGAGGTGATTTAATGATAACACTGATAGGTATAGATTTAGCAAAAAAAGGTCAAGAATTTGTTTTTCTAGGTCCTGCCAAGGAATGTGAAGACTGCAGATTTAAGTCATCCTGTATCGGAAACTTGGAGAAGAACAGGAAATACGTTGTAACTGAAGTAAAGGAAAATGAACAGAACTGTCCTATACATGCTGAAGGCAAAGTAATTCCTGTTGAAGTTGACAGAGCTGAAATAGAAATACTAACCACTTCAAAAAACATTTTTGAAGGATCAACATTTACATATGATGCTCCTGACTGTGATGAAAACTGCGATTATCATGATTTGTGTTTCCCTGAAGGACTGTTTGAAAAGGACAAGTGCATAGTATTGGAAAACAATGGAAAACATAAAGGGGAATGCAAGAAAGGCTTAAAACTTAATAACTTAACTTTAGGATTTGTGATTTAAATGAAAGATACTAGTAGCAATAGTTCTTCTAAAATGAATGCAGGATACAAAGCTGCAGAATATGTCGAAGATGGAATGGTCTTAGGGCTTGGAACAGGTTCAACCACACACTTTTTCATTGAAAAGGTGGGCATGAGAATCAGAGATGAAGGAATAAGCGTGATGGGAATTCCGACATCATTTCAATCATTGCTGAAGGCCAAGGAATGGAACATTCCAATAACAACCTTGGAAGAGCATGACATCGATTTGTCCGTTGACGGGGCCGATGAAGTCGACTCTGAATTCAATCTCATTAAGGGAGGGGGAGCTGCCCACACTAAAGAAAAGATTGTTGACTATGCCGCAGACAAATTCATAGTTATAGTTGACGAATCCAAAGTCGTTGATGAATTGGGAAATTTCCCTGTTCCAGTTGAAGTGCTTCCGGATGCATCAAGAATGGTTATTAAGGAACTTGAAGATATGGGAGCTGCCTGTGAGATAAGGATGGCCCAAAGAAAGGACGGTCCTGTAATCACCGACAACGGAAACTTTGTAGTTGATGCCAAGTTTGAAAAAATTGAATCTCCAGCACACCTTGAAATCGACCTGAATATGATTCCGGGTGTTGTGGAAAACGGAATATTTTCACAGATGGTTGATAAGGTTATCATAGGAACCGATGACGGTACCAAAGAGTTATAGTGATTCAAATGCCGATGTTTGACGTTCCTGATATTAGGGATATGCTCTATAAGGTTGTAATCGTGTGTGGAGCTATAATTGTAATCTATGGTGTTTTGTGGCTATTGGTTAGTTTGGGCATAATCCCAGCGATTATTACGGCCGTATTTCCTCCGATAGTCCTGATAATAATAGGACTGTTTGTCATTTACACCGTTGTCGACCACAGAAAAAATTATTACTGATTTTGATTTAAAAAAGAAAAATTAAGAAGAGAAATGATCTCTTCTATTTCATTTTAATTTTAACTTTTGCAGTGGCTTTGCTAAAGTATTTGTTTCCTGCAAAAGTGACAGTGCTTTTGAAAGTTCCTTTTTTAGTGAATTTTTTAATTTTAAAGGTTGCTTTTCCTTTAGAATTAGTTTTAGCGGTGAACTTTTTATTCTTGATTTTGATAGTTACTTTAACTCCACTGATTGCTTTACCTGATTTTGATTTTAGGGTAATTGCATACTTTTTGGTTTTGGCTTTAGCTTTAAATGTTTTCTTTTTAGCTGCAATTTTACTTGCTTCTTTGGTTACTTTGATTGTTGCTTTTGCAGTTGTTGGTTTATATGCATCATCGCCTTTAAAGGTAATGGTTGCTTGTTTGGAACCAGTTGCTGTAGCAGTTAATTTGAAAGTAGCAACACCATTAGAATCGGTTTTTGCAGTAATGGTTTTTCCATTGTAGTTAATGATAACATCTTTGCTTGCAAGAGCTTTGCCGTTGAATTTAAGGGTAACTTGATAGTTAGATCCTTTAGCGATAGCCTGTAAGTAGAATGTTTTGCCAGGAGCAGTTAATGCAGCGGAAGCTCTATCGTCCACAACTGTAATTGCCGCTTCGGCATTGCCTGCCTTATTGTAATAATCGCTTACAGTATGCACTTTTGCAGTATAGTTTCCGGTGGTTAAAGCTAAATTGATGGAAGCGGTTCCGTTTTCATTGGTTATGAACTCTTGCACATTTCCATCAATGGTAACTGTTCCTGATTTATTGGCCAGTGCTTTTCCTGTAATGTCCTTTAAGGTAATTTCCAATGTGCCTTTTTTGTATCCGACAGTCACATCAGCTACACTTAAGTTCACATTTTTGGAATCGCTGTAAGTTCCTACAACTTTTGCTCCGATTTTATCATAATATTTATTTTCGGATTTTACAAGGTAATGTTCAAAGGTAGGTGGGAACGGTAATTTGTCAGGTTTGTAGGTATTTTTACCGATAGTGACATTATAATATCCTCCACCAAGTATGATTGCAATTCTGCTTTTAATAAAAGTGTTGTCGAAAATATATTCATTTCCAGATCCATAACAGGTAATTGAACTGATTTTTGAGTTTGATATTGTATTTCCGTAAACTTTATGTCCGCTAGAATGTAAAAGGTATATTCCTTCTTTAGAACCGGAAATGCTGTTGTTATATACAGTAACTCCACTTCCCTGATTGAATCTTACGTCTATACCGTGGTTGTATGCATTGGTAACGGTATTATTTACGATTATTGAATTTTTACATCCGAAGCATAGTATTCCTGTTGTGTATTGATTGCTTACTTTATTGTTTGTGATTATTGCATTTGGACGGCCTTGTTGTCTTTCACCTATAAACATACCCCATGAAGCACCATTAATATTACATTGGGTAATGGTAAGGTTTGGACTGAGTATTGAATAGATACCTGCTGTACAGTATTCTCTTAAATTTTGGTTTGTTCCGATTGTTGTGGTGTCATATCCAGGATATCTGCATTCAATATTTAATTTGCTCACGACAATGTTTGAGGCATTCATGCAGTATACTACTGCGGAATAACTTACTCCGAATCCTCCTTCATTTGTTTTGTTTTTTATTCTTTCAGGAACCAAATCAAGGCTTGTGGATTCATAACCGATTAATGTTGCATTGTTTCCAATTACTTTGATGCTCTTTTCGATGTAAATGCTGATATTTTCAAATATTGCGTTTTCTTCAAAAATTAATGTGTCCCCATCTTTCATGTTATTGATTCTGTTCTGAATTTCTTCATTGGTCATTCCAGAGGTTATTAACACTTCATCTCCTGATGGTTTTAAGATGGTGTTATAGTCAATAACGATAGGTCCTGGAATAGGAATTTCACTATATTCCGCATATGTGATGTTTGAAAGGCTGCTGTCTGTGTGGGTACCCATCATTGAGTCCATACTTGCATAATCGGCTTTTGCTTCAGCAACATAATATTGGAAAGACGGTGGGAACGGCAATTCATCAATTTTCCATTCATTTGTTCCAATGGTAATGTTATTGTATCCGGTATATGCTCCTCCTTGAGGTGCTCCTCCACCTAAAAGAATGCCTATTCTAGAATTGTATAACTTATTGTCTTTAATTGTAATATGGCTTGCACCACAACATGTAATTGAACTTACAGTACAATTGATAATTGTATTTCCAGTTACAACATGTTTAGGTGAGTGCAATAGGTAAATTCCCTCTTTTGAACCGATAACAGTGTTGTTTAATACTTTCACATTAGGTCCGACACCATGCCTTACATCAATACCGTGATTTTTGGCATTGATTATTGTATTGTTTCTGATTATGGTTCTTTTTGATTGGAAGTTCAAGATTCCTGTAATCAATTGATTCCTGATTGTATTGTTCTCTATTGTTCCATCATCACAATTTTGGAACCAGATACCCCAGGAACAGCCGTCAATTGTAATGTTGGATATTGTGGTATGGTTTGAAAAATAGTTATATATTACACAATTTGTGTATTTTGGATCATCAGTTCCGGTTGGGGTTGCAGTCCCGCTGTTTGCACCTGCAACAAAATTAATGTCTTTTAAAACAACATCATTTGCCTTAAGGATATATAAAGTTGCCTTATTGGTAATGGCATATCCTCCCTCGGTTGTTTTGTTCATTATGATGTCTGGAATATTATCATTGCTTGGGTTGTCATAACCATATAATGTGGCACCATTACCGTTGATTGTCACGCTTTTATTAATGTAGATGCAGATGTCATGGTAATCTCCCTTTTGGAAATTTAATGTATCTCCATCATTTAGACTGTTGATTTTTGCTTGAATTTGATCATTTGTATCTGTAGTTTCAACTGTAACTTCACTGCCAGCTGCAATGTCATTATCTTCGGATACTTCCAATATGTCGCTATCATTATTGTCAATATTGGAAGCATCTTCTGCTGATATTGCGCTTGTAGCCAATAATACAGTTAATACTAACAAAACAGCTAATATTAAACTCTTCTTATTCATAATATTTTTCCTCTAATTTGTTTTTATAATCACTTAAACATAAAAAATTATATCGATAAGCAATCAATTTAATATTGATTTTCATATTATTTAAATTGAAATGTCTTAGATTCTTGATATAACATTGTTAAGAATATTTATTTATTGTAATTTGACTCATATCGTTTTAAATTTTTAATATAATGCCGTTATATAGGTTAGATTTATATATATTTGATATCAAAATATTATCATTAATCAATATTATTCACATAGATAAATTTTTACCTTTGAGATTAATTTTTCTATTTAGATTATTTGATTATAAAAATAGTAGTTAGGAAGTTTTTAATATGGATAAAAAAGCATTTAATCTTTTTTTCATATCTCTATTGTTATTATTTTTAGTTTCAGCAGTCAGTGCTGCTGATATGCATGATGACAATATTACTATTCTTTCCGATGGAAATAATCATGTTGTCACTTCCGATTTGTCAAATGATGATATTCAATCACAGTTTGACAATGCAAATGACGGAGACACTTTTGAATTTACAGACAAGGAGTATAGGGATATCTCCTTGGTTGTAGATAAGAAATTAAATATTATTTCTAAAAAGAGCAGTGTAGTTTATACATCTGATGAAGTGAGCGACAGGGCTAGGAATATGGGAATAGATAAAACTTTCGGATTTTACTTTACATCAAATGCAGCAGGCAGTGTCCTATCCGGAATAACCATTATTGCCTCTAACTCTGATTATGGAATTGAGGTAGATAACTCAAAAAATATCAAAATAATCAATAATAAGGTTATTGGAGGAGGAAATGGTGTTCTGATAAAGAATTCAGATAAGATCACCTTGTCTGAAAACGACATTTCTAAATCTAAGCAAAATGGAGTGCAGTTTCAGAATGTCAAAAACAGCCTGATTGAAAAGAATCATATTTCATATAATAAAAAATCAGGCATCGAAACATCAAACATTGCGTATTGTAAAATATTGAACAATACGATACATCACAATGATTTGAATGGGATTTCCACTTTCAACAAATCTTCAAATACCTTAATGTCAGGCAACAACGTTTATGAGAATTCCAATGGAATTTACATCAACTCCACATCAACCAATGATGTCGTAAAATCAAATTCCATGACTCATAACAGAAAAGATCCAAGGTCAAGCATGGGAGGATTTGAAACCGGTAACGGATTGTTGTTTGGAGCGGGATTTAAAAGCAGCGGCAATACAATACTCAAAGTGGAGTATAATTATTTGGCTCATAATGAATTTTTCCAGGCTAAAAACTACTGGGAAAATCCCAATTATGAATTGGGCCAGAATTGGTACAATTCAAATGATCCGACCAATACATTTGTCTGTCCTAGGCTTCTTGCATCTCTAATGACATTGGATACATTTTCCGTCAGTAATACATTAACTCTCCAGTTGAGAGATTCATCCGGAAGGGCTGTCAATGAGTTTGCAACATTCCAAACTAATGTTGAAGTCGACGGTAACGTTTACACTGCAAATTTTGTTAACGGAAGAGCAAGTGTCACTCAGCTGGACCCTAATGTTAACCATGATGTCAGAGTTCAGATTGCCGATGAATATTATAAATATGATGTTAAGGATGCATCCGGTGAAACTGGTGATGCAAAGGATTCAAAAACCTCAACAAGTGATGCTGATGCAGGTTCCAGTGGAAGCGGTGCAGACGGAACCTCTGAAGTTCAGGGAAATTCCAATTCCCAAGGCACTTCAAATGGTGGGGATTCATCAGGTTCACATATTGCAAATTCAGATAAATCTGGCAATTATGGAACTAACAGTTCGGATATTCCGTCTCAGGACACATCAGACAACGGTAATGATGCATTGTCCAATGGTGATTTAAATGCAGGTGATTCCGGAAGCGGTGATGCAATGGATGAAGGAAAAGCCTACGAGATAGTTCCTCCGGTCACAACATCAAAGGAACTTACCAACACATCCGGGCTTGTTGTATTAAGCATTCTGTCTATAATGGGAATGCTTATCTACGGATATTGGCGTAAAGATGAATTCGAACAATAAACTCCTCTCTTTTTCTTTTTTTCTTTTACTTATTTATATCATTAAAACAAAGTACTATTAATGAAAATCGAAAATCATTCCATAAAAATAAATACGAACAGAAACTTTGAAATCATTGACATCACATCAAAAATCAACGAACTGATTGATGTTGAAAGAGGAATAATCTCCATTTTTTCAAGGCATTCAACATCCGCCATTGTTGTCAATGAAAATGAATCAGGACTTTTAAGTGATTTGGAATTCACTTTAAATAATCTCATTACTGATAAGTTCACATATCAGCATGACAGGATTGATGACAACGCAAAGTCTCATCTGAAATCATTTCTTCTTTCATCAAGCGAGTGTCTGCCAATCAAAAACGGCAGGTTGGATCTTGGTACTTGGCAGTCAGTTTTTTTCATCGAGCTTGACGGGCCAAGACATGGCCGTACCATAAGTTTAACTATTATGGGAGAATAATATATTAATAAGATGTGAATAAGTGGAGAAATTTTTATGGATGATGAAACTCTAAAAACTTATGGATATGTAATCAGCTCTTCCTATAGGGAAAAATCAGTTAAATCTCTTAACGATGGCGACAAGATACCGACAGATTTGGCGGAAGACATCGGAATTCGCACCAATCACATTTCAAAGGTCTTGCGTGAGCTTAAGGAATGTGGTGTTGCTGAATGCATCAATGAGGAAAAACGCAAAAATAGAGTATACAGGCTTACACCTAAGGGTGAAGATGTAGCTAAACTTATCGATTAATGTTAATTTTTTCGTGTGGTGTTGTTAAATTGAGGCGATGGACAATTATTTTGATAGCTTTTATAATTCTTTTATTTATTTTGATACTCATCTTCAATTATTATGGCACTTCACCACAGGTCAATGAGTACGCCCAAATGGAAATCGAAATGAGAAAATTGTGGTATTGAAAAAGAATTTAGTTTAAAAATTCTATTTCAAACGCAATTACCGGGTATTCTAAAGTAAAGTTTGTAATAACTTCAGGGGATACCTCACCAAAGAAACCTTTAACTGAACCTTTTTCAGCCATACCAGCAACATCAGCAACTCTGCCCGGAATGAATGTCTTGTTTTCACTGTCAGATATTTCCATTGAATATCCGAGATTGGCCAATACGCTTGTAACGACAGATTTTATTTCTGTAAAGTTTGCGGATGAATGGCAGATTACTCCAGCTAATTTTTTGGAAGCGACAGTCTTGTTTTCTGTGCTTTCGTCCAGGTATAGGACATCACCGATTTCGAAAATCTTTTGAGGCAGGTCCTCATGCTTGTTGTCCTCTAGGAATTCCATAAGTGAATTGATTAAGCTGGTTCTGATCATGGTTCTGTCGATTGTAATCGGCCTTGCAACCTGAACGTGAGGCTTTTCTTCCTGGTTCATGTTTTTGTAATGGGCTTCTTCGCTTGTAAGCATCAGGCTCATAACTTCCTGGAATCCTAAACCGATCATCACTTCACGGATTGTGCTTTCTGCTTTGAACCAGTTGTTTTCATAGGCGACAGTATTGATGTCAGGCAATTCAGCCACAACATCGTTGATATGATATTGCACGGCGATATTTTCAACGATATCAACCTCATGAAGGATGTCCACCCTGTATGCCGGAATGATTGCCTTGACTTCATTGTCATCAATGATTTCAGCATCAAAACGGGCCTTTAGGAGCAAATCATGAATGTCCTGTGCTGTCAGGTCTGTTCCACCAATCAGTTCATTGGCTGTATCTACATGAACATTCATCTCTTGTGGGGTCAAATCAGGAGTCTTGATGGTCTTGTCTTCATATCTGACTTCCATGGATTTGATTTGGCCTCCAACTTCAGCAAATGATGAACAGATAATATTTAATGCCTGGTTAACTGCCCTTTCGTCAGTACCGGTTACATCAACAATGATATTGTGAGTGTCCTCTTTAAGCTTGGTCAGCTCTCCGTTAATTATTGGAGGCATTGATAAGACATTATCGTCTTTGTCCAGGATTAATGGATATTTGTCAAAGTCTTCAATCAGATGAGCATAGTCCTTACCTTTGTCATGCTCGGTCAAGATTTCGTTTGGAGTCATTTCTGTGTCCTTTTCTAAAGGAACAAATGCATTTGCATCTTTAGGGGTTGCAATATATTTGAATGGGCCTTCTACAACATCAGCATTGTGGATACCGATAGCAACCTTTTTCCTGTCCCTTCCTATAACCCAATGGAGGTTTTCCTGGAAGTCCATGCAGTATTTGAGCTTATCGCCAGTAAAATCAACATTATCGATTTTTGCAAATCCGATAAATGGTCTGATTGCAGCAACATCCTTGTCGACTGTTACATATTCTCCGGATTCTTCAACCTTATAGTCCGGAAAGCCTATTTCCTGGCCGATAAATCCCTTAAAAGATCTAGCTACTCCTTCAACAGACAAGTTATCAGGTCTGTTAGGGAAGAATTCCACCTTGATTTCCTCATCGTCAAAGTCTTCAATGTCACTGGACATCATTGGCAATGTGTCTATCAATTCATCTTTTTTCATATCTATTCCTAAATCTTTTAAATCTTGATATTTGAATGTTATAACTGGCATTTAATAACTCCATTACTTTATAATCCATATATTAAAATGAAAAATAGAGATTCAACTAGAAAGTGAAGCGCTCTATGTTCTATCTCGCCCATATCACGGATGAGTATGGTATGAGATACATCAATTACAAAATGAATAAGGGCCGCTAGAAGTCCAATAGTAGGATTTAAAAACACCATTGACACTATAATGAAATGAAATCCCGCTTCCATTAACTCATGAGCTACCCATGTTTGCCAGGTAGAATGGGTGGATTGTTGGATTATGCCACCTAAAATGATGTAGAAGTTATTTAAAACTTTCCACATTAAAGCGGTGTGTAATATATCGCTCATAGCTAAAATGATTGCAACATAAAACCATAATAAATTCATTTTTTACACAGTCCTTATTTTTGATAATATTAATAATATGATTTTGATATATAATATAGTTAACTATTTTTGCATTGTTTTTACTTCGTAAAATTGTTTTCAATTTATAATATTGCTTTAACCTTCTAAAATTGCTTTAATTTATAACTAACTACTTTAAATAGTTTTAAAATGATAATCAAACTGTGGAACTGATTTTAAATTAGTTTCATAGGAGGATTTTTTTAAAATGAAAAAAAGCGCTAAAATAGTAATTGCACTACAAGTAATTTCAACGATTACTGGTATTGTGCAATTACTATGTATTATACTAAGGGGATGATTTATATATCATCCTCTCAGGTATGGTAATTATTATGCGCTTTTTTCATTAATAAATCTTTTCCATATAAAATTAATAATTATTTTTTGTGTTAGAAGGTAAACAACAATGGTACTTTGGCTGATAATTGTAAATATGATTTTTATTTTGCTTTTCTAATGGCAGTGTATAAAAGTTCTAATTTGGAATATCAAAATATATTAATGAGCTTAATAATTATTTAAACAATTTAATAAAATATTTAACTAAGAGATTTAAGCTCTCTTTTTCAATTTCATAATTACTTTTTTAAATAATAAACTACATAATTAATAATATTATTTTTACTTAATTATTTTAGGAGAAAATATATGTCAAACCAAGAGATTCCTAAAGACTATGATTTTAAAAAAGAGAAAGTTTGGGAGCAGAAATGGGAAGATGAAAACATCTACAAATACATTGGAGATGGATCTCGTCCTAGATACATAATAGACACTCCCCCACCATACCCAACAGGGGCCATTCACTTGGGCCACGTATTGAATTGGGTTTACATTGATATGAATGCAAGATACAGAAGACAGAAAGGATTTGACGTCCTGTTCCCACAGGGATGGGACTGCCACGGTCTTCCGACTGAAGTGAAAGTTGAAGAAACTCACGGCATCAAGAAAAATGATGTTTCAAGAGCCAAATTCAGAGAATACTGTATCGATTTGACCACCAAAAACATTGCAAGCATGAAAAAGGACATGAAGGCAATGGGTTATTCACAGGACTGGACCCGTGAATTCGTTACAATGAATCCTGAGTACATGAAAAGGACCCAATATTCCTTTTTGAAAATGTATGAAGACGGATTGATCTATCAGGGAAAACATCCTGTAAACTGGTGTCCTCGCTGTCAGACTGCTATCGCTTTTGCGGAAGTTGAATATTCCGATAATACCACATTCTTAAACTATGTCAACTTTCCTCCGGCTGTTGAGGATGCCTATGATGATATCGTATCTTCACAGGCATCAGGAAAACAGGCCGACCCTGAAGAGGAAGGCATCTTAATAGCTACAACAAGGCCTGAACTGATGTCTGCATGTGTGGCTGTTGTGATTCACCCTGAAGATGAAAGGTACACTCACCTTTTAGGCAAATATGTTGAAGTGCCTTTGTCACACCAGAAAGTTAAAATCATTGCTGATGAAGAGGTTGACCCTGAATTCGGTACAGGTGCGGTAATGATTTGTACATTTGGGGATAAGACTGACGTAAGTTGGGTTCAGAAATATGACCTTGAAGTCATTGATGTCATGCATGATGACGGCACATTGACCTCTGCCGCCGGAAGATATGAAGGAATGGACCTGCAAAGCTGTAAAAAACAGACCATTGAAGATTTGGACGCTGAAGGCTACCTCCTGAAAAAGGAAGAGGTTGACCAGAATGTGGGCCAATGCTGGAGATGCAAAACTCCTGTTGAAATTCTTCTCAAGGAGCAGTGGTTTGTGGCAGTCCGTGATTTGATTGAAAAGACCAAGGTCGCAGCCGATGAAATGAAATGGGTGCCTGAACACATGAAATCCCGTATGATAAACTGGGCGGATTCCATGGAATGGGACTGGTGTATCTCAAGACAGAGAATATTTGCAACACCTATTCCTGTATGGTACTGTAAGGACTGTGGAAAAGTCATTCTGCCTGACGTTGAAGACTTGCCGATAGACCCAACCGTTGACAAGCCAAAACATGCATGCGAATGCGGATGCGAAGAGTTCGTACCTGAAGTGGATGTGCTTGACACATGGATGGATTCATCAATTTCACCGCTATCAATTGCAGGATGGCCTGATGAAGATTACATAAATCATTTCCCATCAAATATCCGTCCGCAAGGACACGATATCATCCGTACATGGGCATTCTACACTACACTCAGATGTATTGCATTAACCGGTCAAAAGCCGTTTGACGACATTGTAATCAACGGTATGGTGTTCGGTGAAGACGGAAACAAGATGAGTAAATCCAGACCAGAATTCGTGGTCGGACCTGAAGAGGTAATTGAAAAATACGGTGCAGACCCATTGAGAACATGGGCTGCAAACAGCGTACCAGGATCTGATGTAATATTTGATTGGAAAGACATCAAGCACGGATTCAGGTTCCTCAGAAAATTCTGGAATGCATTCAGATTCATCAGCATGCAGATATTTGATGAGGAAGTTTCATATGAAGAGGTCAAGGACAATCTTGGACCATTGGACCTATGGATATTGTCAAAGCTGAACAACTTGAATAAGACTGTTGATAAGGCATTTGAAGAATATAACTTTGCACAGACAATCACTCCAATCGAAAGGTTCTTCTGGCATGACTTCTGTGACGAGTACATTGAAGCTGTTAAATACAGGCTGTACACTGACGTTTCAGACGAATCCAGAAAAGCCGCTAAATACACATTAAGAACAGTTGTGGAAACATCCTTAAAATTAATGGCTCCAATTGCACCGTTCTTTACAGAAGAGGTTTATCAGTACTTCTCAGATGAATCAATTCACACAACATTATGGCCTGAAGTATATGAAGAGTTAATCAGTGAGGAAATGGAGAATAAAGGTGAAACCACAGTTGAGCTGATTGATGAAGTCAGAAGATTCAAGTCAGCATCAAAAATCCCATTGAATGCGGAACTCACTGAAGTAAACGTCTACACTTCAGATGATGATTTGGTTGATGTATTCAATCAGTTTGATTCAGACATTAAGGGAACCTTGAAAATAAAAGATTTGGCAATCACCTCAGGCAAACCTGAAGTTCATGAAAAAATCATCGAGGTGGAACCTGACATGTCCAAAGTCGGACCTACATTCAAAGGGGATGCCGGTAAAATCATCGGTTATCTGAAATCAACCGACATCGAGGAAATAGGTTCTGTTTTAGAGGAAAATCATGAACTGGCAATTGGGGATATTGTAGTTCCTGAAGATATGCTTAATATCAAAAAGGAGATTGTTGGTGCATCCGGTAAGAAAGTGGATATCCTTCAATCTGAAAACCTGGACATGATTGTTGAAGTAATCAGATGATTGCTTCTCCAATTTATTTTTTTTAAGGACTTTGTCAATAATTTAGATTATTGATAGTTTTTCTTATTTTTCTTATTATCGTGGCAAAATTGTCTTTATTTTTGATTTTAAGCTAG
>ONSJ01000015.1 GCA_900320515.1 uncultured Methanobrevibacter sp. | reverse complement strand
TATTTTTTCCACCAGACCATTATCCAGTCTGCCTTGTCTTTAATGTTATAGTATTTTTTAGTTTTGCTGTCATATGTAAGAATTCTTTCCAGATAATCTCTTAATAACTCTTTCTGTTCATCTGAATATAAATCGAGTCGGAATTTGCCGTTGTCTATGGCTTCGTCAATGCTGTCATATTGGCGATAATTGTTCAAATCAAACCTTTCGACATTTGCATAGATTCCCATATTGAACAGTATGTTAAAGAAGTAATTGTAGTCGGGAAAATCCTCTGTCCTGATTCCAAGTTCCTTATCAAAGTCCTTTTCGATTTTCTTGTTTTCAGGTCCGAAGATTGTTATGAAGACATATTTGTTTGCAATCCTGTCCAGTTCTTTTAAAACTTCATCGATTGGTATTATTCCATTCAGTGACCTTGAGCAGACCACAACATCAACATCTCCGATTTCTTCGTAGGTTATATCTTCAATCGGTTTCAGGATTGTTTCAATATTTGAAACGTTGTTGTCTTCTGCTCTTTTTTCCAAATATTCAAGCATTTTGGGGGATGAATCAACGCCGATTACCTTTTTAACCCTTTTGGCTATCGGGATGGTGACCGAGCCCTCGCCGCAGCCGACATCCAAAACCGTGTCATTTTCATCTAAAATCAGCTTGTCAAATAATGCATCCTGATAATCTTCATTGCGGGTTCTCTTATAGAATCCCGGAGCGGCCTTGTCCCAATCCTTATCCTTTTTGTTTACAAGCTTTTCAGCCCAGAATCCTGTCCAGTCGATGTCATTCGGGTTTTCTATACATTGCTTCATATTATCACCTAAAATCTTTTTTTCATGCAGAGAACAGTTTCATCATCTTTGAATTGTCCGAATTTGTCTGTCTTGAAGTAATCCAACTTTTCGTATAATCCTATTGCGGCATGATTGTTGTTTCCGGTCACGATATAGGAATATTTGTAGCCTTTTTCAATCACGTCCTTTTCAAGTTCCCTGATTAACCTGTATGCAATCCCTCTTTTTCGGTATTCCTTTTTCACATATACCCTTTTGAATTCAACGCTTTTCTCATTGAATTTCCTGTAGCTTGCACATGCAATTGCCTCATCACCATCCATCATCAGGATTACGATATGGGGATCTTTAAATTCGTTATACTGGTTGTATTTTTCCAGTTCATCACCGATGCGCTGGTAGTATCCGTAATCCAGCTCTTCAACCAGACTCAGAAAACGTTCATCCTTCTCATCGGCATGTATCAGTTTCATATTATCCTTGTTTTTCCGGTCAGGACGTTTTGATAGTCTTCGTAATTTTCCTTTAGCAGTTCCGGAATGTCCAGTTCATATGGGCATTTGTCGACACACTCATAGCATTCAACGCAATCAAGGGTCTTTTTCATTATTTCCTGGGTTCTCTCATCCATGTTGGGCTCTGTCGGGAAACGCCTGATCCATAATGACATCCTTGCACATAGGCTGATGTTTATCTCTTCAGGGCAAGGCATGCAGTAACCGCAGCCTCTGCAGAAGTTTTCCCCAAGTTCTTTCTTGTCCTTTTCTATGATTGCCCTTAAATCATCGTCCAGAACGGTATTCTCATCATAAGACAGGAATTCTTCAAGTTCTGAAAGCTTTTGAATTCCCCAAATAGGCAATACATTGTCAAATTGGTTTATGTAAGCGTAACTTGCTTTGGAATTTTTAATCAATCCTCCGCCCATTGCCTTCATTGCAATGAATCCTACATCTAACTTTTTACATTTCTCCACCAGTTCCAGTTCCTCCTTGCCGCTCAAATAGGAAAACGGGTATTGCAGGGTTTCATATAATCCGCTGTCAAGAGCTTCATGAGCAAAAGTAATCTTATGTGTTGTTATTCCAATGTGTTTTATCATGCCGTTGTCTTTTGCTTCAAGCATGGCTTTATATAAGTCGTCATCCTCCTTTGGGCAGAATGAAATGTTGTGGAATTGATGCAAATCAAGATAATCGGTTTTCATGCTTTTTAAAGAAGTCTCCAAATCGCTCCAAAAATCCTCAACGCTTTCAGCACCGCTTTTGCTTGCAAGGAAAATGTCTTCGCGGACATCACTTAAAGCACGTCCGATCTTTTCTTCGCTGTCAGTATAGAAATGTGCGGTATCATAAAAATTTATTCCATTTTCATATGCTGTCTGCAGAATTTCTATTGACTCCTCCATTGTGCATCTCTGGATTGGAAGTGCCCCAAATCCATTTTTATTTACTTCAAGATTAGTTTTTCCAAGCCTCATTTTAGCATGCCTCTATCTTTTCTTAATGTTTATATATATTCAATTAGATAAATAATAATACTTATTTTTAAATAAAATTATTAAAATTGTGATGATTAAATGAATGATTTAGAAAAGATTATCTACAAGCATGCTTTACTCAATGCGGCTAAGCATAAGGGATCTGCAAATCCCGGTGCCGTAATGGGTTCAATCATGTCAAACGAACCTGAACTTAGAAGCAGGGCAAAAGAAATTGGCCCAATGTCCGGTAAGATTGTGGCACAGGTAAACGCATTATCTCCTGAAGAGCAAGCAAGCGAAATGGAAAAATTAGGCGTTGAAGTAGAAACCAAAAAGCCTAAGGCAAAGGAGACCGGATTGCAGGAGCTTCCAGGAACACATGAAAACGTTGTTTTAAGATTCGCTCCAAATCCTAGCGGACCGCTGCATATCGGACACTCCCGTGCCGCAGTTCCAAATGCGGAATATGTCAAAAGGCACAACGGCAAATTAATCTTAAGGATAGAGGATACAGATCCTAAAAGGGTCTATGAGCCTGCTTATGAAATGATTCCCGAAGACCTGGAATGGCTGGGGGTCAAGGCTGATGAAATAATCTATCAGTCCGACAGGTTTGAGATTTATTATGACATTGCCCGCCAGCTGATTGAAAAGGGCGCTGCCTACATGTGTACCTGTGACGGTGCAACATTCAAGGAGCTCAAGGACAGCTGCAAGTCTTGCCCATGCAGGGACAACTCCGTTGAAGAGAACCTGGAGCTGTGGGAAAAATTCGACACAATGAAAGCCGGCGAGGCAGTATTGAGAGTCAAAACCGACATCAATCACAAAAATCCTGCAATCCGTGACTGGGTTGCAATGAGACTGGAAGATGCAGAGCATCCTCGTTTAGGCACCAAATACAGAATATATCCTATGATGAACTTTTCAGTGTCCGTTGATGACCATCTGATGGGACTTACTCATGTGCTCAGGGGAAAGGACCACCTGGCAAACACCGAAAAGCAGAAGTACCTTTATGACCATATGGGATGGGATGTTCCGGAATACATCCATTACGGCAGGCTGAAGATGGAGGACATTGCGCTCAGTACCTCAAAGGCCAAGCAGGGCATTGAAGACGGAACCTACAGCGGATGGGATGATCCAAGATTAGGTACCCTGAGGGCAATTGCAAGAAGAGGAATTCAGGCCAAAACAATCTATGACCTAATCATTGAGATTGGTGTCAAGATGGCGGATTCTGCAATCAGCTGGAAGAAAATCTACGGCCAGAACCGTAACTTTTTGGAACCTATTGCAAACAGGTATTTCTTCTGTGAAGACCCTCAAAAGGTAACCGTTGAGGGCTACAGTGGCGGCAAAGTTGATATTGAAAGGCCGTTGCATGCAGACCACATGGAGAGGGGCAACAGGGTCCTGCCGTTTGACGGTGAGGTTTATATTGCAAAATCAGACATCAAAGATGGAATATTCAGGCTGATGGATGCCGTCAATGTTGAAATCGCAGGTGATGATATTAAATATCATTCAGATTCCTTTGAGGATGCAAGGGCGGTTAAGGCAAGAATCATCCAATGGGTTCCCCTTGAGGATAATGTTGACGTCAAAATTGTCATGGATGATGCATCAGTCAAGACAGGTCTTGGAGAAGCTGCACTTAAAAATCTGGAAGTTGGAGACATCGTGCAGTTTGAAAGGGTAGGATTTGCAAGGCTTGATGAAATTGCCGATGATGAGCTGATTTTCTACTTTGCACACAAATAGGTGATTTTCATGACAATGTTTACAAATGGATTTTCAACACTTCTGATGCCTGAGGATTTTGACCAGATCCAGCCAAAGGATGAATTCACCGAATTGTATTTGGTAAACACTAAAATTCCAATGTCCATCAAGTTCATGACAACACCTACATTATCCGGACTTCCGGAAATAATGGACGGCATTGAAAAGAATCTGGAAAGTAACGACAGGATTGATCTTATAACTTCTGATTTCATTCCTATCAATGACAATCTTTATTACATGGTCGTTTCATCATTTTCAGACGGTGAAAATCAGATTCGCAGAAACGAATTTCTATATGTTGAAGATGACAATCTCTATGTATTTGAATTTACATATCCATATGCTGACAGGGAACTGGATGATTTCTATTTAAACATTATCCGTTCCTTAAAAATTAGCGTTCCAAAATATATAGTTGAAAATGGTCAATATAGAATAAATCACGAAGAAAAATAGTTGTAAAAAAGATATAATTAATATATCTTTTTAACATCACTTGTTTTAATTTTAATGTTTTTACCTCTGTACCTAACTGAGATATCATCACCTGTTATTGCATAAACCTGGCTGGAATAGGTCTCGCCATCGTGGTTGTAGATGATTTCGTCTCCTTTTTTGAGTACGAGTTCAGTGTTGTTTATGGTGATTTTCACGTTGTCCCTTTCAGGCTTGCTTTTTATTTCACTTACTGCCGGTTGGGATACTTCCGCTTTTGATGAATTTTGAGCTGTTTTAAAGACACGTTTGGTATTTTCCTGCCTTATTTTTTGACTATGGTAATCCTCATATGTGCCGTCATCGATGTCCATATAAGTTTCGTTGATAATCGGTTCGTATTCATCATATTCACTCACGTTTCTTATGAATTCTTCCTGGAGAACGTCATCTTTAGGCAGTGGAATTTCTTCCGGTTCAGAATTCAATTTGTCTTTGACTTCTTTAAATAATTTGGAACTGGTGATCTTATTTTTAACCTTGTCCAAATCTTTTCTGTAATCCAAGTCCATTGGATCGTTTTCAGTCTTTTCAACTTTGCTTGGGGTTTTTAAAGCAGGTTCTGCTATTTCCTCTTGCTTTAACAAAGTATCAGTGATATTGTCGTCTTCGGAAATGCTTTCCACTTCTTTTTCACTTTCCTGTGATGCTGTGGTTATCGCTTCATCAATATCTTTTTGTGAAGCAAGTGAAGGTGTTTTGATTTCAGCAGGTTCCTCAATGACTTTTTCATCTTTATCATCGGCGATGACTTCTTCGATTAGAGGTTCTTGTGTTTTGATTTCAGCAGGTTCCTCAATGACTTTTTCATCTTTGTCTTCGGCGATGGCCTCTTCGATTAGAGGTTCTTGTGTTTTGATTTCAGCAGGTTCCTCAATGACTTTTTCGTCTTTGTCTTCGGCGATGGCCTCTTCGATTAGAGGTTCTTGTGTTTTGGTTTTGTCTTTGTCTTCTGCGATGACTTCTTCGATTAGAGGTTTCTGTGTTTTGTTTTTGATGCTTTCCTTGATTTCGTTCAATTCTGCATCATCCTCATCTTTTCTAATTGTTTGTGATTCTTTTTCCCTTTCACTATCTTTCCTTTTAGATTCCTTAATCAATTCATCAATAGTAAATAAATCTTTCAATTCACTAGTATCTTTGTTATTTTGAGTCATAATATCCATCTGGCTTTGTTTAATTGGTTCTTGAAATTTTTTAACATTATTATCATAATTAATAAGTACCTGATTTTGAGATTCGTATTCATAACTTTTTACATTGTTTGTTTCAACTTCAGGAACAATGTATGTATCATCATTGCTTTTTGTTTCGGCACTTCTGCTAAATAAGTTTCGGTTATGTTCTTTAGGTGATCTTGGAGATAAACTACGAGGAGAATTTTTGGAAGAATTATTTTTTTGGGCATTATCCTTATTTTTTCCAATGCTTAATGATTCATTTATGCTTTTGCCGTCTGGCAGTATTGATCCTTCTTCATGCTCTAATTGATCGCCTCTATAATGTAGTTTAACGACTATGATAGCTATTGCGGCGATTATTGCAATAGTTATCCAAATTAAAATAGTTATTATACTCATATTTCCCAACCCTTATTTAGTCTATATATAATTATGTTATATTCCTTAATTTAAATATTTTCATAAATGCATTAATCATTTTTTCTTTCACATTTAAACTCCAAATTTTTCTAATCATTCATTTTATATATTTCAAAAATCTAATATAAATTAGATTAATATATTTTGAGGATTAATCATGGTTGTTAAAATTAATGAAAACTATCTTAAATTAAAAAG
Organism: uncultured Methanobrevibacter sp.; assembly: GCA_900320515.1. Lineage (GTDB taxonomy): Archaea > Methanobacteriota > Methanobacteria > Methanobacteriales > Methanobacteriaceae > Methanocatella. The sequence goes on along the minus strand of ONSJ01000015.1, from coordinate 25,940 downwards.
CAGCTATCTTTTCGTTGAGGTGGCTAGAAGAGAACAAGAATTTATAAAAAATAATCCTGATGCTAACGTAATTAAAATGGGTATCGGAGATGTTACAAAACCATTAGTCCCAGCAGTTGTAGATGCATTTAGAAATGCGGTTGATGAAATGGCCGACGGTGAAACCTTCATGGGATACGGTCCGGAACAAGGTTATGGATTCTTAGCTGAAGCAATTGTTAAGAATGATTATGAAAAATACGGCATTTCATTGGATACCTCAGAAGTGTTCATCAGCGACGGTGCCAAATGTGATACAGGTAACATTCAGGAAATCTTTGGCATTGACAATAAGATTGCAGTAACCGATCCTGTATACACCGTTTATGTGGACACTAACGTAATGGCAGGAAGAACCGGTGAAATGGGTGACGACGGCATGTACGAAGGTTTGACTTATCTTAAGGCCAATGCCGAAAACGGATTCATTCCTGAATTGCCTGAAGAACCTGTTGACATAATTTATTTATGTTTCCCAAATAATCCTACAGGTACAACATTAACCAAAGATCAGTTAAAAGTATTTGTTGATTATGCAAAAGAAAATAAGGCAATCATCCTATTCGATTCTGCTTACGAGGCATTCATCAGTGAAGATGATGTTCCTCACAGTATTTATGAAATTGATGGTGCAAAGGAAGTCGCAATTGAATTCAGAAGCTTTTCAAAAACTGCAGGATTTACCGGAACCCGTTGCGCATACACTGTTGTTCCTAAGGAATTGAAAGGATACACCGCTGATGGTGAGGAAGTTGAAATTAATCCTTTATGGAATAGAAGACAAACCACCAAGTTTAACGGTGCATCATATCCTGTTCAAAGAGCTGCTGAAGCGACCTACTCCGCTGAAGGTCAAAAGCAAATTAGAGAAGTCATTGACTACTATATGGAAAATGCTAAAATCATCCGTAAAAGCTTAACTGATATTGGCCTTGAAGTCTATGGTGGTGTAAGCTCTCCATACATTTGGGTTAAAACTCCAAACGACATGGATTCATGGGATTTCTTTGACATATTGTTGAATGAGGCAAATGTTATTGGAACTCCAGGTTCAGGATTCGGTCCAAGTGGTGAAGGATATTTAAGACTCACCGCATTCAATACTTTGGAAAACACTATCGAAGCTATGGATAGAATTTCAAAATTAGAATTTTAGGTGTTATAATTGAAAACAATAGAAAAACCGGTTACAATTGAAGAGGGAGATTCATTTAAAATACTTTTATCTAAATATGGTGCACTGGCACTTGATAAACAAGAAAACCTATCAGAATTAATTGGTGAAGAAGTTGGAGATTTGGATATTGAAAAAGGACAGCTTTCCTTTGGGGATGTTACTTTTCAAGTCCAAATTTTAGGATTTTTCATGCAGGATTCCAAACAGTGGTCATGGGCATGGGACAATGAGGACATATTCGGCGAAAAGCTAATCAAATCCGCTTTGCAAATCAAATCCATTGGAGAGGAATTTGGAATTCCAGAATTTGCTACTCCATTATTGAATGCTACCTATGACGATTGTCATACTTTGGCAATGACTACAAGTTCCATTTTGGCAATGGATGCATATTATGCTGTTTCAGAAGATGGTTTGGATATTTTTGTAGGCATCACATCAGATTTAATCAAGGAAAATGATTCCGCTAAAAAATTCAGGGACACATTTTACACTTTCCAAAAGAATTTCAACATTTATCCAAAAATCGCTTTTGAGTCCTATACCAAACTCAAAGGTTATGGATTTAAGCCACATGATGATTTTGCACTTGCAAAAATAGGTGAAGCACGTGTGATGGCAGGATATACTGAAAGGGGAAATATAACTCGTCTTTTAATATTTGGTGATGATGAAAGGTGAGGATATGGATTCTGATTTGGCTGAAGAAATTGAATATATGGTAGATTTGCTTACTAAATCAGGATTTTTCAGTGTTGATGAAATCATAGAGATATTGGAAGAGCAATTTATTGACGAGGAAATTGATTTTTCTGATTTCAATATTTCTTTGGCTGACTCTTCCAACGAGAACTTTTCAAGACTTGAAAATGCATTTTCAAGGATTGCACAATCCGGCATTGTAGCCATTCACAATTGCGGCTTTGACATCAAGGAAGGGGTGTCTGATGCATTTGAATTGCAGGTTCATCTGTTAAATAACAAGTTTGCCCCTCAAGGTTTTTGCTTTTACACCTTTGAAGATGTGGAATATTGTGTTTTCGACGGGTATTTGAAAATCACCTTCGGAGACTTTGAAAACGATGAGAATAAGGCATTGGAAATTGGAAAAGTTGTATCTGAATGTTTAAAAGAGGAAAATTTCACTATTGATTGGGATGAAACTGTTAACAACCAAATTGAGATTAATCCATTTAAGTGGGATAAGTCATATGACAGCGAAAAGGAATATGAAATTGAAGGGGCATATGATGTTTTTGTTAAAAGTCAGGTGTTAGAATGAATACGAGATCTTTAAAATTAATTCGTGAGGTAATGATCAATTCAGGTAAAGTGACTTCAGTAGAAATATCTCAGGATTCGATATATCTTGAATTTAAGGATGTTGAACTGGGAAATCCCAAGTCAAATGAGGAAATGTCCCTTACAGTTCGTTTTGCTGAAGATTCATTTTTCACCGTTTTTTACAATAACATATGGGATGTTGATTTCATGTCAAAATATGACTATAAAAAACAGCTGCTCAGTCAGGAGATATCTTTTGACATCAAGGAAATCAAATTCATTGACTTTGAATATCTGAATACTTTTTTCTATAACTTTAAAAGTGAAAAATCAATTTCCAGCGTTGAAGACTTCAGCATTCACAATATACGCAATGATTTTTTCATGCTGGTTGACACAAAGGATGTCGGATTTGCCGTTGGCGGAAACCAGATGGATTTCTTCACTCCATTCGAAAGGCTTGACGACGTGTCACTGAGGGAGCTTTCCAATGAATGGATGCTTTACTTTTTAAATTATCATTTGAAAAGAAACATCATAAAGGACCCGATGTGTGAAAATCATCCGTTGATATACACTAAAAAATAATTTCATATGTTTTTTGCAATATCTATTAAAAATATGGATTTGATAGATATTTTAAATAACTTTTTTTAACCAGCTATTAAAATTATCCATCATTATTTTAATTTAAAACCATCCTGAAACGATTTGGTATGTGTGGTTGGCTGCTGAGATGAATCCGTTGAAATTCTTGTTATGGATGTTTGCCATATCATCTTCAATACGGTCATCAACTTCCCTTAAAAATGTTGTATTGTTGTAGTCATGGCTTGTAAAGTAATGTACCTGTATTGCATAGTTGGTATCTTCTTTAGGGAATACATAGCTGACTCCAACATGACTCCAGACTTGATTATTGTCTCTTGAAGGATTGGAGAAATACTGCTTGGATACCGGAACTCCACTAAGTGTTGAGTACTCATTTTTCAGAACTTTGTAACCTCCATCTTCCAGGGCTCTGAATTTGGCTTCCGAAATCGAGGTTATGTGGTCTTCGGGCCAGTCGTCCCAATGGTCAATATAAACATACTCGTTGGTAATTGCATCTGGAGTTTTGGACATGTTTGTCTGGTTCAACTCTTTGGTTGTATTCCATGCTTGAGGAACAACGCTTGCGCTGTGTCCGAATTCTATTGTTTTATCGGTGGTGCCACTTAAAAAGCTATTAATCCCATTAATGTTTGATGCAATAAAAATTATGAGGATTATAATTAGCAGTCCTATTAATTTTTCCTGATTCCTCATTTTTTACCTCCTTTATGTTCGGTTTTAGACCATCTGCGCTCTTTTCTTGTCATCATTGTTTTCATTGTCATGAAAAACAACGGGATTAAATGGAAACAATAAATGTAATATTTTATGATATCTTTAATCAATTCCTGAATTGTAGGTTTGTCTCTTGAAAGGGCAAGAATTATGCCTGGGAAAAATGCGATGACTGATAGGAATCCGACTACGAATGGGGCTTCCATTCTGATTATTGTTGGGCTGTGGAAAATAAACCATGATATTGCATTGATGATTGTAACCACAAATCCGAAAAAGATTAACAGGTTAAAGCTGTAGAATGAAATGTGTTCTAGAATATTGAATTTCTTCAGAAGGGATATCTTTGCTCTTAGAATTTGAGGGAAGTAAACGAAAAGTGTCTCAAAGTTACCTATTGCCCATCTTACCCTTTGTCTGAAAAATGCACTCCAATCAGTTACTGCTTCCTGATAGACTGCACATTCTCCGCAATAGCGTATTTTTCCGCCCTGAAGTATAATTTTTATGGCCAGGTTCAAGTCTTCAGTAACCGCAAATCCGTCCCATCTTCCACAATCGATGATTGCGTCCTTTTTAACGAATTGCCCATTACCTCCTAAAAATCCGGTACTTCCAAGGTTGTCCTTAGCAATCAATGTATTTCCGAAGCTTGCAAATTCCAAATGCTGCATACGGGCAAGATAGTTTTCGTCACGATTAAACATTTTAACCCTTGACTGCACTCCATCAATGTCTCCGTTAAGATATTGCACGATTGTCATTAGATAATCAGTTTTAATCTGGGTATCGGCATCAAATACTCCTATTATCTCTCCTTGAGATAGTGTTAAGGCATCATTTAAAACGAAACCCTTACCCTTTCCAGACCTTGGAGGGTGTCTTGTAACAATTTTAAGCTGTGGCAGGTCCTTTTTTATTTCTGCCAATATCTCGCCGGTGCGGTCTGTGGATCCGTCATTAATAACGATAACTTCAAAGTTAGGTTCTTCATTTTTATAATATTCGCTTTGGCAGACGCTTTTAACGGTCGCTTCGATGGTGTTTTCCTCATTGTGTGCCGGTATGAAAATGCTTATGAATGGCAGGTCTTCCTCTTCATAGGGAACAATAGGCTTCATTTTTCTAATACTGATTATTGAATTGAGCAGCATTGTGAGTGATGGTATTAAAAGCACCCATTGAAGCCATGTTGCATTTCTGGTTAGAATTGCCATTATGATTAGTGCAATGCACAATATCAAAAGAAAGCTTGAGTCTGATTTTTCAATAACGAGCTCTGTACTTTTCTCTTTAATTTTTGCTTGGGCAGTTTTAACATTAATTATGTTCTGCTCATGCTTTTTGATAGCAACTGCCATTGATCTTTGCACTTCACCGTCTTCTAATGGCTTGAGTAGAAATCCGTAAGGGTTTTTGGTTAACAATCTATCGATTGTCTCATCAAAAAGTGCTCCAACTATAAGTATGATTGGCACATTAAAAAGCTCTAAATCTCCAGCTAATTCCTCTAAATCAATATTTTCAACTTCTGTGTCTAAAAAAATGAGGTTGGGAGATATTTTATCAAGTTTATCAAAAACATCTTCCTTTACAAATGCACTTCCGGAATATTCATAATCATAATCTTCAACAAATTCCTTCAGTAAAGACAATGATTCTTCATCAGAGCTAATAGCAAAAATTTTCGGTTTTCCACTAATTAATTCTAATTCGGTCATTTAAATCGGATTATTCTGTAAAACCGCTGGCATCATTTAATTTTTTTTCTTCCAATTTTGCTCTGTTGATTGTTATTTTGAGAGTTTTGTCTAATTTGTTAATGTCATATGGCTTCGAAACGAATCCGTATGACCCCTTGACGTTTGATTTTTCAAATGTATCTGTATCTGTGTTTGCGGTCAAGTATATGATTGGAATATGCCATTCGGAGATCACTTCTGCTGCTTCAATACCTTCCATGTCTCCTTTTAATTTAATATCCATTAGAACGACATCAGGAGTTTTTTCTGCAGCTGTATCAATTGCATCTTGTCCAGTATCAACTGTATCAACAATTTCGTAACCTAATTCTTCTAAACTGTATTTTAAATCTAATGCGGTAATAGCTTCATCTTCTACTATTAATATTCTTTCATTCATATTATACCTTCCCATTTAACATTTTCTATTTTTTGTGTTTATTTTATTTAAATATTTAGTTTAATTTGTTTTATATGATTAAAACAATCATCCTTCAATTGTATGCTCCATAGTAATCGGGAATGTTAATCTGTACCCGGTTCCGTTTTCATGTTGGAATAGTTCGATTTTTCCGTCGAGCTGTTTTGTCAGGTTCTTGATGATTTCACATCCTAAGTTTTTAGTTATTGCGCTTGGGTCTTCAATTCCAACTCCATTGTCCCGAAGTATCAATTCGGCGGTTTCATTGTCCAATTTTGTAATTTTCTTGGTTATCTTTTTGTTAGGGGCGGATTTGTCAGGGAATGCATGTTTTATTGCATTCATGGTTAGCTCGTCAATAACCAATAGTAATGGTGTAATTACCTCGATGGACAGGTTTAAGTCTTCATCAACTTCAGATTCGAATTCAATTCCATCTCTCAGACCAATCAAACTTCTTAGCTGGCCGTCTTGGTCAACAATGTATTCTTTCAGGTTGATATTTTTGAAATCTGTTGTATTGTATGTTTTTTCGTGAAGAATGGCCAGTGAGGATAGTCTTGATTGCATATGGTCAATGATTATGTTCGGCTTATTTTTATAAGCTCTTTTCTCAAGGTTCAGGAAACTGTTGAGTACCTGCAGGTTGTTTTTGACCCTGTGGTGAACTTCCTTAATCAGAATTGTCTGATGTTCATTTGCTTCCATAAGCTCTTGTTGTTTCTTACGGTCTTCGGTAACATCAGTTATAAACCCGATACTGTGGGTGGTTTCACCGAACTCAAACCTTTCAAGATAAATTTCAGCGATTTTCTGGTGGTTTTCATCACCATGCACATTATAGGTAACTCTTTCGCTGAGCTCATCCCTTTCTCCTTTGACCAATTCTTTGATTTTGCATTGGATTGATTCCTCAACAATATTTTCGATAATTTTGCGGGAATGATGGTATGTTTCGGGATTCTCTTCAACAAGGTTGTAGAATCCTTCTGAAAACTCATAATGTTTTACGCTTAAAGGATCAATTAGCAATGCCAATTTTTTGCTGTTTTTAAAACCTTTAAGTAAAAAGTCAACAGGCCTTGTCATCTTGCGGGTAGAATCTGTGCTGACATCTTTGAATAAACCGTAACGGCTCAATAACTGTCCGTCTTCATCGAATTTTGAGTAAAGATTGGCTTCTATATATTTCAATATGCCGTCATCAGTCCTTATTCTTATTATTGTTTCATAGTTGACTCTTCCACGGTCCAGTTCCTTTAACAGTTTGTCGATTAGTGGCCTATCCTCTGGGATGACCAGATCAAAGATGATATTATAGTATTCGTCGTTCGGTTCACGGGCACGGTTAATGATATTGTATATTCCCTGTGTCCAGGAGTATCTGTCATTTATTTTGTAATAGCTTCCTGTTTGTGAGAAGTATTCAATCAAATTGGCTTTTTCATCGTATTTCCCGTCATCGCTAACGGTCAGGCTGGTTCCTCTGTTGTCCCGGTGGTCGGAAACCAGTATGATTTTTTCCATATCATAAACAACCTTGACATTAGAAAATCTTGCCAGTTTCTCGTTGAAATGATAATAGAATCTCATATTTTTCGTTTCATGAGTTTCATAAACCTCTTTTAGGGGTTCTTTTAAAACCTGATAAAAACCGGGTGATGTTTTACTGAGTAAACGTCCTGCAACATCACTTTGTTTAATTTTGCCTCTTGTAAGAGCACTCAGACCTAATCTGTGGATAATGAAATCATTACCTTCATCAATAGGCACGAATATATCCAAGTCGTTACTGAGATAATTCAATGTTTTTTCAAAAGGCGTATAAAACATATCGTATTCCTGAGGAACTTGTCTGTAAAGTTCTTCTTCTGTGATATCATAGATGTGAACTTCTTCAGTATCCTCTAACTGCCTATATGTTTTTTCAATTCTCATTTGTCCTCCTCCCATTCTTTGTGTTTGTCAATGGTATGTTCGAAGTTGACTGGGAAAATTATTCTAAATCCGGTTCCAACTTCACAGTCTAAAAGTTCAAGTTTTCCGTTAATCTGTCTGGTTAGATTGTTAATTATTTCCCAACCCAAATTATGGTTTACTAAGGCGTCAGGGTCTTTCAGTCCCACTCCGTTATCCTTCAATATCAGTTCACAGATATGGTCATCAATAAACTCAATCTTTTTTGATATGGTTTTATTGGGCATATCCGGATCGGGGAATGCATGTTTGATTGCATTCATGGTCAGTTCGTCAACAATGAGCAGCAATGGGGTAATTACATCCATTGACAAATGGATTCTTGGGTCAACATCTGAAGTGAAGTTTATGTTCTTTGCTCCAAATAGCATGTGCAGTGTTGAATCCTGGTCTTTCATATAGTCTTCAAGGTTGATGTTGATGAAATCATCGGTATTATAAGTTTTTTCATGAAGTAAAGCCAAAGATGATAAACGTGCCTGCATGTTGTCCAGTATACGGTTTGGATTGTCACCATATGCTCTTTTCTCAAGGTTTAAGAAACTGTTCAGTACCTGCAGGTTATTTTTAACCCTGTGATGCACTTCTTTGATTAGTATATTTTTAGTCGCATTTGATTTTATCAATTCCTGTTGCTTTTTACGTGAAAGTGTGATGTCTGTTAAAAATCCGATACTGTGGTCTTTGTTACCATATTTGAATCGTTCGATAAACAATTCGCATACCTTAGTTTTCTCTTTGTCTCCTTTGACTTTGTATGTCAGCACCTTATTGACTTCAGTAATGTCTCCGGCAATCAATTTCTCAAGTTCTCTTCTGACGTCCTCTTCGACGATATTGTTTAGGATTGATTCATTGTGGATATATTCGCTTTTTGGAATTTCAACCATCTTGTAGAATCCTTCACTGAATTCGTATCTTTTGCTTAGAGGCTCCACAAGCAGGGATAACTTTGAATTGTGGTTGAATCCGTTCAGCATGAAGTCCACAGGTCTTGTCAGGTGTTTGTGGGAATCGATGCTTATGTCTTTAAACAGTCCATAACTGCTTATCTCTTCACCGTTTTCATCGAATTTTGAGTAAAGATATGTGTCCAGATATTTGATGTGTCCCCCAGGTGTTTTAATACGAATGATATTTTCGTAAGTGTCGGTTTCGGGGCTCATGGTTCCCAGCAATTCCTCCACCAGAGGCTTGTCTTCCGGAATTACCAGATCAAATATAATATTATAGAATGCATCGCTTGTCTCTTTAGTACGATTTATAATATTATATATTCCCGGAGTCCATGTGTATTCGTCATGTGCTTTGTAAAAGCTTCCTGTCTGTGAGAAATATTCGATTAAAGTAGCCTTGTTTTCGTCATCTTCCTTTTTCTGCTCTTCAACGCTTTTGATTATATTTTCAGCCTTGGTCAAATCGGAAACGACATAAATCTTACCTTCATCAGAAAGTATGTGGATATTGGCAAGTGTAACGATCTTATCGCTGATATAATAAAATATTCTCATCACTTTTGTTTCTCCGGTTTCAAGGACTTCATTAAAGATATCTTTAAAGATGTCACAGTAAAACGGGGAAGCTTCACTGAATCTCCTACCTTCAACATCCTCCAATTTCAGATTCAGTCTTTCAAGCAGATTCCAGCCGATTCTCTCAACTAAAAAATCGCCGTCATCCATGGGCTGAAATACATTGATGTCTGAAGGGACGTGCTTCATAACATTGCTGAAACGAACATTGTCAAGCTTTTTCACCGGCTTTGATGGATGAAATACCTTGTCTCTGTCAATGTTATAAACCCGTATTTCTTCTATTTTTTCTAGTTCTCTGTATTGTCTTTCAACATGCATGAAAATTACCTTGAGTTTATAAATTATATGAATAATATTATCTTTGATATTATATTTATATTATATGAATTTATTTTGAATGTAATTGGAAAAGTTTTTTATAGAGAATTAACATAATATTAGTGTTACGGAAATTTTCTATAATTTTCTTACCTATTAACTTTTAAGGAGTTATTAAATGACTTGTAGTATTTTAGTTGGTGGAGCATGGGGTGACGAAGGTAAAGGAAAATGTATCACTTACCTTTGTGACAATGACAAACCTGACATTATAGCCCGTGCAGGCGTTGGACCAAATGCCGGCCACTCCGTTGAATTCAATGGAGAGAAATATGGTTTGAGACTGACTCCATCAGGATTTGTACACACCGATGCAAAACTTATGATTGGTGCAGGAGTTCTAGTGAACCCTGACGTATTATATAAAGAATTCGAAGACTTGAAAAAATATAATGTTAAAGAGAGGATGTGCGTTGACCCTAGATGCGCAATAATTACTGAAGACCATCTGGATAGGGATAAAAAATCAGAACATCTGGCTAAAAAAATCGGAAGTACCGGTTCAGGATGCGGACCAGCAAATTCAGACCGTGTAATGAGAACAATAGGTCTTGCAAAAGACACTCCTGAACTTGAGGATTATATCACTGACGTGTCCCTTGAAATCAACGAGGCCATTGACAATGGTGAAGAGGTATTCATTGAAGGATCACAAGGTTTTGCCTTGTCCCTCTACTACGGATCATACCCATATGTGACCAGTAAGGACACAACTGCTTCAACATTTGCAGCTGATGTCGGTGTTGGACCAACTAAGGTGGATGAAGTCATAAACGTGTTCAAGGCATACATTTCCCGTGTCGGTGAAGGACCTTTCCCAACTGAAATGACACAGGAGGAAGCTGAAAGCAAAGGCCTTGAAGAATACGGTGTTGTAACCGGAAGACGCAGAAGAATCGGTCACTTTGACATGGAACTTGCAAAGGAATCCTGCAGAATCAACGGTGCAACCCAAATTGCATTGACCTGTGTTGACAGGTTGTTTGACTGTGCACGTGTACAGGACTACAGTGAACTGTCCGCTGAAACCAAGGCTTTCATTGACAATATAGAAACCGAAACCGGCGTGCCGGTAACCATAATTTCAACAGGTCCTGACTTGAAGGACACTATTGATTTAAGAAAAGAGTTATTATAATCTCTTTTTTCTATTTTTTTTTTAAACTATACTTTCTTTTGATTTCATTTTGTAGAATATTGCGGATAATGCCAGAACTATGACGATAATCCCAATATCCACCATCAGTTCAAACTGGCCGACGTTCATGAACAGGTCAGCTATTCCAATCACCCATATTATTATCAAAAATATCGGCAGAATGTATTTGATTATTGCTGTCCAGATGGTGCCGATCTTGATTCTTGACTTTTCGTTTAAGACAGGAATGACCTTTTCAGCGCCATAATACCATCCGAACACTACACATTGGATTGCAATCAAAAGCAATATTCCGAATTTGTTCACAAATCCGTCAACGATTCCAACGAGGTAGCTGCTTATTCCGCATGTGAATGCAAGTGAGCATAGGCATCCTATGACGCTCAATATTGTCACCAGCTTTTTACGGCTCATATTTGATTTTGATGAGATTGAGCCTATTATCGGTTCGAAAAATGCAAAGGCGGAACTTATTCCAGCAAAAAGCACTGCCAAAAAGAACAATGGAGCTAAAATGTGTCCTATGACTCCCATTAAACTGAATATTTTTGGAAATACGACAAATATCAGCCCAGTGCCCTCACTGACCAATTGCACCAGAGGTGTTCCTGATGTCGCTGACATATATCCGAGAATTGAAAAGACTCCAAATGCCGTAAAGATTTCAAAGCTTGAGTTTGATAAAACAACAAAGAATACGTTGTCGGTCAGGCCCTTGTTGTCCGACAGGTAGGTGGCATATGTCAGCGCCAGCGCTTCGCCAATTCCAAGCGAGAAGATTATCTGTGAAAATGCCACAATCCACAGGTTAATGTCTGAAAGTAGATTCCAATTCGGATGTATTAACGCATCAATTCCGATGCTTGCTCCGGGCAGTGTCAGTGCGTAAATGACAATGATTGCCATCATGACGAATACTGCAGGTATCAGTATCTTTGAAGCAAGCCCGATTCCCTTATCGATGCTTCTGTGGGATATGAACCATAAGATGAACCATGAAACAATCACTCCAGCTCCTATAGGGATGAAGAAATTTCCAATGTTGGCGAGATTTTCGCTGCCTCCAACGTTTTGCACAAAGTACGCTGCAGTATCGCTTCCCCAGCCGAATGTAATGCTTTTAACCAGGTAAAACAGATCCCAGCTGATGATTACCATATAATATATCAGCACTATTGCAATTGAAAAAATCAGTATCCATGAAATATATTCAAATTTGGGGTTGATCGACTTGAATATCTCGGTAAACGACCTTTTGAATGAAAATCCGATGCCGTATTCAAGAATCAAAAACGGGATTCCCATAATTGCTATTGCAAAAAAGTAAGGGATGAAAAAAGCCCCTCCTCCATTGGAGTATACGATATAGCTGAATCTCCATATGTTTCCAAGGCCTATTGCAACGCCAATCATGGCGAAAATAAACGTTAGGGTCGAATCCCATTGCCCATATTCTTCCATGAATTTAGATTTGTTGTTAATATATTAAAATATTATTTTTTCATTGAAGAGATTAAATGTATATTACTTTTGATGTTCTAATAGTATAACATGTACAGGGATATGATAATCATTCGCGGAGCAAGAGTCCACAACCTTAAAAATATTGATGTTGACATTCCTCTTGGAAAGATTGTAGCCATAAGCGGGGTTTCGGGAAGCGGCAAGTCTTCCCTTGCACTTGGCGTCTTGTACTCTGAGGGTTCACGCAGATATTTGGATGCCCTGTCAACCTATACCCGAAGAAGGATTTCACAGTCGCAAAAGGCGCAGGTTGACATGATTCAGTATGTTCCCGCAGCTTTGGCGCTGCATCAAAGGCCAAACGTTCCAAACATAAGGTCCACTTTCGGAACCTCGACCGAACTTCTGAACTCCCTGAGATTATTGTATTCAAGATGCGGAAACTACTTTTGCCCTAACGGCCATATGCAGGAGGCGACTTTGAATGTTGCCCGTGAACTGCCGATAAGATGTCCGGAATGCGGTGAGGAATTTTACGGCCTGGGCGCTGAGGAATATGCCTTCAATTCCGATGGGGCATGTCCCACCTGCAGCGGAACAGGTTTCGTTCGTGAAGTTGATACGGCAGAACTGGTTCCGGATGACACAAAAACGCTGGAGGAAGGGGCGGTTGCCGCATGGAATCAGTTTGGTATTTCATGGATGTATCATGTTGCAGGCGAACTTGGAGTGCGCGTCGACGTTCCATTCAGGGATTTGACTGAAGATGAAAAGGATATTGTTTATAATGGTCCCCAGGTTAAAAAGTACATCAACATCCCATCTAAAAACGGCAAGCTCTTTGAGCTGAATGCGGAGTATAGGAATGCCCATCGTGCAATTGAGGAGGCCCTGAAAAATGCAAAGACAGAAAAGGGCCTTACAAAAATCAATAAATTTTTAACCACTAATGTCTGCAGTGATTGTGAAGGCACCAGGCTAAACCATAAGGCCCGTGAAACCTTGCTTGGAGGAATCGGCCTTGATGACGCATGCAAAATGAATTTAAATGATTTGGTTGTATGGGTCAGGCATGTTGTAAGTGAACTGCCGGGTGATGTTAGGCAAATGGCCGAGGAGATAATCGAGGAATTTCTCGACAATGCCAAAATATTGCTTGATTTGGGATTGGGATACATTTCACTTGACCGGCCTGCAAACACGCTGTCAACCGGAGAACTGCAGAGGGTGCAGATAGCAAGGACATTGAGAAGCCGCACAACAGGCGTGCTGTATGTTTTGGACGAGCCGTCCATCGGCCTTCACCCGAATAATGTCGACGGGTTGATAAATGTCATCAAAAGATTGGTGGAAGACGGGAATTCAATTGTTTTGGTGGACCATGACACCAGGATTTTAAGCATTGCGGATTATATGATTGAATTGGGTCCGGCTGCCGGAGCTGATGGCGGAAACATAATAGCTAAAGGTTGCCTGGATGAAATCGTGAACGATTCATCATCACAAATTGCGCCATTTCTTAAAAACTCCGAAAAGATTGTAATAAGGGATAAAACAGGCGAGGTTTTTGAGAATGGAGCTATTGGCATCAAGACCGCTCGAATCCATAACGTTAAGCAAATGGATGTTAGGATACCTAAAGGTAAATTGACTGCCGTAACGGGAGTGTCTGGAAGCGGAAAAACAACACTTCTTTTGGAAGCACTCTATCCTGCAGTTAAGGCACAAATAAATGATGATGAGCTTTCAGCCGACATCAGGGACATTGACTGTGAGGGAATAAAAAAGATAGATCTGATTGACAGCGTTCCAATCGGAAAAAATGTGAGAAGCACTGTTGCAACCTATTCAAAGGTCCTTGATGAGCTTAGAAGGGAATTTTCAAAATTGTCTGATGAATATAAGACTGCAGACTTTTCATATAACACCGGAAAGTTGAGATGTCCGACATGCAACGGAACGGGCACCGTATCGATGGATGTGCAGTTCCTGCCGGATGTTGAAATGACCTGTCCCGACTGTGATGGTTCAAGATACAATCCGGAAATTGAAAAGACCAGATTCAACGATTTGTCCCTTGCCGATATCATGTCCTTAACGATTGATGAGGCACTGGAGGAATTGTTCGGCCTTAAAAAGGTAACATCTAAGCTTCAAAAGCTTTCTGATTTGGGTTTAGGGTATCTGACTTTGGGTGAGGCAACTCCAAGCCTTTCAGGCGGTGAGGCGCAGCGGCTCAAGCTGGCCTCTGAAATCGGAAAGTCACAGAAAAATTCGGTATTCATCTTTGATGAGCCAACAATAGGCCTTCATCCACTTGATATTAAAGTTCTTATAGATGTGTTTGACCATCTGATAGACAAAGGCGCTACTGTTGTTGTAATCGAGCATGATTTGGATTTGATAGCCAATGCGGACTATATAATTGACATGGGAATCGATGAAGATTATGCTGCCGGTGAAATACTCGCCAGCGGAAGCTTGGATGATATCATTGAGTGTGAAAAGAGCTTGACCGGAAAATATCTGGCTCAAAAAGATTTATTGTAATTTGTTTTTATTTCCCGGCAATGTGCAGGGCGGTATGTTCTCCGGTTTTGAATGATGAAAGCGGAATGAACTCGTTTTTTAGGAACAGTTCCTGCATTTCATTGAATCCATAGAAATGATAATCTCCCTTTTGCGAAAATTTAATGAGCACATTGATTAGGGGTCTTGCAATCCCCGGCACATATGGATCTCCAATCAGAAGCTTTCCGCCAGGTTTTAAAACACGTCGCATTTCTCTTAAAACCTCATCCGGACGGGTGTAGTGGTGAAATGATGCATTGCAGACGACGATGTCAAATGTGTTATCATCAAATGGGAGGCATTCGGCATCCGCTACACTGAATGATGCCTGGGTTTTGCAGTTTCTTTTCGCTTCCTCAATCATGTTTTTGGAAAAGTCAACGCCATACAGTTCATATTTTCCCTCTGGAAGAAATGTGAAAAGGTTTCCGTTTCCGCATCCTACATCTAGTATCCTTCCGCTTTCTGACTTTTGTATCTCTTTTACAAGGGGATCATACATTCCTTCCACAAATTTTCCATCGCTTGAATCGTTATAATCCTGTGCGGTTTTGTCAAAATGACTTTTGGTTTTTTCTTTTGCATTCATGGTATATTCTCCATTAACTTTTAGATAATCTAAATTGGATTAATTCCTTATAAAAGGCTGTTTGGTGATGTTTCTAAGATGCAGAATAGTGTGAGTGAAATGCAAAAAATAAGTGTTAAATTTGTTTGATATGTATGATTCATTAATTAAATTTAATTAATACTTGTTATAAAGTTATTATTAAAGCAATATTGTTGTGAGCTTGTAATATTGTATGGAGTTGGTTAAAATTTATAATGAAGATTCCTATGAACAATCCATTATCGAATTGTTCCAAAATTTGGGTTATAATTATTATTATGGCCCAGATATTGAAAGGGATTATAAAAGTCCTTTATTTAAATTAGATTTGGAAAATTTATATTCAATTAATTCTGGTGAGAGTAGAATAGCTATTGAAAATGCAATAAATCTTATTCAGGATTTTGGAATCGGGTCTCTTGTTGAAAAGAATGAAAAATTTATGGATTATTTACAAAATGGGGTGTCTATAAATTATTGGGAAGATGGTGAAGATAAGGCAACTTTAATAAATTTGGTCGATTGGAATAATCTTGGAAACAATACATTTACGGTCATCAACCAATGGACAATAGAAGAAAAGGAAATTAAACGTCCTGATGTGGTTGTTTTTATTAATGGGTTGCCATTGGTAGTAATTGAATTAAAATCTCCCTCAAGGGACAATACTGATGTTTCTGAAGCATATAATCAGTTACATAAGTATATGCATGTTATTCCCTCATTATTTTATTATAATGCTTTTTGTGTTATGAGTGACATGGCAGAATCTCGAGCGGGGACAATAACTGCTCCTGAAGATAGATTTATGGAATGGAAATCAACTGATGGAAGTTATGAAACAACAAAATATGCAGATTTTAACACATTTTTCAATGGAATTTTTGAAAAGAGTCGATTTTTAGATATTTTAAGATATTTCACAGTATATTCTAAAGATGCTAAAAATGATATAAAAATTATGGGGGCTTATCACCAATATTTTGCTGTTAATAAAGCTGTCCAATCTACTTTGAAAGCTATTGGTGCTGATGGTAAAGCAGGTGTATTTTGGCATACTCAAGGAAGTGGAAAAAGTTTATCAATGGTATTTTATGTTAAAAAACTTCAAAATGAACTTAAAAGTCCAACATTTGTTGTTGTAACTGATAGAAATGATTTGGATCAACAATTATTTGAACAGTTTACAAAATGTTCTGATTTTTTAAGGCAAACTCCTATTCAGGCTACAAGCCGAAAACACTTGACTGAACTATTAAATAATCGTCAAGCTAATGGCATATTTTTCACAACAATGCAAAAATTTGAAGAATCAACAGATGTTTTAACAGATAGGGAAGATGTTATTGTAATTTCTGATGAAGCACATAGAAGTCAGTATGGGCTTGAAGAAAAAGTAGATCCTCAAACTGGTGAAATAAAAATAGGGGCGGCTAGAAGAATACGCAATGCTTTACCAAATGCAACTTATATTGGATTTACTGGTACTCCTATTTCAAGAATTGATAAAAGTACTAGAGAGGTATTTGGAAACTACATTGATATTTATGATATGACTCAATCAGTAGAAGATGGGGCAACAGTACCATTAAGTTATGAAAGTCGTGTCGCTAAGATTCATCTTGATGAATCTATTTTAGAACAAATTGATAAAAAATATGATGAATTAGCATTAGAAGCTGAGGATTATAATATTGAAAGAAGTAAGCGTGAATTAAGTAAAATGGAAAGTTTACTTGGAGCTCCAGAAATTATTGAGGATATTTGTAGCGATATTATTTATCATTATGAAGAAAACCGCCAATATGAATTAACTGGTAAAGCAATGATTGTTGGTTATTCAAGAGAAATAGCTATTAAGATGTATAATAAAATATTGGAGCTACGTCCTGATTGGGATGAGAAAATAAAAGTAGTGATGAGTGGTTCTAATAAAGATCCTGATGAATGGCATGAAATTATTGGAGATAAATCTTATAAAAAACAATTAGAAAATAAATTTAAAGATGATTCTGACCCAATGAAAATAGCGATAGTCGTTGATATGTGGCTTACTGGATTTGATGTTCCTTCACTTGCAACAATGTATGTATTTAAACCAATGAAAGGTCATAATTTAATGCAAGCTATTGCTCGTGTCAACCGGGTATTTGAAGGTAAAGAAGGCGGTCTTATTGTTGACTAT
This sequence comes from uncultured Methanobrevibacter sp., assembly GCA_900320515.1. Lineage (GTDB taxonomy): Archaea > Methanobacteriota > Methanobacteria > Methanobacteriales > Methanobacteriaceae > Methanocatella. The sequence continues at coordinate 8,069 of ONSJ01000015.1, read as the reverse complement.
ATAGGAATAGCATCAGCATTAAGGCAAGCAATGAGTGAATATACAGAAAGGGACAACAAAAACTATGGTGAGATGGATGTTGAGAAAGTAGCATATCCTAAATTCCAAGAAAAACTTGAAATCTGTCGTGATTTGTTTCATGGTTATGATTACTCCAGATTCTTTGGTGAGAGTAATTTAGAAAGATCTAATGTTATAAGTGGTGGTGTAAACTTCTTTGAACATCCATTAATGGAAGATAAGAAAAAAGAATATATTAAAGAATCATTAATGTTGAAACATGCATTATCATTATGTAGGAGTGTTGCAAAAGAAAAAGAAAGATTTGAAGCAGCATTTTTTGAAGCGGTTAGGTCTGTTTTAGTTAAATTATCTTCAGATAAAAAATTATCATTTAAAGAAATTAATGAAAGAATATCTGAATTATTACAACAATCTATCAAAAGTGAAGGGGTTATCAGCATAATTGATGTTGGAGATGAAATATCTTTATTTGATAAAGACTTTTTAGATAAAATTGTTAGTATGCGTGAAGATAACTTGGCTATACGTATTTTGGAAAGATTATTAAATGATCAAGTGAATGTTTATAAACGCACTAATTTAGTTAAATCCGAAGAATTTTCTTCAATGCTTAAGAATACCATGGATAGATACATTAAAGGTAATATTAGTAATGAAGAAGTCATTCAGGAATTAATTAAAATGGCTGAATTAATTAAGAATGCTCATAATGAAGGAGATGATTTAGGTTTAAATGAAGAAGAATTGGCATTTTATAATGCAATTGCACTTCCAGAAAACATACATGACTTCTATGATGATAAAACATTAGTTTTAATCACACAAGAATTAACTGAGGCATTAAGGGCTAATCGTACAATCGATTGGCAGAAAAAAGAAAGTTCAAGAGCAAAAATGAGGTTAATAGTAAAAAAACTTCTTAAAAAACATGATTATCCTCCTAAACAAAGAAAAGATGCTTTAGAAAAGGTTATCGCACAATGCGAGCTTTGGGCAGATGAGGCAATGATATAATGGCAAAAGAAAATACATCAGAAATAGGTTTTGAAAAACAAATTTGGGATGCTGCAGATGAATTAAGAGGTTCAATGGATGCAGCAGAATATAAACATGTGGTATTAGGATTAATTTTTCTAAAATATCTATCTGATAAATTTGAAGAAAAATATAATCAATTACGTGAAGAAGGTGATGATGAAGAAGATAGAGATGAATATATTGCAGAAAATATCTTTTTTGTACCTCCTGAAGCTCGTTGGAATGTTATAGCTGAAAAAGCACATTCTGCCGAAAATGGAAAAACAATAGACAATGCAATGAAACTGATTGAAGATGAAAATGTATCTCTTAAAGGAATTTTACCAAAAACATTTGCACGTGATGAATTGGATAAACAGAAATTAGGTGCGGTAATTGATATATTTACTAATGTTCAAATGTCTCAGAAAGGAGATAAAACTGATATTTTGGGACGTACGTATGAATACTGCTTAAGCATGTTTGCAGAAACAGAAGGTAAAAAAGCAGGAGAATTTTACACACCAGCATGTGTTGTAAAAACATTGGTTTCGGTATTAAAACCGTATGATGGAAGAGTTTATGATCCTTGTTGTGGGTCAGGAGGAATGTTTGTTCAGTCTAAAAATTTTGTTGAAAATCATAGTGGTAACATAAATAACTTATCCGTTTATGGTCAAGAATCAAATCCTACAACATGGAAAATGGCAAAAATGAATCTTGCAATAAGAGGAATTGAAGCAGACCTTGGAGAACATCATGCGGATACTTTCATAAATGATTTACACAGAACTTTAAAAGCAGATTATGTAATGGCGAATCCACCATTCAATCTTAAAAAATGGGGTCAAGAACAATTACAGGATGATGTACGATGGAAATATGGAATTCCACCAAAAGGAAATGCTAACTTTGCTTGGATGCAACATATGATTCATCACTTGTCACCAAAAGGAAAAATTGGGCTTGTCTTAGCTAATGGTTCACTATCATCTACTACATCCGGCGAAGGTAAAATTAGACAAGCAATTGTAGAAGATGATTTAGTTGAATGTATTGTGGCATTGCCAACACAATTATTTTATACAACTGGAATACCAGTTTGTTTATGGTTCTTAAATCGTGATAAAAAACAAAAAGGCAAAACTTTGTTTATTGATGCCCGTGAAATGGGAACAATGGTTTCAAGGAAATTGCGGGAGTTAACTGATGAAGATATTGATATAATTGCAGATACTTTTTCAAATTTTGAAGAAGGAGTTTTAGACGATGAAAAAGGATTTTGTAAAGTAAGTGATTTAGAAGAAATTAAAAAACATGATTTTATTTTGACTCCTGGTCGTTATGTTGGATTTAAACCTGAAGAAGATGATGGAGTACCATTTGAAGAGAAGATGGAAAAATTAACTTCTGAATTAGGTGAATTATTTAAAGAATCTAATGAACTTGAAGATAAAATCCGCCAAAGTTTAAAGGAGATTGGTTTTGAATTCTGAATTTGAGTTTAGAATTTTTTAAAAGGTGTGATAAATTTGAGTTTAGTTTATTTAGATGAATTATGTGATTCGATATCTGAAACTTTCGATAAAAGTACTGAAAACATTGTATTAATCAATACTTCTGATGTTTTTAATGGTAAAGTTTTAAATCATGAATTTGTTCCAAATAGAGATATAAAAGGACAATTTAAAAAGTTATTTCAAAAAGGAGACATTTTATATTCAGAAATTAGGCCTGCTAATAAACATTATGCATTTGTAGATTTTGAATCAAAAAATTATGTAGCATCTACAAAACTAATGGTATTACGTCCTAAAAAAGATAAAATAAGATCAAAGTATTTATATTATATTTTGAAGAATAAAGATGTTGTTAATTTTTTACAGGGATTAGCAGAATCAAGATCTGGAACATTTCCACAAATAACTTTCTCTGAATTATCAACAATTGATATTAATTTACCCTCTCTTGAAAATCAAGATATCATTGTGGAAATTATAGACAATATTGAATCAAAAATTGAAAATTTAGAAAAGATAAATAAAAATTTAGAAGAACAAATTGAGACTGTGTATAATTCTTTTTTTGTTTATTATGATGATTTTTCTATAGAAGAATTAGAAGAATGTGAAATTGGATTAATTCCAAAAGAATGGGATTTGTTATCATTAGGTGAAGTAACAACTCAGATTAAAGAAAAAGTTGGAAATAATGATTATAAAGTATTTTCTGCTGTGAATACAGGTAATTTGATTTTATCCGAAGAATATTTTGATAAACAGGTTTTTAGTAAAAGTATTGAAAAATATATAGTAGTTAAACAAAAAGAATTTGCATATAATCCTGCAAGAGTCAATATTGGTTCTATTGGAAGAAATGATTTTGATTATGATGGATGTGTTAGTCCTGTTTATGTTGCTTTTAAAGTTGAAGAAGGTTATGAAAACTTCGTGAACATGTTCATTAAATCAAAAAGATTTAATCAATGGGTAGTTACATTAGCATCAGGTTCAGTAAGACAAACATTGAATTATACTGATTTTTCAATAATAAAAATAGCTTATCCTCCAAAAGATCTAATTGAGAAGTTCAATATAATTTATGAAAGTTATTATGAAGTAATTAATCATAATAACTCAATGATAAGCAATTTAGAAAAGATTAGAGATATTTTACTTCCTAAATTAATGTCTGGTGAAATCGATGTCTCGAAGATAAATTGTGATGACTTTCTTTTTGTTAAGATAATCCTATTACTACTTTTATATTAAGATATTTAATAGAGGCGATAATATGAAAACAAAGATTATTTCAAAAATTCAAAATCAAATGAAACCCTATTTAAATCAGGGCCAATATATAAAATTGACAAATTCATTGTTAGAATCCCTGCAGGATATTGATGTGATTGATAATAATGATGAATTAAGTGATATAGATAATTTTAAATTACTTAACTTGTTTTTATCTGCAAAACAAGTTGAGGGTCGTTCAGATAAAACACTCACATATTACAAATCAACTCTTGAAAAAATGTTATTAAAAATTAAAAAACAAGTATACAATATTAATACCGATGATTTGAGAAGATATCTTTTTGATCACAAAAACTTTAAGCAATCTTCTAAGACAACTATTGATAATATGAGAAGAATATTCTCCAGCTTTTTTTCATGGCTTGAAGATGAAGATTATATTATAAAAAATCCTGTACGACGAATTCATAGAGTTAAAACTGGAAGAGTAGTAAAAGAAGTACTAACTGATGAAAATTTAGAAATATTAAGAGATAATTGTGAAGAAATAAGAGATTTAGCCATAGTGGAACTTTTAACTTCTACCGGAATAAGAGTAGGAGAATTAGTAAACTTAAATATTGAAGACATCAATTTTTATGAAAGAGAATGCAAAGTTTTTGGAAAAGGAGAAAGTGAAAGAGTCGTATACTTTGATGCAAGAACAAAAATACATTTAATGGAATACTTACATAAAAGAACTGATGAAAATCCTGCATTATTTGTTTCATTAAATAGTCCTTTTGAAAGATTAGGAATAAGTGGAGTAGAAACAAGACTCCGAGAATTAGGAAAAAAATGCAACATCAAAAAAGTACATCCTCATAAATTTAGAAGAACAATGGCAACCAATGCAATAGATAAAGGTATGCCAATTGAACAAGTGCAAAAACTTTTAGGACATGTTCAAATTGATACAACAATGCAATATGCAATGGTAAATCAAAGTAATGTGAAAATAGCACATAGGAAATTTATAGGATAACTTATTGTTTATCTTTGTGAAAATTTTATAAAATAAATATATAACAGTGTTATCTTATAGTTTAATATCTCAAATTAAAGTTAAAATAAAAAAAATAAAAATAAAATTATGTTGTTATTTCTGATGGGATCAAGTTCAATAATTCAAATACACATCTAGTGCATTATTCATTAAGCATTTAATCATATAAAATACTTATTAAACCATAAAGTTCTCCACCACATTTAGGGCATTCACATTTATCCCCAATGATTAATGGTAATGTTTTACCACATTTAGGGCATTTCCCATAGGTTTTATCCTCAGGCCCAATAGAATCTTTCAATACTGAACTGATTGTTCGATATGGATATTTTTCATCTAATACCTCTTTAAAATTTTCTTCATCATGTTCAAGGGCAGATTTTATTTCTCCTACAAAAGATTCATTTTCATTATAATAAAAATGTACTTCCGAAGAACAATCTGGACAAAATGAAGGAATTATTTTTCCTTTTATTTTAGAACCATACCCCATATCAAATGTTAACATGCCTGAAGCATGCTCTATTACACAATTAGTTTCTTCATCAACAAAATAATTTAAATCAGAATCATTGATTATAAAACCACATTTTTCGCACTCATATTGTATTTCTTCACCCATACATCTCACCATCAAATATCATTCAGTATTATAAATCTTATTTCAAATCACAATTTATCTGCGAGACATCAATTTCACCAGACATTAACTTTGGAAGTAATGTGTCTCTTAGTTTAGTTAAATTGTTTATCTCTAATTGATTACTTTTGATTTCATTAAAAAGGTTTTCAAATAGTTCTTTAAATTCATTTAATTTATTTGATTCCGGGACTAAAATTGGAATCTTTTTAACAATTTTAGAGTTAATAGCTTTGGCTATTGATGAGGTACTTCCTAATTCTTCATAATTGAAGTTTTTTAAATACAAGTAAAGATATTCCTTTGATATTGGACTTTCTTGATTTAGTTTAAAATGTGCAATTGCTTCATTTGTAGTCATTTCTTCAGTTGTTATTCCAAGTCTACCTACAGTTAGTTTAAAACTCAAAATTACTGTATCTTCTGGAATTAATTTTACATTAAATTTATCAATTGCTTCTTCTGTAAGATATTCTGATGTTTCAAAAATATATGTTCCTGAGTTTCCAAGATCTTTAATGGAAACCCATTTTACACCTTCTTTTTCTGAAAACCACCAAGTTTCTTTACGTGGAGGTGTTTTCCCTATAGCAACATCAGAAATCTCATCAAGAGTTTTATAATACCAATTTTTTGGAATTAATCCAAAATCAGAACTAATTAAATCCTCTTCTAAATATTCATCAAAATTTATGAATTCCTTCTTAAAAATTGCATCAGCAATAGAAAGTAAATTTTTATTTATTCTTTTGTTAATCTCAATTTTTTTATCAATTGTTGACAATATTTTAACGATTTTATTTTGAATAGTTATATTCGGAAAAGGCATTTTTAATGTTCTAATATTTTTTATAGGCAATTTCTTTTGTACAGCCCCTACAGTTGCTTCTTGAATCAAATTTTGACCAATATTAGAATTTAAATAATAATAAACGAATTCTATATTATATCCTTCTTTTAAATTGGTAATTTTAGCACAATTTTCTGTTAAGTTAGCATTATCTAATGAATAATCAATAATATTTGTTAAACCAATTGTTCCAACAATTGAAACAATTAAATCACTTTTTTTAACAGTATATTGAGAAATTTGATTAAATGTTTCATTTTCTATATATTCAAAATCCTCCGTGAGTTTTAATAATTTATCATTACTCATATCTTTAACTTTAATATATGGATGATTGTTCGGTGTTTCTATTAAATTATGTCCTTTAGGTAATCTTTTTCCTCCTTTGACATCTGAAATTTCACCTAATTCATAATAATTAAATTCTAAACTCAAATTTGAATATCTTTTAATGTATAAAGTAAAAAAATAAAAATCAGTAAGGAAGTAAATTTTAAGATTTTTTAAAACAAGAGGTTGAATGTGATTACAACATGATATCTAATGATTAAGATAGTTATTCAGATTGTTAATTGTTTAAAGTTTGTAATTTTGAAATTATTAAAACTTGGATTATAATCTATTTAAAAAAAGGTTATAAAAATGGAGAATGGGTAAAAAGTAATTTTTTATTTTTTCTTTGTAATATTTAATAACTTCTTATTTTATTAATATTCTTCTCCAAGCCAACCCTGGTTGATGTCGGGGTATCCGCATTCCTCGCAATACCCGTCATAGTACGGTGCGCCGCAGGATGGGCATTCGCAATATGCATAACGATTGTAATGGTTATTTCTCTGGTAGGTTGTATTTGCAGTTCTTTTTGGTGTGGTTGTGCTATTACTGGATGAATTGCTGTCGCTGCAACAGCAGGCGGAAACAACAAGTATGAATAATATCACAACTGCTATTGTTCCAATCATGTATTAATGTTATGTGCATGTAATATTTAATGTTTGCCTATTAAATAGTTTAAAAATAATACTTAACATTATGAAGGAATTTTTCAAAAGAAACAAAAAAGTATTGCTGATTTCATTAGTCATATTTTTGATTTTTGCAGTTGGGGCTGCAGTCTTTACCTTTATCAACATCGGAGATCATTACGGCCAGATTACAAAGGGATTTCTTCAGGCAAAAGCCAATGGAACTCTGAGTGTGAATGAGTCTATGCCTAAACTGAACACCTTTGATTTGTTTTTGCATAATCTCTTTGCGGATTTGATTGTAATCGTTGGCGGATTGCTGTTTTCAGTAATTTCGCTGCTTATCATAATATTCAATGCCATAAGTATTGGAATGCCCTTCGGTACTGATTTGACCTTTTTTTCAGTCACCATTTTGCCTCATGGAATTATTGAATATGCAGCATCAATATTTTCCCTTGCATGTGCATTCAAAATAACAAAGCTTGAAGTTGAAATGATTAAAACAAAAAGTTTCACAAATGTTTTAAATGAGCATAGAAGGGAACTTAAGGATATTCTGATAATGATTGTGGTTGTTGTTGTCCTGCTTGCAATTGCAGCGGTCATCGAATGCAATATTGTCGAGTTAATAGTAAAATGGTATTTCGGAATTTGATTTTTAAAAAATGAGTCTGTAAAATTTTATAGGCTTTTTTAAAATTTAATTTTTTACACTTGAAGTTTCACTTCGATGAAAATTCGTTCTAATTTTTCTTTAATTTTAATA
>ONSJ01000046.1 GCA_900320515.1 uncultured Methanobrevibacter sp. | reverse complement strand
AACATTGCTTTTTGGCTTTACACCCTTCCTGATTAATGCATTTGCAATCCTATTACTTTTTTCATTTAATTCCCCATAAGTTAAGGTAGCATCACATGCAACCAATGCCACATCATCCGCCTTTTCAACAGCCTGCTTTTCAAAGCGTTTATGTAAAATAGGATTTTCAACCGGTGAAAAGGTAGGTAATTCGTCGCGTGGATTCAATTCTATTTCATTAATCTTCAATTGTTCAATATTTCCATCAATGAATTGATTCACTATGGATAAAATACTGTTCAAGAAGGTTATAATGTATTTTTCACTGTAAAAACCGTTATTGTACAATATTTCCAATTCCAGATCTTCCTTATTTTCATTGACATTGAAAGTTACCTTATAGTCTGTTTCAAGGGAATTCAACCTTTTAATATCATACACGTTATTATCCAATCTGATGTTCCTCAATTCGAGATTGTTGTAGGTGTACATGAATTCAGGTTTTAAATTGAACTCTTCAGCGATTTTGATATATGGGTAATTACTGTGTCTGATTCCATTTTTCCATATTTCATCGATTTGATTGAAAAGCTGCCTGATGGATATGTTTCTCTCATCATTAATGGAGACAATCGGCAAGGTTTTGACTAGAAATGCCTGAGTGTTCTTATAATTAGAATTCAGTCTGCCGTTGAAAATTGTAGTCAGCAATGTCTTATCAGTGAATGTGTACTTATTCAATGCCAGTATTGTGCTTGCCATGAACAGTATGTTCGGTGAAATTCTTTTATCTGCACAGAATTCTTTTATTAATTTCAAATCGATATTTTCAGAAATGGATTGCAATCTGGCAATGTTTTCATCATTGCTCAAATCAGGAGTCAAAATGGTTGAATCAACTTCTTTTGACAACTGGTCACGGAAATACCTTTCGCTGGCTGCATACTCCTCGCTGCCCTTGTGCTCATTTTCCATCAGAGAACAGACATAACCGTTGAAGGCCTCTTTTTCTATATCCTCACCATTGTATGCATTGGCAATGTTTTTGAATAATGCACCAACGGATTCCCCATCGGATATTATATGATGTATATCAAAGAATAAAATTATTTCATCCTTAGTTTCATATATTTTGGCTCTGAACAGCTGATTGTCCAATAATTCAAATCTTTTGACATCTTCTTTTTCAATTTCCCTATCTGAAATGTCATCTATTTCAATAATTGGAATTTCCTCAATAGATAGTGAATCATCCCTCTTGTGCATCAATTGCCCATCATGAATGACTATCCTTGTTTTGAGATAAGGATATGCATCAATTGTTTTAATAATCGAATCCCTTAATTTTAACGCATCAATTGATTTATCAAACCTGACTAAGGTAGGAAGATTATATTGGGCTTCTTCAGGATTTTGAGCGCATTCATAATACACACCCAGCTGATTGTCCATCAATGGATAAAATGTAATGTCATTTGAAGATTTTATCAGTTCATCTAAATCCTCGTCAAACTCGGCAATTTCAATACAATTAGCAATGTGTCGTATTGTAGGAGTTTTCAATAATTCTGAAATGTCCAGATTTACGTTGAACTCCTCATAAATCGCCGCATTGAATTTCATTAAAGATAGGGATGTGAATCCAAGAGCATATAGATCATCGGTTACACCAAAACCATCACCACAGTCATTCAACATTTTAAATAACTTTTCTTCAGTGTCATTTTCAGGAGAAATGTTTTCAAATTCCAGTTCCGGTTCAGGCAATTGATTCAAATCCGCTTTGCCGTTTGGATTTTTTGGAATTTCGTCAAGCTGCATGAATGCAGTTGGAACCATATAATTGGCCAAATTTTCACTTAAATAACTTTTCAGCGAAGCCTTATCAATTTCCCCATCAGCAACATAATATGCACATAAGTGAGAGTTGTTGTTAATTTCCTTAATTACAACAACGTTTTCCTTAATGTTTGGGTAGTTGCCGATGTTAAAGTTAATCTCATCTATTTCAATTCTAAATCCTCTTAATTTGATTTGATTATCATTTCTTCCTTTAATGACAAATTCATTGTCAGGTGTTTTGATTGCAAAATCGCCAGTTTTACAGTATGGGATTCCATTGATTTCAATGAAAACATCTTTAGTTTCATCCAGATTATAATATCCTTTCCCAACATTAGGTCCGCCAATGTATAATTCACCCATTACCCCATCAGGCACTAATTTTCCATCAATATCCCTAATGTCAGATATGGAATTTTTCAAGGATTTTCCGGCGGTTATATTATTTGGATCTATTATCTCTTTAGAAAGTGCTCCCGAAACGACTTCACTTTGTCCATAACCATTAAATACTGAAGCATCACAGTTATCTTTGATAAGATTGAAAGCATTTGGAGAGAATGGTTCACCACCCATAAAAATAGATTTAAAACAGGAAATTGCATCCCCGAATTCATCAATTTCAAAATAGGATATTATTCTTGAAGGAGTTACCACCATAACTTCAGGATTTTGTTCCTTAATTAGGCCAATAAGATTTACAATGTTTTTTATTTCCAAATCACTTGCAAAGATTAATTTAATACCGTTTGTTACTCCTGTCAGAATATCGTGCAGTGACATGTTGAATGAAATTGTTGCAATGCTTAATATGCTTCCATACCCCGATAAAGAATTGTTTTCCACATGGTTACATACATTTTTATGAGTTATCATTACTCCCTTCGGAATTCCAGTGGATCCTGAGGTGTAGATTATATAGGCCAAATCATCAGCGCCGACATCAACATCAGGATTTTCTGTGTTGTTGCCTTCAAGCAAATCGTTAATGTCCAATGAGTTTTCTCCAGATTCTTCAGAGATGATATAATCCGCCTGACTGTTTTCATAAATGTGATTAATCCTTTCTTGAGGATAATCAGGGTCAATTGGAATGAATGCGCATCCTGCTTTAAGGATAGCTAAAATAGATGCAATCAAATTGCTGTTTCTTGAAAGCTTGATTAAAATATTGCTTTTAGGTTCGATTCCATTTTCTATTAATGAATTTGCAATTATGTTTGCCTTTTCATTTAATTGATTGTAGGTTAAGGTGGCGTCACATGCAACAAGAGCCACTTCATCTCCCTTTTCAATTGCCTGTCTTTCAAAACGCTTATGGATAAGAGGAAGATCAACTTCAGCGAAAGTGATTTCCTTCTCATTTACAAGAGCAATGTCACAGATGTCGGTTTCGTCAATGTCTGAATCAATCATCAGATTCATGATTTTTTCAAGGCTTGATAGGAATAAATCAATGAATTCCTTTGTATATAATTCATTATTGTAAAATAATGACATTAAGACGTTTTCATCATTTTCAACAATTCTTAGATAATTGGAATATTCGACATCTGACTTTAAATCTTCATCAAAAGCATAATAAAATTCGGGTTTTAAAGGAAAGTCCTCACCATCATAACATTCATCGAATTTCAACGCAGCATTATAATCCTCATTAATTTTTTCTAAAAATGTCCTGATGGATATCTGCCTGTTTTCGAATTTGGCGGCAAATGGAACATTATTCTGATTGAATATTAATGCTTCATCTGAAAAATTAAATTTGTTGAGTGTTAAAGTTAAACCCGCCAATAACATAACATTGATTGAAATTGAATTGGACTCTGCAAATTCAATCAGATTTTCTTTTTTAATTTCATATTCCGATTTTTCGATTATGCCTTTCTCTTTTTCACCAGTTAGATTTGGGGAAATTAATGTTGATTCATCAAAATTGACCCATATTTTTGATGAATATTGTTTAAAAGAATCATCTGTGTTATAACTCATTTATATCAAACCTGAAATTTATTTATTATAATAATATATATTTCAAATATTTTATAAATAATTTTTTTCAAATAAATTCAAGCTCGATATTAAAAAAATAATAAAAGATAATTTTTAAATTATCTTAAAAATGCAAGAATGCCTTCCTTATATAATTCATGATGAATTACAAAGGCAGGCATACTAATATTTTAATGTTTTTTTAGTTTTAGTGAATGCAGAGGAAATTATTTAGTTATTAGGGAATTGCACCTTAACTTTTTTTAATTTCATATTTTATATTGTTGAAACCCAATACATTTGTAAATTTAAGGTTATCATCATCACAAACCTCTTTTTTGATTTCCTCAAATAAACCTTCCTTACCTGTATATTTAATGTTTACAGTAATATTGTCCTCATAGTCAATGACAAGAACCTCCACGGCAACATCCTCATTATTATTGTCAAATATGAAATTCAATATGGACTCAACATTTTTGCATTCCTCCTCCTTACAGTCAAGAGACATTAAGTGATTGGTCACTTCATTTTTCTCATTTCTGTTTTGCAAATTGAAGTTTTGCGTAAGCGGGATCAAATCTTTTCTGAATATAAGAAATCCGCCATATTGAGGTTCCCTTCGTTCAACAACTTTAACATAAAGGATTGCTACAATAATTGTCAATACATTTGCCACTGCAAAGGAAATGAAAACACTGTTGATTCCCATAAATGGCATCAATCCGAATATTGCTGATAATGGACCTACAAACATTGCTATTGCAGATAAAGCTGTTGCAATTGCACTCCTTTCGATTGCTTCATAATAGAATATGAACACTGTAGCAAATACTGAAGGAATAAAACATAATGAAAACATTCTAAGTGTGAACCTGAATGTTTCAACATTAGGAGATAGATTCAGCTTATAAAGCATCAGGAACAAATCCGGCACAATCCACAGAATTGCTGTAAATGCAACCGCAACAATCAGCGCAATCATGACCGCTTTTTTAAACAGATATTTGACATTTTTATAGTCATGCTGTGAGTAATATACCGGAATAATGGAGGAGAATGTCTCAATTAAACCTACAATCAGTATGCTGACAATCAAAAGAGAGTCCATACATGCAGTGTATGAAACCAATCCTATTTCCCCTAAGTAAACTGTAAGAATCCTATTGATAATGTAAACCAGGAAAACCTCAAATAAACCGGTACTTGCATTTGGGAAACCTGTTTTACAAATTTTATAAGCGGATCCAAACCATTCCTTAATGCTGATTTTTAAACGGAGATATTTATATGTCCTTTTAGGGTCGAAGTGATATTTCAGGGAAATGATTAAAGCAACTGAATAACCGATTAATGTGGCCAATGCGGCTCCCCCGATGCCCATGTGGAAGTGAGCCAGAAATACATAATCCAATATGATATTAATCACATTAGCAATGATGATTAGATAAGATGCAAAATTTGGCTGTCCATCTACACGAATATACTGAGATAATACCCCCAATCCAGTGGATATTGGGAAACATAGGAATAAGAATGGAGCATATTGCTGAACATAAGGCAAAACACCAGCCGGAGGATGTAAAATGTTAATTAAGCTATCAGCAAAGAGACTGCATACAATCACCATTATTATACATATTATTACAGTACTTTCAATAGCTATAGTGAAATACTTATTGCTTCCATATTCATCAAATTCTCCCTTGCAGTTTAAAGATAATATCTGACCACCTAACCCAAACAGCCATTCTAAAATTGTTATAAATAATACTACCGGTTCAAAAACTTGAATTGCCGCCAATGCACTCTCACCAATTAAGGAAGATACAAAGAACGAATCAAAAACTGCGGAAATGTTTAATGCCATTGCAATCAGCAAAGTTGGCAGCAGCAATTCCTTAAATTTAATGTTTGCTATAATATCCTTTTCCATAAACTCCACCTTTCATTCAAAGTAATTAAATTTATTTAAATATTTTATTAGACTTCTAAGATAATCCTGAGTCAATATAGGCCAATCAATACCTAATGAATGAAGAATTTCTTTAGTTTGATCTGTCTTGACAATAAATTCATCCAATTCTTCATCATACTCATCTTCAGACAACTCATCAATTGACATGTCGGAAGTTATTAATCCCCGGATATTTTCATCCATGTTGCCCCTGCATGTCAATGAATTCATCATCTAAATAAGATTAATGTCATAACCGAATGAGTTTAAAGCTTCGATGATGTCACTATTATATTTGGATTTACACAGTTAAATACCCTACATTCATTAGGAGTTTTTGCTAAAGCCAAAGTTGCTTTTGCAACATAGTCAATAAGACTCATTTCAATTTCGTCATTATTCATATCTTCTGTAATGGCCTGAATATTTTTAATTGCTCTCAGTTCTCCTAAAAATGCATTTGTATCAAAGGTTTTCTGGAACAAACCGGCCGAATATCTTGCCATGATGTTTCCTACCCTGACTATTCTGACATTCAGACCGTCACCGTTTACCAAATACCACTTTAACTTAAGATTTCTAGAACTATAATTCAAATATAGAATCATTTAAAAAATTTTAAATATTTTAAATATTTATAATAATAAGTAACGAATTATATTTAGTTTTTTTTTAATTTTTTGATAGAATATAATTCATACATTTATATGGTGATTTAAATGGATATTAAAAAAGTTGTAGTAGCTGGCGGAGGAGTACTCGGCAGTCAGATTGCTTATCAATCTGCATTCTGCGGATTCGATGTGACCGTTTGGTTAAGAAGTGAAGGTTCAATTGAAAGAGCCAAACCTAAATTTGAAAGATTACTAAACATCTATTTAGGCACACTTGAACAAATGAAAACGGACAAAACTGCATACTGCAGAGGATTCAGTAAAAAAACTGACCTGAGCAACGAAGAGATAGATTCTTTAAAAGAGCAAGCTCAAAAAGCATTTGACAGTCTGAAATTAACTACAAGTTATGAAGAAGCAGTGGACGATGCTGACATTGTAATTGAAGCAATTGCAGAAGACCCTAATCAAAAAATTCCATTTTATGAGGAGTTAGCAAAATATCTTCCAGAAAAAACAATTGTTGTGACAAACTCATCCACTTTACTTCCAAGCCAATTTGCAGAACACACCGGAAGACCTGAGAAATATCTTGCCTTCCACTTCGCAAATAACATATGGGCCCAAAACACTGCAGAAGTCATGCCACATCCCGGAACTGAACAAAAATACTTTGATGCCATTGTCCAGTTTGCAGAAGACATCAACATGATTCCAATTAAAGTCTTGAAAGAACAACCTGGATACGTACTTAATTCATTGCTCGTTCCGTTCTTATCTGCAGGACAGGCCTTATGGGCTGAAGAAGTTGCAGAACCGGAAACAATTGATTTAACCTGGAGAGTTGCTACCGGTGCCCCAAATGGACCGTTCCAAATTTTAGATATCGTAGGTCTTGTAACTGCATATAACATCATTCTTATGGACCCTAGGTCCAAAGACCCTGAGACAACCCAGGGAAAAATTGCCCTGAAACTTAAAGAAAAGATAGATGCAGGAGAAACTGGTATCAATGCAGGTAAAGGATTCTATGAATATTAAATGACAATATCCTTTATTTTTTTCTTTTTTTCTAAAATCTGCAACCAAAGTGATTCAATATCTATTTTTGAATGTTATCTTTTCATGATTTACATTATCAGTGGGGAAAAACCTTATCCCATTCTTTTGTTATCCATTATAGCCACTTTTATATTATTTGATGAAATCCATAATCATTTTAAAGTGAATTCCAATGTGACATCACCGGACCCCAGAACTTCCTTTAGCTTATTGGAGTCAATATTATCTAGTTTACCGAGTTTTGTATAGCTCCATGAATGGGAACCGTAAAACAAGGATATTTTATCTCCCTGATACAATACAATATCACCCGGAGCGGTACCAATATTTTCATCACTTGTTGGAAGTGAAAAGCCTAAATCTCCCACTTTTTCAAAACCACCATATTCAGATGCATTGACTGTGATGTTGCCTTTTTTCAGCTCATTAATAAATTCCTGTGTGGCAGAATTGTTTTCCAATTTAACATCAAATACCTCATCATTGATTTTGACTTTAACTAAATCATCCATACTATCATCCCCGCTAACCGCAGTGCAAGCAATTAAACTCAATATGAATACAAAACAAATTTTTTTAATGAAAGACATCATATCACCAAAATACTGTTATTTTAAACTTAAGACCAATTTTACATCGCCAGTTCCCAAAATCTTCTTCAAATCTTTAATATTCTGTACCTTGCCCAGTTTTGTATAAGACCAGGAATTTGAATTATAGAATAGTGATATCTCATCACCCTCATAAAGCACGATATCACCTGCAGAGGTGGTTATGTATTTGTCGCTTCTCGGAAGTGAAAAGCCCAAATCCCCAACTTTTTCAAATCCTCCATAATCTTCAGCATGAATTGTAACATCTCCCTTCTTTAGCTTGTTCATCAGTGCTTTTGCTGCGGAATTATCTTCCAATTTCACCTTTAAAACATGATTATTGACTTTAAGGTTTATTACATTTGAACGAGCAATAGTTTTGATATATGTTTTTAAAACAGCCGATTTAACCTTAGAGGTTGATTTAATATTGATAACAACTTTGTGTTTGCCTTTAGGCAATGATTTCATGTTGAAACTTACAATCCCTTTTTTATCCGTTTTCAAAGAGTACTTCTTATATTTTTTACCTGTGAAAACCTTTATCATTACTTTAATACTCTTCATCGGTTTTTTGGATTCCCTATTTTTAACCGCAATCTTGTACCTTTTAGATTCCTTATAATATCCTGTGATTTTTGGAGCTGAAATTTTTAGTTTGGCCTTTGATATTTTAATCGAACTATATTTAATCTTTGATAAGAACTTTTTAGAATCTTTAACATTTATTGTCACTTTATGAGTGCCAATGCCTAAATTAGATGCATAATATTTTGCAATTCCATTGGAATCAGTTGCTGCAGTGACTTTTTTATATTTTTTACCGGAATATACTTTTAAAATAAGTTTAACATTCACAACAGGTTTTTTAGTTTTGCTGTCAATCGCTTTTACCTTGAAATATTTGCCTGATCCGTATGTTGTTGATAATTTTGAAACAGACAGTGAAATCGATTCAGGTTCCGCTGAATTGCTTTTGGTCAATTCTGTTTGGGCACTTCCATTTGAAGCAGCGGACTCATTGAATATAGACATACTGTCACTTATTGATTCATTATTAACGACTACACCGGTTGCGTTATTCCTGTTTTCAGATGCATTGGCTGCAGAAATACTCAATATTGCTACAATGAAAATCAGCACCAAAACAATTTTTTTATCCAACATATCATCACCCATCTAAGTCAAGAATATCAATATAAGTTTCTTTTATAAAGGTAATCTCAT
This sequence comes from uncultured Methanobrevibacter sp., assembly GCA_900320515.1. GTDB lineage: Archaea > Methanobacteriota > Methanobacteria > Methanobacteriales > Methanobacteriaceae > Methanocatella. The sequence goes on along the minus strand of ONSJ01000046.1, from coordinate 2,285 downwards.
CATCCGTGTAGAAATCTCCCTCATGAGTATCCAAAGCAAATATGATTAATTCATACAATACCCTATTTAGTTTCCTTCCTTTTGAAGTTAAGAAATATTCTGTTTCATGATCATTAATCTTTTTTTCAATTAGATTGTTGTTTTCCATTGATTTAAGGCATCTTGCAAGAGATTTATTGTCCAGATTTGGACGATTTTCCTGAAATTGTGTAAAACGCTTCTTTCCCAAAAACAAATCCTTCAAAATGTAAAATGTCCATTTATTGCTTATGGTTTTAATTGCACTGCCCACAATGTTTCTTTCAAATTGATTTGCATACAATTTCTCTTCAAGTGCCATGAAAAATTATTTGTTCATTAATATTATAATATTTATAGTGGCAAAAATGCCACAAACCATAGAAAAAAGTAAGGAAAAGAAATTATTTCATTTCCTTTTCCCAAATCCTTATTGTATTGACATTGGCCTTATCTGCCAATTCTTCCATTGTCTTAATTTCATCATCACTCAATTCAATGTTTACCGCATCGGCCGCATCTTCAACGTGGTGAACCTTTGTTGCTCCGACAATTGGAAGTGTTCCTTTGGCTATTGCCCATGCAATAGGCAACTGTGCAACTTTTGCATCATGGTTTTCTGCAATTTCTGCAATTGCCTTATTCAACTCCTCAATTTCGGCCAAGCTTCCACCATATGCATTTGCCCTGTCTGATCCTTCAGGGAAAGGATGGGCAGTGCCATATTTGCCGGATAATGCACCTTGTTCTAAAACCATGTATGAGAAAAAGATTATGTCATTCTCTTTACAGTACTCAAGGATTCCTGAATCTTCAGATGAACGGTTGAGCAGACTGTAATGGTTTTGAACAGCTCCGAGCTTCAAGCCTGCCTCTTTTAAAATCTCATTTGCCTCTTTGATTTCTGCGAGATTATGGTTTGAAACACCAATCATTTTAATGTCATGCTCTTTTGCAGTTTCAACCAGCTTTTTAGTCCAGTCAGGTGCTCCGACAGGATTGTGAATCCAGAAAATGTCAATGTCTTCAACTCCCAATATTTTTGCACTGTTTTCATACATTGATGTTACCTCATTTGCCTCAAACATTTCGGCAAGCTGCGGTGTGAATTTGGTTGAAATTACAAAATCCTCACGGTTGGAAGTCTTCAGGAATTCCCCTAAAACCTCTTCAGATTTTCCCATTCCATAGACATATGCAGTATCCCAAAGATTTAATCCCAATTCCATTGATTTGTCATAGATCGGTTTTAAGTCTTCGATTTTATGTTCGTTTCCGAAAGTTCCATCATTACCCCAAGCCCAGGCGCCGAGGGCAATTTTTGGAAGATTATCATTTAATGTCATGTTTAATTGTCTCAATTTATTACTATAAAAAGTTAAAGTGACGGCTATGACACCTAAACATTAAAATAAGACAAAATAGAAACTTTTAAACCATATGACATATTTTGATTTTGAACTTACACACTGCCCTGTTGAACTGTCCCTTGACATAATCAACAGAAAATGGGTTTTGCAAATTATTTGCGACATGTTCTTTGGAAAAACCAGATTCAGCGAATTTCAAAAGGAAAGACCTGAAATGTCAAACAAGGCATTGTCCAGAAGCTTAAGATTCATGGAAGAACAGGGATTGATTAAAAAAGATGCTGATGAATATTTCCTAACCGATAAAGGAAAATCCTTGAATAAAGTCATTTATGATTTGGTTGAATTTACCTTGGACAACAACAAAGAATTATACGATGAAAAAACAATTATAAAAGCAAAAGAAGGATTTGAAAAGCAATTATTAGAATAACATAGTTTTTAAATCAATAACTTGCTCTTTAACTTTATTGTGCAAGAATTCTCAGGCTTCTTTAAGCCGGGGGATGAATTGCACATTTTAGTGGGTTAGTGTCTATATTTTTTTTATGTGGATGGGGTGGTGAGATTAGTTTTCAAATGCTCTCGGATAAATGTTATATTATATGTAGGTTATAATAATCTAATATAGAAAGATGGGGGAAAAACTTCAATAAGTTAATTTTTTTCCTTTCTTTTTTTTAAGCACGGTTTAAAAGAATATATTCTAAAAAAAAAACAATCCTTTTAGTGATTATATTTTTTTAGTCACTAGGACGATGTTTTTTTTAGGATTTTTTTATAATTTTAATAAAATATAAAAAAAGATGTTGAATATGTGCGATAAAACTTTTATTTTAACCGATAAGGTTGAATTTGTTCCTGATGAAGAGATGGAAAAGGAATTATGGTTTAATA
>ONSJ01000002.1 GCA_900320515.1 uncultured Methanobrevibacter sp. | reverse complement strand
AGGAAAATCCACATATTATTATGAATGGAAATGCTTTGACGAAAAAATAGGCATGGCCTAAGAATCTCCGGCTTCTACAAGCCGGAGAGGTTCAACTAAAAGTAATTGATTAACAATTTCAATGATGGTATTTTAGAAAACACTACCCAGTTTTCGCAGGGGTCTTTTTTGCTTGAAAAGAACACAAATCAATTACTGTATTAAAATAATTATATTTATATATGACGTTCCATAAATTAATTAATAAGAGTGTTTCCTTAAAGAAACCTCGATACGTGATTAATTAATTTGATGTCTAATGGGTAGTATGCAGTGTTGAATCTGCATATAGGCATTAAATTTTAACTATTTTTGAGTAATATTTTTCCGAAATTATTTATATTTCCATACTCAATTATAATTTATATGATTAAAGGAAGTACAAATATTGTAGGATTGATAGGACATCCTGTCGAGCACAGTTTCTCACCGCCAATGCACAATGCCGCATTCGAGGCTTTGGGAATGGATTATGCCTATGTGGCTTTTGATGTTGATCCCCTAAACCTGAAATCAGCTATTGATGGTGCAAAATCATTAAACATAAAGGGTTTCAATGTAACAATACCCCATAAGATTGAGGTAATGAAACATCTGGATGAAATCGATGAGGTAGCCGCCCTGATAGGTGCCGTCAACACAATCGATTTTAAGGACATGAAGGGTTACAATACCGACGGTATCGGTGCAGTAAAGGCAATTGAAGAGGTAACTTCAATCAAAAATAAAAATGTTGTGGTTGCAGGAGCCGGTGGGGCTTCAAGGGCAATTTCCTTTTACATTGCCAAATATGGTGCCGACTCTTTAACAATTCTAAACAGAAATGTCGAAAAGGCTGATAATTTGGCTAAGGATGTTTCAAATTCCAATTTGATTAATGAGGTTAAATCAGATTCAATGTCCGAAATTAACAGTCATGTGACTGATGCAGATATCCTGATTGACACCACACCTGTCGGAATGCATCCGAATGTTGACGATGAACCGATTGTGCTTGCTGATAATATGCATGATGATCTGGTAGTATTTGATGCGGTCTACAATCCCAACGATACAGTACTTATAAAGGAAGCAGTTAAGGCAGGTGCAAAGCCGGTTTATGGAATAAAAATGCTGCTTTATCAGGGTGCTGAAAGCTTTAGAATCTGGACAGGCCGTGATGCACCGGTTGATGTTATGGAAGACGCTTTAAGAAAAACACTTGGTTTGTGAGGATAATATGGATTTTCTGTTTGATGTTTCCGGTTTGGCAGGTGACGAAGATGACTTTTCAACATCCAAAAAGGATGTCCTGAAATATCTGAAAATTATTGGAGTGGACACCCGTTTCATATCATACACTCCCGAAAAGATTTACATCAACAATTTAAGGTTTTCAAGGTTTTCAAGAAAAAAGGAAGCCACCTTCAACAGGCAGTATCCAGAAATCGAAGTCGTGAGAAACAAGCTGTTCCAAAAAATCTGCGCAAAGTCATCAAAGCATCTTGCATTGGAAATCGAGCCCAACTCCAGAATACTGATGCCTAAGGACAATTTCCTTGTCGAGCTTTTGATGGAGCCGTACACCAGAAAATACGGCGCAAAACTGGTCTATGAAGGAGATTATGACCTGGCAGTAAATCCTCTGATTTTGGATGACCAGGTGAATAATGTTTTTGAAGGCATTTTCAAGGGCGAAGGTCTGAACCTGACTAAAAGGGATGGGGAAATCTATCCGCTGGTCAGCGTATCACTTGACTGGATAAATTCATTTTTGAAAATGGATGGTCATGATCCAATCGAATGTGAAAATAAGGATGAGCTGGCACATTCATTCAGTGAATTTTTGGATGATGTCGCTCCGCAATATAAGGATAATGTGGTCAGCGCCAGCGTATTTGTCAGTGAAAAGTTAAATTCACAATAATATTATTTAAAAAAATAAATTAAAAGCTGAAAAGTGTTGTTTGCTTATCTGCTTTCTTCTCTTTTTTCTCTTCAACTTCTTCTTCAATAATTTCAGGCTCTTCTATGACTTCTTGCGGTGTTTCATCAATTTCCTGATTTTCTAACGGCAGTTCTTCATCACCGGAAGGCTCTTCAGCTTCGGGAATAACATTCATCATCTGGTTTTGAAGTTCTTCTGCACGCCTGTCACGCTCTTCGACTCTCATTTGAGCCTTTTGCTTTTCCATTTTTGTGATGACCTTCTTAGGTATCTTCTTTTTCCTGAACCTTTTGATTTCCTTTTCATCAAGCTCTAGAAAGTCGGAGATTTCCCATGCAAGCTCGTCATTTTGAAACATTATCTCCATGTATGGAAACATTGAAACCGCCACCCTTCGTGAAACGTGCATCTTTTCAAACATCTTTTCGGCAATGTCGTCTCTAAGATTCCTTTTGGCACGGTTGCGGCTCATCAATCCGAATATGCTTGGGGTCTGGATTTTTGTGAACTTCTTGTAGGTGTCATGTTTTGCGCTGCTAACTCCGATTCCCATAAAGTCGCTTGCATATTTCCAGTATCCATAGTTTCTGCTGCTTTGAGCCCTTCCAAAGTTGATATCTGCCTTTGAAATGTACTCGTATGCCTTTTTGATTTCATCCGGTTTCTTGTATTCCCTTGGAATGTTTTCGGCGATGTATTCCATTACGAGTGTCGGATCCTCTTCAATCCACATGGCTTCCTTGACGTGTGCCGGTGTTTTGCTTTTCAAAACGGCGGTTATCGCATTGAAGATGTCTGAACGGCTATCCTTTGTAACCATGCCCTCAACATCTTTCACTTCCAGGGTATGGTCCTTGTCGCTTAGGGCCTGCAGGGTATTAATTGCTGAGCGAACGTCTCCCTGTGATTTGACTGCAATCTCCTTTAGTGCCGCAGGTTCGACTTCAACCCCTTCGGCCTGAGCAATCTTTCTAAGAAGCGCTGAAATCGAATTCCAGCGGGACTTTTTCATCTTGATTACCTGACATTTAGGCTTTATTGACTGCAGCCTTTTGGAGTAGAAGTCATTGGCCATCAGAATCATCGGGTGCTGGGAGGATTTTATGATTTTGCCGATTTCGGCAACTCCTCCACGGTCGTTTGTTCCGTGAATTCCGTCGACTTCGTCAAGAATGATTAATTTGTATTCGTCTCCAAAAAGGGACCTTGAAGTCGAGGATTCGCCGATTGTGCTTTTGATAACGTCCTGTGAACGCTTGTCACTGGCATTCAGCTCAATGGATTCTGAAAATTCCTTTGCTATAATCAATGCCAGTGTTGTTTTTCCGATGCCTGGCGGTCCAACCAAAAGAAGGGGTGTCTGCGGGTTGCCTTTTTTCCACTCGCTGACCCAATCAGTGATTATCTTAATCTCTTTTTTGTTACCGACAACTTCCGATAGCTCTTGTGGTCGGTATTTATCAGTCCATAACATTTCTATACCTTATAAGAATTGTGCGAGTAATGCTTCGAGCTGTATTCTTGGATTGGCTCCTTCCCTTATTCTAAAATCGCATTCTGCAATTGCTTCAATCAGATTCATGTAGATGCCTGGATCCATTTTTCCATCAATTGCCCTTTTTGAGACGTCCTGATAGATTTGGGCCACCATGTCCTCTCCGCTGGTTCCCTGAAGCACCATTGTTTCTCTTAATATGGTACGGGCCCCCATAAAGTCACCCATAAGTGCCTTGGTTATCATGTTTCCGATGTCCTGCGGTTTTGCCTTGGATACCACTTCATAAACTGAATCCTCGGTCACCGCTTCGCCTTCGGAGGTTGCGGCCTGAAGGACATTGACTGCCTTTCTCATATCCCCTTCGGCAAAATAGACTATTGAATCAAGGCCTTCATCGGTCGCTTCGAATCCTTCATTTTCACAAATGAATTCAAGACGGCCTTTGATTTCCTCTGCCTTAAGCGGAGCGAATCTGAATATTGCACACCTGGATTGAATAGGGTCTATGATTTTTGATGAATAGTTACATGAAAGTATAAATGAGGCGGTTTTGGTATACATTTCCATTTCACGACGGAGCGCATGCTGTGCATCTTTTGTCATGTTGTCGACTTCGTCCAGGAAAATTATCCTGAATGGGGCGCCAACAGGCTTCAAACGACAGAAACTTTTGATGCGGTCCCTTACGGTATCGATTCCCCTTGCGTCAGATGCATTCAATTCCAAAAAGTTTTGTCTCCAGTATTCTCCCAATATGGATTTTACCAGTGCTAAGGCTGTGGTTGTTTTACCGACACCTGCAGGACCTGTAAACATTAGGTTAGGCATGCTTCCTTCGCCTACATATTTTTCAAGTCTAGCTACGATTTGCTTTTGTCCTACGACGTCTTCTAATTTTTGTGGTCTATATTTTTCTACCCATGGTCCGCTCATTTAATCACCATTTTTTTATAGTTAAATTTATGTATGATGTTGTTAAATTATTTTTTGATTACTTTTTTAATATATGAAAATCAATTAATATATAGGTTAAGAGAGCATTTGAAAACTAATGTATGAAAAAATTTAAGGTGTTAAAAATGATAAGCACATGGAGACTCAGGTTAAGGATGATTTTGACATCCGTAATAATGTTTACGATTATTTATTTCTTTTTGATGTTTGTTGGAAGGTTTCTGGGAATCAGCAGTTGGAAATTCTTCTTTGGAATAAGTTTAATAATTTCATTCCTGCAGTACTGGTATGGTCCGAATCTTGTCAAACGTTCAATGAACGTAAGGCCGTTGTCTGAAGCTGAAGCCCCGCACATCCATCAGATGGTTCAGGAATTGGCTGATGCCGCAGGCGTTCCAAAGCCGGAAATAGGTTTGTCAGAAATCAACATTCCAAACGCTTTTGCTTATGGCAGAACAAGCAGAAGCGGACACATTGCAATCACCCGTCCAATCTTGGGTTTGCTTGACCGTGATGAGCTGAAGGCGGTTTTGGGCCATGAGATGGGTCACATCAAGCACAATGACATGGCGGTTACTGCGGCAGTAAGCGTCATTCCTATGATATGTTATTATATTGCACTGTCCTTCATGTTTTCAGACAACGACAACGGTGGAGGAATCCTTATCGGATTATTGGGATATGTATTCTATCTGATAGGTCAATTGCTTGTGCTGTTCATCTCAAGAACCCGTGAATATTATGCAGATGCGGCAAGCGTTGAATATGGAAACAGGCCTGCTGCATTGGTGTCTGCACTTTACAAATTGTCATATGGGGCTGCAAGATGTTCCAAGGAAACAATTGACGAAGTCAATACCAACAGGGCATTCTTTGTAAACGACGTCAACAATGCACAGCATGACGTTACCGATTTCCAGCAAATAGACTTTGACGGTGATGGAAAGATTTCCGATGAGGAGCTGAGAAGATTGGCCAATTCTGAAGTCAAGATTTCAAAGACCAACGGAATCATGGAACTGTTGTCCACTCACCCTGATTCCCTGAAAAGGGTAAAAAGACTTGCGGAGATTGAATTATGAAGATGATTTTGGATGAACGTGGAAAAAAGTACGTTTTAAAGCCTGGCGAAGAGTTTCAAAGCGACTTGGGAATCATCAAAGCAGATGTTTTGGATGATGCCGAGGTAGGCGATGAAGTCAAAAGCCACCTTGACCACACATTTAAGATTATGAAGCCAAACATCAATGATTTCATTGACATTATGGACAGGCGATGTTCAATATTGATTCAAAAGGACATCGGACAGGTTCTGGCCCATTCCGGTTTGGGTGCGGGCTGCCGCGTAGTCGATGCGGGAACCGGTGCCGGAGCAATAGCCCTTAACTTCGGAAATGTGGTGGGGCCTGAAGGTGAGGTTTTTACCTATGAAATCAGGGAGGACTTTGCCGAAGTCGCCCAGAAAAACATTGAAAGGTTCGGGATTGAAAACATTCATGTCAAAAATCAGAACATTAAGGATGGAATCGATGAGGACAATGTCGATTTGATCTTTTTGGATTTGCCTAAGCCTTTTGAGATATTTGAGGATGTTTTGGAGGCGTTGAATGTCGGCGGATGGCTTTGCGTTTATGCGCCTTATGTTGACCAGGCGGAAACCTCCTATCGTGTTGCCAAAAAACTGGGCTTTTATAATATTGAAATATTTGAAACCCTGGAGCGTGGTCTGGAAGTCAGGACTCAGGGGGTCAGGCCAAAGACACGCATGGTTGGCCACAGTGGATATCTGATGTTTGCAAGAAAATTATAGCTATGTCTTTAATTGATTTTGGCTATAATTATTTTACTATTTTTATAATTTATTCTAATAATTTTGATGATTACTTTTAATTTAATTGATTTGAGTTATTAATCAGCTAAAAATCAGTTAAGTGATATAGATTTAAAAAAATAAGTGACAAGGATTTGATTCAAATCCTTATCTGATAGTGATTTTTACTTTTTTGGAGGATGCCTTATAGTAAGCATTTTCCTTGAAGTTAATTTTAGCGGTGTATTTGCCTCTTTTAGTCAATTTAGTTATTTTAAAGGTTGCCTTACCTTTGGCATTTGTGGTTGCCTTATAGGTTTTGCCATTGACTTTTAAGGTAACTTTAACTTTCTTGACTGCCTTTCCCTTACTGTTTTTCAGGGTTATTGTGTATTTTTTGGCCTTGACATTTCTTTTGAATGCCTTTGCCTTGGCGGTCATTTTGGTCTTTTCCTTGTTGATTGTGATTTTAAAGCTTGCCGCTGCCCGATAATTGGCATCATCTAATGTTATCAATAGATTCTTTTTACCTGCTTTTGCGGCTTTAAGCATTTGCGCAGTCAATGTAATGCTTGCAATGCCGTTTGCATCTGTAATTGCAGACACGATAACTTTATTGGATAATCTGAATATCACTTTTGCACCGGCAAGTCCTTTAACGGTAACGGAGTACTTTCCGCCGTAATTGATCACATAGCTTCTGGCCTTTCCGGTAATTTCAACATCCTGTTTGCTGATAATCAGGCTGTATTTTTTTGTGTAGTCGTTATATGTTGTATCGCCGGTGTATGTTATGTTAAGGTCATAGTTTCCTGCATTCAGGTTAGGAATTTCAATTGTTGCAGTGCCATTGCTCACATTGCTTTCGTATGTGGTATTGTTTAAAATGGCTGAAACTGTACCGTTGTTTACGGTTCCAGCATCACAGGTTAATGTAACAATGATCTTAACGGTTTTACCATATTCGTTGTCGACTGCATCTATTTCAAACCCTACATTGTATTTTACTTTTCCGTTTCCTGCAATGTCATTTGGGTTGTTGTTTGCAAATTCATCGCTGTTGATGCTTATTGTGCCGTTGTTGTATATTGCTCCTCCTGAAACGGCAGTGTTGTTTGTGAAACTGGAATAGGATATTGTTCCTTTGGATCCGCTGAAGTATATCGCTCCGCCCTCATGAGCTTTGTTGTTGTCAAATTGGCTGTGTGATATGTATCCGTTTTCAGTGTTGTTCCAGCAGATTGCTCCTCCAAATTCGCTTGCATTATTGTTTTTGAATTGACAGCCTATGATTCTTCCTTCGTTTCCGCTGTCCCAGAAGATGGCTCCTCCATGCTTGCTTGCATTGTTGTTTTCAAAGACTGTGTTTCTAATGTAGAATTCGGTTCCGTTGTTTAGGAAAATTGCTCCTCCGCGTGGTGCTGAATTGTCTGCAAATTTACAATATGCAATTGTACCGTTTTCCTTTTTAACCCATCCAAGCGCTCCTGCACTGTCTGTTGCAGTGTTGTTTGTGAAGATGCAGTCGTATACGGTTCCTTCAATACTGTTCAGGTATACTGCACCGTTATAATAGGCTTTGTTGCCTGTGAAATTGGAATCTTTAAGTATTCCGTTTTGAACTTTTAAATAGATTGCTCCTCCGTCTTCGTCAGCATAATTTCTGTTGAATGTTGAATTGATGACTGTTCCATCTCCTCCAAACCAGTAGACTGCTCCGCCTTTTCCGGTTGCATTGTTCTTATCAAATGTTGAATCGATGGTGTGGTTGGTTGCATTATTTGCTTCAAATGTTGAATCGATGATTTGGAAGTTGGTTGCATTATAAATGAAAATTGCTCCTCCGTCAGGCTTTGCGGTGTTGTTGTAGAATCTTGAGTTGATGATTTGACCGTTTGGGGCACTATTCCAGAATATTGCCCCTCCGCCTTCATTAACGGCGCTGTTGTTTAAGAATATTGAATTTTTGATGATTCCGTTTTTCTTATAGGACCATCCGACAGCTCCGGCGCTTATGTATGCAAAGTTGTCTTTGAAAAGGCAGTTGTCTATAATGGTATTTTCTCCTTTTACAAGCAGTGCACCAGTGTAGAATGCTGAGTTGTTTATGAATTTTGAATCCCTGATTGTTGCATTCGCGGATTTTAGGAATATCGCCGCCGCTTCGACATCGGCCTTATTGTTTGTGAAAGTACAGTTGATTATGCTGGATTCATTTCCGGTAATATGCAGCACTCCTCCTTCATTTTCTGAAAAACCGTTTACAAAGTTGATGTTTTTGAAGGCAACGTTTGTTCCGGTTACATTAAACATGCTGGCAAGGCCTTTCCCGTCAATTGTGTAGCCGGCACCATCGATAACCAGGTTGCTTTTTTGAATTACAATACCACTTTTATATCCCTCATCTCGTGTTGAATTAAAACTGTAATCGTGCTTTAAGGTAACTGAATCTTCAGACTCGGATATTAATTGATTCAAGTCGGCAAATGTGCTATTTACCGCTTCATTTTCTTCAGTCAATTCCGTATTCAAGTCATCTATTTCAGCAGTGACTTTATCATCAATGCTTGAAAGTTCTTCTGTCATATTGTCATTTGCGCTTACCGATCCTATTGTTATTATCCTTTTAAAATTCATATTCATTCCCTCGATTCATTAATATTATTTTTCAGAATACAAGATATAAATAAATTAGGTGAAGTTTAAATAAAAAATAAAAAATGATAGAGAATTTTTACATTCTCTATTTTTTAACTTTTACGCTTCTTTTGACAGTGTCTTTTAGGTAGGTAACTTGGTATGTTACTTTTTTGCCTGCTTTGAGTTTTTTGAGTACTGATTTTTTGATGGTTACTTTTGCCACTCCTTTTTTATTGGTTTTTGCCTTGTATTTTTTGCCTTTGAACTTGAAGGTTACTTTTTTGTTTTTAAGTGCTTTTTTGCCTTCTTTTAATGTGGCTTTTAGTACAAGTTTTTTGGCTGATTTTTTGATTTTGACCTTTTTGAGAGTTAAGATCTGTTTTACTTTTACCTTGTTGGTCACCTTGATTTCTTTGTATTCGGCAGTTACTGTGTATGTTTTTGGAATGTAGCTTTTGGTGAATTTCAGGGTAATGTAACCATTCTTGTCAGTTTTTAATGTTTGCACTTTACCGTTTACAGTTACTTTGACTGCAACATTTGATCCGACAGCTTTACCGTCGTCACCTATTATGCAAAGTTTGTATGCGTAGTTTTTGCCATAGTATGTGTTTGCATCTTGGTTTCCGGTGATTCTGGTAGTGATTTTAACGGTTTTAGTGACATTGTAGTTGTTTAATGGATTTACAGCTGTCACTGTGTGTGTTCCTATGGCCAATTTGATGTTTAGAACAGCAATACCTTCATCATTGGTTGTGGCATTGTATTCTTTGCCGTTTATGATGAATTTGACTTGCTTTTTAGCCATTGGATTTCCGTTTCCGTCAACGACTGTTACTTGATAGTCCACTCCGCTGTTGTATCCTCTGGTCATGTCTTCTGCTTTTATGATTGCTGTGACATTTGCAATGCTTGTTTTCTTGGATTTTGCAGGATAGTTTTCATCACCTGTGTATTCAAAGTCCACAGTACTGTCAAGCGGAATGAGCGGTGTGGTTATTGTTGCCTTGCCGTTTTCTACTGGTGCGTTGTATTGTTTGCCGCCAACTATCACTGTAACCTTTCCTGTTGCATCTTCAGGGAATGAGAATGTTATTACAGTTTCGTTTGCAGTGTTTATTGCGGTTATTTCTGGTTCGAAAGCTTCGTTTTTCAGCACACTAACTTTAACGGTGTCATTTATTGCGCTTGTGTAGTTTTCAGTTTCACCATATTTTACGGTTATTGTATAGTTTCCAACTTTAACGCCTGTGAATGTTATGGTATTTGTGCCTGCGTTCAATGTTTCCTCTTTGGTTTGGTTTCCAACAGTTATATTGTATTTTCCTGATGTATCAATGTTGATGGTGATTATGACATCACTAGGATAGGTTACATTTTCGGAATTTACTGTTATTGTTGGTGTTGCTTTTTGTATGTTTGCTTTGACTGTGTCGTTTGTTGCTGAAGTGTAGTTTTCTGTTTCAGTATAGGTTACGTTGATGATGTATTCTTTTGCGGATAATCCTGTAAATGTAATGTTTCCTAGGATATTGGCAATTAAATCAATCTCTTTTTGTTGATTTCCGATTTTTACGGTGTATTTGCCGGTTACATCACTGCTTATATTTACAATCAAGTCTCCAGGGTAAATTACGTTTTCTGTGTTTACTGTTATTGTTGGTGTTGCTTTTAGAACGCTTACTTTGACTTTATTGTTTATTGCTGAAGTGTAATTTTCTGTTTCACCATATTTTACAGTTATTGTGTAGTTTCCAGCTTTAATGCCTGTGAATGTTATTGTATTTGTGCCGGAATTTAATGTTTCCTCTTTGGTTTGGTTTCCAACAGTTATATTGTATTTGCCTGATGTATCAATGTTGATGGTGATTATGACATCATTAGGATAGGTTACATTTTCGGTATTTACTGTTATTGTTGGTGTTGCTTTTAAGACGCTTGCTTTGACGGTGTTGTTTGTTGCGCTTGTGTAGTTTTCTGTTTTGTTGTATGTTACGTTGATTGTGTATTCTTTTGCGGATAAGCCGGTGAATGTAACGTTTCCTATTACATTTGCTGTTAAATCAATTTCTTTTTGTTGATTTCCAATTTTAATGGTGTATTTTCCGCTAACATCACTAGTTATATTTACAGTCAGGTTTCCAGGGTAAATTACGTTGTCAGCATTAACTGTTATTGTTGGTGTTGCTTTTAAGACGTTTACTTTGACGGTGTTGTTTGTTGCGCTTGTGTAGTTTTCTGTTTTGTTGTATGTTACGTTGATTGTGTATTCTTTTGCGGATAAGCCGGTAAATGTTACTTTTTCAACAACATTAGCAATTAGATTAATATCCTGTTCTTTGTCACCTACTTTTACGGTGTATCTGCCGTCAACATTACTAATTACATTCACGATCAAGTTTTCAGGGTAAATTACGTTGTCAGCATTAACTGTTATTGTTGGTGTTGCTTTTAAGACGCTTACTTTGACGGTGTTGTTTGTTGCGCTTGTGTAGTTTTCTGTTTTGTTGTATGTTACGTTGATTGTGTATTCTTTTGCGGATAAGCTGGTGAATGTAATGTTTCCTATTACATTTGCTGTTAAATCAATTTCTTTTTGTTGATTTTCAATTTTAACGGTGTATTTTCCGCTAACATCACTAGTTATATTCACTATTATATTTCCAGGATATGTTACATCATTTGCAACAACACTTATTTTTGGAGTTCTCTTGTTCACATTGAATGTTTTTGTGGAATTGCTTTGAAGAACGTTATCATTTCCAATGTTTGTTATTGTTATTGTGTATGTTCCTGCAGCTAAATCAGGGTTAACTATTCTTTCATCAGTTATGGTGCTGCTGAAAACTGTTTCATTATCCTCATTTTTGATGATAATCTCAACTGTTGTAGGATTTTTCACACTGAATTCAATTGAAACGTTACCATAGGTGAATTCGTCCTTATCTCCAATTGTCACAGTGCCTTCCAGATAATTTTTGTTCACGGTAATTTGCGCTGCATCATAATGGGCTGTGAGTGATGTTTGAGTTGCTTTAGGGATGTATGACACCTGAGCTTCTCCGGTTGCGTTAAGTGTAGTGTTGCCTGCAACATCAAGGTTTTCATTTGTTAATGTCAGATTTATTTGAGGCAATCCGTAAGATTGTCCGGTGAGGATTCTGGAATTTTTGCTATCATATATGTTGTTTAACTTGATATTTGCAATGCCGTCAGCCATTGACATGTCCATGAAATACCAGTAATCGCATACAACTTTATCTGAAACTGAAGGTGCAGCATTATAGTTGGTAATATTGTTTCCAAACCAGTTGTAATCGGCATTTAATTCAGATCCAAACCATGAATTGTCTTCATAATATATGCTGCTTCCTTCATTATTTATGAAAATGCAGTAATTGACTGGAGTATTTTTATTATCTGTGTATATTGCACTTCCTTTATCTGATGCTGTATTGTTTATGAATATCAATTGAGATATTGTTCCGTCATCAAAACTGGCATAAAGTGCTCCACCATTTTCCGCTTGGTTTTTGATGAATGTGGAATTGCGAATACTGCTTTCATCTGCAGTTACATGTATTGCCCCTCCATTTTTCGCATGATTTTGTGAAAATTCGGAGTTTCCAATTGTGCTTTCTTTTGCGGCGAGATATATTGCTCCTCCGTTATTTACGGCACTATTCTCTAAAAAGGTTGAATATTCAACAGATTCCTGTTCATTATCAAGGAAAGTTCCCCTTTCATTGAAGTAGATTGCTCCACCGTCATTGGTTGCAGTGTTTTTGATGAATGTGGAGTTAATCACCTTACCATAATCATAATGCCAGAAGATTGCCCCACCATTGGTTGCTGTGTTGTCTTCAAAGGAGCTTGAATTTACAGTTCCGTAATTTGCATTCCAGTAGACTGCCCCACCATCTGGCGCATTATTTAATGTAAATTTACTGTTAGTTACAACACCATTTGCAGCATTCCAGAAGATTGCACCACCTTCACTGCCTGCATGGTTGTTTTCAAATTTACAATCGGATATTTTACCGTTCTTTTTATCCCAGTAGACTGCTCCACCATCTCCGGTAGCGGTATTGTGCCTGAAGGTACAGTTTTCTACTGTAGCCTCAGTGGCATGAACATATATTGCTCCACCGGATCTTGCACGGTTATTGCCGAATGTTGTGTTTGTAACTGTCATGTTTTTGCCTTGGAGGAATAAAGCACCTCCATATCCTGCAGCATTATCTTTAAATATTGAATCTTTTATTAATCCATTTTGTCCAACCCATGTTATTGCTCCGTTTAGAGCCCCGGTGTTGTTTTCAAAGGTACAGTTGTCAATTACACCATCATGTCCGTTCCAGACAACAGGACCGTCGTATCCACCCACATCTTCATTGCCTCCATTTACAAGAATGAGATTTTTCAATGTTACTCTTTCACCGGATACTGTAAATATTAATGATTTGCCGAGGGCGTTTATGGTGTGTCCGTTACCGTCAATGGTTATATTTGTAGCCCTTATGGTAATTCCGCCGACGCTGTCAATGCCTTCTGTGAAGGTATAATCCCTGTCAAGGACAATAATGGAATTGTCAGCAGTAGCATATATTAAATCATTCAGCAAGTCAAACTCTCCTTTTTGAGTGAAATTAAGTGTGTAATTGATGTTTTCATAACTTGCTGTTAAAAATGCAGGTTTGGAAAGCATATAAACATTGATTTGGATTTCACCATCATCACCGAAATCAATGCTTCCCTGACTGCTTGACATGTTGACACAACCCAATCTAATGCTTATATTTGATAATGTATAGTCGCTATTCTTAATAATTCTTTTATTGACATTGTCATATACGTTGTTTAGGGAAATGTTTGCATAGTCATGCATAAGTGTCATGTTTAAGAAATACCAAGTATTGACATCAAGATTAACTTTGGATAGACTGTTGAAATTGTCTGCAGTATTTCCTAACCAGTTGTAATCCAAATAGTATTCATGAGGTTGGCTTTCGGCATAAATTTCATATTCTGATTTGGAATTGATAATAATATTGTTTGTAACATCCAGTTTATTCAAGGCTTTTTTGGCATGAATGATTTTGTCAGCATCGTTTTGAATAAATAATGAACCATTGATTTCCACATTTGAAGTTGAATTCAAAAGGATTAAGCTTTCGCCAGCGACGTTATTGACAAATGTGGCATTATTCAAAACACAATCGTCTTCGATGACTATGACTGGATTGTTCTGTGCGAGATTATCAAGGAACTGGCAGCCATTGATAACACAATCACCAGCAATGTATAGAATTGAAGTATTCTGTGCAACATTATAAATGAATTGACAATCATTGAATTCACAATCGCTGTTGATTATGATATTTTCATGGTTTTCTTCAAATGTACAATTGTTAAATGTCACTTTCTGAGCGTTTATACTGTTTATCGGGATGTAACAATTAACAAAAATGATGTCATTGAATGTAACGTTGGCGGAAGGATTATTTATTTTGAATGCTGT
This sequence comes from uncultured Methanobrevibacter sp., assembly GCA_900320515.1. Taxonomy (GTDB): domain Archaea; phylum Methanobacteriota; class Methanobacteria; order Methanobacteriales; family Methanobacteriaceae; genus Methanocatella. The sequence goes on along the minus strand of ONSJ01000002.1, from coordinate 83,788 downwards.
ACGGTTATTTCCATTTATTATGTGTCCATTACCGTTTATTGTCAGACTTTTATCAATTAAAATTCCTTCACTGCCAATGTGTGAATCTCTGGTTTCACTATATGAAAAATCATTCTCCAATGATAATGATTCTGTGGCTTGATTAATATTTGATTGAAGAGCCGTGAATAAGTCAGGAGATGTTTGATCAAATTTAAAGACATATGTATAATCCCTATACTTGAATTTTATTTCACCTTCATCAAATGCATAATTAGGAGTATATTCAAAAGAATTCTTGCTTAACCCAATGTTTATTTTATTTGTATTTATGGTACCTGTTGTTGTTTCAATAGTGAACTCTCTTAAAGGAACATTGAAAGTATCTTGAGAGGTTTGCTTGAATGTGAAATATCCAGTCACAATCGAAGGGGAATCCGCATTCTTAACATATTCAAATTTTAAATTTAATTCATTATCCATATAAATGACTTTTTTTTCATTACCTTTTTGAATATCATGTCCATTTGGGAACCAACATTCATGGAACCCGGTAAAAGAGGATTGGTCGGTGTAAATGGAATCCCTTTGTAAAAAGATACAACTTATACAAATAGGACCATGCTCAGGAAAATCATAATAAGCAGAACAATAATCAATATAAAGATCTTTACCGGTCTCTGCAGTGTTCTTATCGAAAACTGAATAATATATATTCGGACCATATTCGCAGAAGTAAACTGCACCTCCATAATCTTCAGCACTGTTTTCTACAAAAAGACAATCTTCTATAATATCCTCACCGTTCCCATTTGTAAATCCATATATTGCACCGCCATCTTCATCAGCATTATTTTTATAAAAAGTACAACTTCTTATTATTTCGTGACGAGCATTTGAGTAAATAGCTCCCCCATAATTTCCGTTATTACTTATAAAAGTCGAAGTGAGAACCATATTATTTCTTACATATTGGTCTTTTGGAAATCCATCACATTCCATAAAATAAATGGCTCCCCCATAGTCATCGGCTCTATTATTTTCAAAATAACTGTTTGTGATATAGGACCCTCTTGAATAATATACTATGGCGCCTCCATGGTCATCAGCGGCATTATTGGTGAATCTGCAATTTTCTATATATGCACCAGTAAATTCAACATATATTGCACCAGCGTCATCAGCATGGTTATTGTCAAAAGTACAATTAGTAATATATATTGAACCTTCATTGTCTTCTATACCTATACATCTTATTGCACCTCCGCTGGTCCAGGAGACATCACCATTTTTAAAAGTAATGTTTTTCAATACCACACGTTTATCCTTAGCCAATTCGATATCAAAGATCCTGTCTTTACGTTGTCCGTCAAGATAATGGCCTCTTCCATCAATTGTAATACTCTTAGAAAATTCAACGGTGCCAGTATCCTTAAATGCATAATCATTATCCAAATAAATGGTAGAACCCTCTTCAGCACCATTAATTAAACCCTGCAAATCTCTAAAGCTGCCTTCATCGGCACTTAATGTGTCTTCATCTGCAGCATTTAAAATACTACTGTTTTCATCAATCTGTGTGTCTGTTGCCTTTAAAATGTCAACATCTTGTGTAATATCGTCTGTAACTTCACTGACTGCATCTGTATCATTCACATCACTTGCGGCAACCGTTGCCAATGTGAATAAAGTAACAAATAAAATCGTGAAAATTACCAAAGCCTTGTATTTCATGAATTAAATTCCTCATTTAAAAAATTTTCATTACTATAATATCTTTTGTTAATAATTAATATATGTTTAAATAATTGTTAAAAATAAGAATAAAAAATAAGTAATTAAATAAAAAAAAGATAGAGAATTATAAGATTCTCTATTTTTTAACTTTTACGCTTCTTTTGACAGTGTCTTTTAGGTAGGTAACTTGGTATGTTACTTTTTTGCCTACTTTGAGTTTTTTGAGCACTGATTTTTTGATGGTTACTTTTGCCACTCCTTTTTTGTTGGTTTTTGCCTTGTATTTTTTGCCTTTGAACTTGAAGGTTACTTTTTTGTTTTTAAGTGCTTTTTTGCCTTCTTTTAATGTGGCTTTCAGTACAAGTTTTTTGGCTGATTTTTTGACTTTAACCTTCTTGAGGGTTAGGATCTGTTTTACTTTTACTTTGTTTGTCACTTTGATTCCTTTGTATTCAGCGGTTACTGTGTATGTTTTTGGAATGTAGTTTTTGGTGAATTTCAAGGTAATGTAACCATTCTTGTCAGTTTTTAATGTTTGCACTTTACCGTTCACTGTCACTTTGACTGCAACGTTTAATCCGACAGGTTTACCGTCGTCACCTATTATGCAAAGTTTGTATGCATAGTTTTTGGCATAGTATATGTTCACATTTTTGTTTCCAGTGATTCTGGTTGTGATTTTAACGGTTTTAGTGACATTATCGTTGTTTAATGGGTTTACAGCTGTCACTGTGTGTGTTCCTATGGCCAGTTTGAGGTTTAGTATTGCAATACCTTCATCATTGGTTGTGGCATTGTATTGATTGCCGTTTATGATGAATATGACCTGTTTTTTAGCCATTGGATTTCCGTTTCCGTCAACGACTGTTACTTGATAGTCCACTCCACTGTTGAATCCTCTTGTCATGTCTTCTGCTTTTATGATTGCGGTGACATTTGCAATGCTGGTTTCCTTGGATTTTGCAGGATAATTTTCATCACCTGTGTATTCAAAGTCCACAGTACTGTCCAGAGGTATCAGCGGCATGCTTATAACTGCCTTACCATTTTCAACTGTTGCATTGTATTGTTTGCCGTCAACTATAACTGTAACGTTTCCTGTGGCATCTTCTGGGAATGTGAATGTTATTACAGTTTCGTTTGCAGTGTTTGTTGCGGTTATTTCTGGTTCGAAAGCTTCGTTTTTCAGCACACTAACTTTGACAGTGTCATTTATTGCGCTTGTGTAGTTTTCTGTTTCACAGTATTTTACGGTTATAGTATAGTTTCCAACTTTAACACCTGTGAATGTTATTGTATTTGTGCCTGCAGTCAATGTTTCATCTTTGGTTTGATTTCCAACAGTTATATTATATTTACCGTTAGTATCAGTGTTAATGGTAATTATTACATCGCCAGGATATGTTGTGTTTTCTGCTTTCACTGTTATTGTTGGTGTTGCTTTTTGGATGTTTGCTTTGACTGTGTTGTTTGTTGCGCTTGTGTAGTTTTCTGTTTCATCATAAGTCACGTTAATTGTGTATTCGTTTGCGGATAACTCAGTGAATGTTACTTCTTTGGTTACATTGGCAGTTAAGTTAATGATTTGCTCTTTGTTACCTATTTTAATAGTGTATTTTCCATCAATATCACTGGTAACGTTTACAATCAAGTTTCCCGGATATGTTGTGTTTTCTGCTTTTACTGTTATTGTTGGTGTTGCTTTAAATATGCTTACTTTTATGGTGTTGTTTGTTGCGCTTGTGTAGTTTTCTGTTTCATCATAAGTCACATTAACTGTGTATTCTTTTGCTGCCAGTCCTGTGAATGTTACAGTTTCCGCAATGTTTGCTGTCAGGTTCAGTTCCATTTGCTGATCTGCGATTTTGACTATGTATCTGCCTGTTATATCGCAGGTAATGTTCACAATTATGTTTCCAGGATATGTCACGTCATTTGTGACAACACTTATTATTGGAGTTAACTTGTTGACTCTGAATGTTTTTGTTTCATTGCTTGGAAGAACTGTATCGTTTCCAGCGTTTGTTATTGTAATGGTGTATGTTCCTGCAGCCAAATCAGGGTTAAGTATTCTTTTATCTGTTATATTGCTGAATACTGTTTCATTATCTTCATTTTTTATGATGACCTCAACGGTTGTAGGATTTTTCACGCTGAATTCGATTGTAACGTTTCCATAGTCAAATTCATCTTTATCCTCAATTGTCACAGTGCATTCAATATATGCTTTGTTTACGGTGATTTCTGCTGTTTCAAAATGAGCAGTGAGGGATGTTTGGGTTGCTTTTGGTATGTAAGATGCCTCAGCGATTCCGTTTTCATCAAGTGTTGTATTGTCTGCAACATCAATGTTTTCATTTGTTAATGTTAATGTTATCTGCGGCAATTTACAGGATTGTCCAATAAGTATTCTGGAATTTGCATTATCATATAGGTTATTCAATGTGATATGAGCAATTCCATCAGCCATTGTCATGTTTAAAACATACCAGTTATTTATTTCCACATCCTCACTTACATCTGCAAAATTCTGATTGAAATCGGTCATGTTGTTTCCCCACCAGTTGTAATCTGCATTTAAAGTGGTAGGGCTAAACCATGAGGTATCGTCATAATATATGACATTTCCACCGTTATTTATGAAAATGCAGTAATTGACTGGGTTTGATATCTCTTCCAGATATATTGCGCTTCCGTTATCTGATGCGGTGTTGCTTATGAATACCAATTTTGAGATTGTTTCCCCTTCATTACTTGAGTAAATTGCTCCACCTTTTGTGGCTTGGTTTTTGATAAATGCGGAGTTAACAATGCTGCTTTGTTTTGCGGCAAGATATATTGCGCCCCCATTATTTTCTGCACGGTTTTCCAGGAATGTTGAATTTTCAACTGTCTGCTCTTTGCTTTTGAGTATAAATCCTTCACGGAAGTAGATTGCTCCACCGTCGTTGGCTGCATTTTTAATGAATACTGATCCGGTAACCTTGCCGTTATCGTAATCCCAAAAGATCGCTCCACCGTAACTGCCTGCAGTGTTGTTTTCAAAGGAGCTTGAATCTACAGTTCCATAGTCATCATTCCAGTAGATTGCTCCGCCGTCCTCAATTGCGGTGTTGTTTGCAAATTCACAATCGGACACTTCACCATATTCATGATTCCAGTAGATTGCTCCACCTGATTTTGCTTTATTGAATGTGAAGTTGCTGGTGGTGACGATGCCTGTTAAATAATTCCAGTATATTGCTCCACCACTTCTGCCTGCAGTGTTGTTTTCAAATAAGCTGTTGTGTATTTTTCCTTTTTCTCCATTAACGTAAACGGCAGCACCGTTATTTGCATCGTTTTTTATGAATACGCAGTTATCGATGTGAATATATTTTTGATTTGCATAGACTGCTCCTCCATCAGATGCGGAATTGTCGATGAATTTTGAATTGGTGATTCCTCCACGAATTTCATCGAAGTAAATTGCACCTCCATAAAAGTTTGCCTGGTTATTGATGAAAGTGGAATTGTTTATGCTGCCCATAGGTCCTGTCCATGTTATTGCTCCACCATTCCTTGCTGAATTATTGGAAACCGTACAGTTTTCCATGGTCCCATAATTTCCGCTCCATTGGATAGGGCTTTTTTGGGATATTGGGTCATATCCGTTTATCAGGTTTAAATTGATTAATTTAACATTATTTCCCACTATGTTCAATAATTTGGATATTCCAAGGGCATTGATGGTGTGTCCGTTACCATAAATGGTTAAACTGTCTTTGTTTATTATTATTCCGCCAATGCTGTCTATGCCGTCTGTGATTGTGTAGTCCTGAGTCAGGTTCAGGGTAAAGTTTGCGGCATTGTCAATTAATTCCTGTAACAAATCAAACTGTCCTTTTTCTGTTGTATTGGCAGTATAGTTAAATCCATAAATGACTGCAGTTAAATATGCAGGTTTTTTAATTGTTTTATAGGATACTGTGACGTTTCCATTTTTAATGATTGCATTATTTTTTACTATGAGGTCGTTTCCAATGAGTTCGACAGCCACATCAGCGAGGCTGCAATCTGTAACGGTTGCGATTGTTTTTTCCCGGTCATCATATAAGTTGTTAAGTGATATTGTCGCCCTGTTGGATTTTAGTGTCATGTTCAGGAAGTACCAATTATTTATTTGGGCATTCACTTTAGGAGTGCTGTTAAAGTTGTCTGCAGTGTTTCCCCACCAGTTGTAATCCAGATTGTTATTGTTATGGTTTTGAATGTATACATCATAGGTGGATTTTGGGTTTGCAAAAATGCTGTCTTTAACGATTAATGTATATTCACCGGATTTTGCATAAATCATTTTGTCGACATCATTGTCAATGAAAGAACATCTGCTGATAAGCATGCTATCTGTAACAGACCCTCCATTGTTGTCAATAAATATTACTCCCTCTTCATTATAATAACCATGATTTGAGGAATAAAAAGTACAATTATTGAAAGTAACACTTTTTGCACTTTTAATACTGACAGCATAGTCCATTGCATCGACAAAATTGATGTTATTGAATGTTACGTTTGCAGTTTCTTCATCGATTATGAAAATTGAAGCATAGTCAGCACCATCAATTGCATGGCTGTTACCGTTTATTATCAGGTTTTTATTAATAATGATACCGCTTGCAACATCCATATCATCTTTAGATTTGAATTTATAATCATTTTCTAAATTGAGCACGTTTCCGGTTTGGGCTATTATCTCATTAAGGTGGGTAAATGAATTACTGGTTATTGTGCTATTGCTTTCTGTGTTATTTTCCACTGTCACGGGTGTTGTTTTAAGGTAAAATGCCGCATTTGATGCGGCTGAGTTATTTATAAATGCACTGTTGGTAAGATTACAGTTTGCACTTGAGAAATATGCTCCTCCAGCCACATAATCAGCTTCATTTCCAATAAATTCACAATTGTCGACAGCACAATTTTCTGCATCAATGTATAATCCTCCACCATTGCTTGCATAGTTATTTTTAAATTTTGAATTTGTAATCACGGTTTTTGAATTGATATAGCCCGCACCACCGTCATTTTTACTGTTACAATTTTCAAATGTTGAGTTATCAATAATGTTTGCTGTGCTTTGGGTGGAATATAACTTAACAGCAGTAGCTTTAATGTTTTCAAATTCACAACCGGAAATGAATGTTATCTTATTTGAGTTTATTGCCTCTCCTGTGTTTTCAAAAGTACAGTTTATAAAAGTAATCTGGTCATTGCCGGAAGATTCGCTTCTGATTGCAGTTTCCTTCACGTTTATAATATTTAAATTTTTGACTGTGATGTTTCTTCCGCCTGCAAAGTTAAAGATGCCGGTGACACCCTTACATCCGTCAATTGTATAGCCATTTCCGTTTATTGTAAGGTCTTTATCAACGATAATTGCATTTCTATCGTCGAGGGAGGAGTAGAACTTATAATCATGAGTTAGGTTTATCTCATTTGAAGCTTTTGATATCTCATGTTTCAGCAGAGTTAATGAATCATACTCTCCAGCATGGGTTATTTTAAGGGAGCTAATAAGTGCACCGTTATAAAAAATTGATACAGTACCTTCCTTACCATCCAATGCCGTATAATTAAACGGTGTTGAAATTTTATTGGTGAATGTGATGTTTGTTGAATTTAGGTTACTGTCACTGAATTGGACTTGAAATGTTACAGGTTTTCCTTGAGGCATTTGTAAAAGAGTATCGTCGGATTTGAGAAACATAAGTTTTAATTCAACAGTATCGCCCAACCTCACTTCTTTAGGTATTGTCGGGACATAAATATACCTGGATAAAACTTGGGTATATATTCTCACTGTTTGGTATCCGGTAACAATAAACGGTTCATATCTGGTCTCATAGCCATATCCAGATCCAACAAATCTATCAGGGATTTCATTAGATTTTGTACCGTCCAACCAAAGATTATACGATAAGCCTGCGGATTTATCACCGTTTTTAACATTTCCTTTTATATCAGGAGTGCAAAAAATTGATTCCTCTATTTTATTAGGACCGTCACAATAAATTAAACCATAATCCTCATCGGTTTGAGCAGCACCAAAGAAACAATTTTTAACACAAGGAGAATAGATGTAGTCTTCAAAATAGACAATTCCCTTTTTAGCAACATTGTTCTCAAAGATACAATTCTCAACAAGAAAATCACTTCTTAACCTAAGTATCTTGTCGGTGTCATATCCTCCGTTGGATGTGAATCTTCCATTATTTTCAAAAGTACATCCAATCATTGCAAAATTGCCAGTTCCATAAACTATTTCAGCTCCCCTTGCAGAATTGTTTCTAAAAATACAATTGGAAATTGTATTTTGTTTGTGTCCTGCCAACGACAATACGCTATGTGAATTGCCTTCAAAAACACAATTTTCGATTTTGCAGTAATTAGTATCAGATCCAATAGATATAGCATAAGAGCTAGAACTTGAAGTGCCAGCAAATCCTGTAATTCGCAAATTTCTTAACTGGACCTCACCATAATTAAATTGGAATGCATTTGATTTTCCTGCACAGTCAATCGTATGCCCGTTTCCATCAATTGTCATCGAGCGGTCAAGGACTATTGCATCGTTAGGACCCTCACATCTATAATTCTTATACAAAACGACATTTTTAACGAATACTGGACTTAATATACCCTTTAACTCAGTGAATGTGCCCCATTCACCTGATTCGCCCTCATCCAATATGTTTTCCTGTTCTTCAGTCGTTGCACCCAATATGTTTTCCTGTTCTTCATCCGTCATATTCAATATGCTTTCCTGTTCTTCATCAAAATCTGCAGTTTCAGTAATGATATCTTCAGTAATATCATTTGCAATAGAGTCTGTCGAGTTTAAGTCACTTGCAGCAACCGCCGAAAGTGAACATAAAAGAACGAAAAAAATTGAAAAAATTACAATTATCCTATTTTTATTCATGATGTCCTCCCATGTAAATTTTAATTGTAATATATTTCTTTAATTAATCTATATTAAATTTTGTTTATTTTTTTAAATGAATTATAGAGACATGTATAATTTTTTTTTGCATAATTTTTAAAAAAAGAAAGGAATTGCATACGGAAAACCATATGCCCATATTTTCAGTATCTGCGGTTGTTAATATTTAGTTAAGTTAATAAAAAATAGAAAATAGATGGAATAATTGTAATTATTCCATAAATATTGCCGGTTTGTAAGGCATTGCATTTTTAGCCTTGTTTTGTGGGTCGTATGAGTCATCGGTGTGGATAATGACTTCATTGCCGCTTTCCTCTTTGATGTAGTCAAGTGCATCGGTTAAGATTTCCTCTTCGTTGATCTTGCCGATGTAGCGGGTTTTGGTTATTTCCTTACCGATTTTTTTGGCCACCATTGCTATTTCCTTTTTGTCGTCATAGATATTGGCTCCGATGGCTCTTCCCATAATTTGGCCGATGTCAGGTTTTCCGACATCATCGGCTATTTTGTAAAGGTCCCATTTCCAGTCAGGGGCAAGGTAGATGTGAATCTTTTCAACTTCATCTCCTACCATCTGCTTGATGTGGGCGATATCCTTGATGATGTTTTCAACAAGTGACTCTGCCTTTTCGATTTTAACATCCATCAGGCTTTCGTCAGCTTCAGGCCAGCTGGACTGGCTTACAAATCCTTCTCCGCCATAGGTTGCCCATAATTCTTCACATGTGTGTGGGGTGAATGGCGCTAAAAGCCTGATCCATGCTTCAAGGACTGTTGACAGTACATAGATTACTGCAGGGTCCTGTGCATCGATTATGTGTTTTACACGGTACAGGTAGTGGTCAACATCCTTTTTAAGCAGGAACAGTGAATCCTGTAATGCCTGTCTTGTCTGGAAGACTTCCAAAGCTGTGGTTGCGTTTTTGATGTGTTGGTTGAGCTGGCTTATCATCCACAGGTCAATGGTACGGGTCAGTTCAACATCTTCAATGTTGCTTAGGTTCAATGGTGAACCTTTTATCTCTTCGACTCTGGCTGCAAATTCCCTGAACCATTCAAGTCTTCTTTTGGTTCCAAGAACTTCCTTTTCCCTCCAGTCGAAGTCTTGCCATGGTTCGGCTGAAGCCATCAGGAAGAGCCTTACGACATCTGCGGTGTAGTCCTTGATTGCGTCTTTTAAAAGGATTACGTTACCTTTGGAGGATGACATCTTGTTTCCTTCAAGGAGTCCCATACCGAAAACTACGGTTCCTTGTGGCCATTTTTCCTTTGGATATATTGCACTGTGGGCAAACATCAAAAAGCTCAGGTGGTTACCTACCAGGTCCTTTGCAGACAGTCTCCAGTCCAGTGGGTACCAGTAGTTGAATTCGTCCTGGATTTCCTGTACCTTTTCTTGAGGAACGGTAATTTCGCCTGAATCCTTATTCAATAAGACTTTGTCAAAGAATGCAGGGGTCAAATCATCCGGATTCATGTCTTTTACGTATTTTGCAATTGCATAATAGGACATGTAGATTGTAGAGTCTGTCAATGGCTCGATTAACCATTGGTTGTCCCATGGAAGTCTGGTTCCAAGTCCCACTTTTCTGGAACATGCCCAATCGTCCAGCCAGTTGATGTAATAATCGAAATTGTTTTTGATTTCCTTAGGAATGATGGTTTCGCCTTCAAGCACTTCCAGGGTCTTTTCGGTCCATTCCTCATTTCCGTATTTCATGAACCATTGGTCATCCATGATTTTGACGACACAGTTGTTTCCGCATCTGCACACCACAGGCCTTTCGGCAAAGTCATACATGATTGTCGCCATGTTTTCAGCTATCAGTTTATCTTTGAGCTCTTCACGTGCAAAGCGAACTTTCATTCCGCCGAAGTCCGGAATGGATTCGATGATTGTACCTTTGCTGTGCTGCTGCTTGTACAGCTCGTTGGTGGCTTCATGCAGTTTTTCATCGTTCTGGTCGGTAATGCCCAATCTTTCGATGATGTCTGCTGCAGGGATTTCCCCATAGCCCTTAAGGGTACATACAGGAATAGGCTCAACGTTTTCAATGATGCCGCCTAAATTGTATTTTGCTATCAGTTCATCGTTTTTCTTCAAGTCCTGAAGTGCGATGTAGTCTGCAGGTGCGTCTGCAGGTTCGGAAAATACGACACCGCTTCCGTAGGATGCGCTAACAAAGCTTGCAGGGAAAATTGGCAGTTCATCTCCCGTGAATGGATTTTTAGCCATTTTTCCAATCAGGTCATTAGGGTCAATTTCAGATATGATGTCCAAATCCTTGATTTGGTTGGATAAATTATAGTGAGCTTCTTTTGTAATTACCCAGTTTTCGCCTTCGGCGTTAACCAAAACATATTCGACATCGGGGTTCAGCCATATGTTGGTCGCTCCGACGATGGTTTCAGGCCTTAAGGTTGCGGTAACTAAAATCTTATCTTCGATTGGGAATTTTAGAAGTGTCAGTTCATTGACGCCTACACCTTCACCTTCAAGCAGATCGTGGTCTCCAACAGGGTTGTCACAGTTCGGACAGTATTTTACAGGGTGTTCTCCTTTTTGAATCAGTCCCTTTTCATATAATGTTGTTATTTGCCATTCGATGAATTTTTTGTAGGTCGGGTCGATTGTTCTGAATTCCCTTCTCCAGTCTATTGAATATCCCATTTCATCCATCACTTCATGGTATTCTGTTGAGAAGTATTTCACGATGTATTCAGGGTCTTCAAGTTTAGGCAAGGTTTCCTTTGGAACTCCGTGGACCCTGTGGTACAAATCAAGTGTCCAAGGGTCTTTTCTTTGAATCCTGTCTGCTATTCCGATAACCGGTGCTCCTGTAACGTGCCATGCCATTGGGAACAGTACGTTGTAGCCTTCCATTCTTTTGAACCTTGCATAAACGTCAGGCACGGTATATGTACGGCCGTGGCCTATGTGCATTGCTCCACTAGGGTATGGAAAAGCAACGGTAAGGTATAGTTTTTCTCTCTCGTCCGGGTTTGATTCAAACAGTTTTGCATCAGCCCATTTTTTCTGCCATTTCTTTTCAATATTTTCGCTCACTAAATCACCATTATAGTATTTTTTTAGGAATTTCCGGAACTTTGCTTTTGTGTTCGCTCCTAATTATTTTATTGATAATCATATTAACGTCATCAACTGAAATGTCAAGTCTTTCAGCTATTCGGGTATTTTCCATATCCTTTTCGCTAAAGAGATATAGGATTTGGTCAAGCAAATCGTAGCCCATTCCAATTTCTTCCTCATCGCTCTGGTTTTCCCAAAGCCCTGCCCTTGGAGGCTTTTTGATGATTTCCTTTTGGATGTTGAGGTATTCGCTTAACCTGTAAACTTCGCTTTTGTATAAATCTCCAATCGGTTCCATATCGCATGCGCCATCGCCATGCTTGGTAAAGTAACCGATCAGAATTTCGCTTCTGTTACCTGTTCCGCTGACAAGGTAGTTTTTAGCGTTTGCATAATAATAAATGATTGACATTCTGATTCTGGCTTTGAGATTACCTATTGCCAGATTATCCTCTTCAAGCTTTGTCAGGCATAAATATTCATTCAGAATGCTGTCGATAGCTATTTCTGTGTATTCGATACCTAATCTTTGTGCCGTTTCGATTCCATGAACAGTGTCTTCGGCCGGTGTTGTAGCGGAAGGCATGACAACTCCAAATACATTGTCCTTTCCGACTGCCTCACATGAGAGATATGCTATCAGTGTCGAATCGATTCCTCCGCTCAATCCCACAACGATTCCATCGGTATTGGATTCGGATACTTTGGATTTTATGAATTCAACAATGGCATCTTCTGTTTTTTGGCAGTTTATTTCCGGAATTTCGCTAATGATTTCACCAACCTAATCATTCATACATAAAATAATATGTACTTATTAATTTATATATTATATCATGTCTGATGTAGAACTATTTTGTGAAAAATCATTTTCCGGCGCCGACCAGGAAATCGTTGACAGGTTTGTTGAGTTTCAGAATGCATTGATTGAAGCCGACACCGAAAAGTTGGATGAAATCCTTTCGGATGACTTCAGACTCACTCAGGCTCCAAACAGGTCTCAGGATAAAGGTGAGTTTGTCTCTGAAATTGATGACGGTTCCATGGATTTTTCAAAATCCGATATAATGGATCCCACAATACTGTTTGATGATGAATCCGCTTCAATGATATCCAAAGTCAGATTGACCGCCAAGGTCTACGGCAGGGAACTGAGATGGATTTCCAATACTGTGGCCAATTTTAGAAAAACAGATGGAATATGGCAGGTTGTCGGATGGGACAGCTAGTTAAAAAAAGTAATAAGTGAGGAAGGTAATTCCTCATATTCTTTCACTTATTTGAATTTCTTAATGCCGATAATACTTAGGATTATGGCTATTATATAACCGATTAAAGAAATCACGGGCATGTCAAATGCTCTTGGTCCGAATGAAACCATTGAAGAGGCAATGAGAAGTGCGGATATCAATGCGACTATTGTGACCTTATCGGTAATGTCGACTTCAAATCTGAACTGCAATTCTTCATTGTCGATTTTGTGGATTGTCCTTGTGAGAAGTTTCGGCAGGGACTGAAGCATGTGTTCATATAGGATTAGGTTACTTTTTTTGCCTTTTAACCTCTGTTTAGGGCTCATCCTTTGTTTTGCTATTTGTTTTGCAACAGGTTTGATTGATGCGAAAACGTCGATTTCAGGGTCAAGATTGTGTGCAATGGCTTCAATCATTGACAGTCCTCTTGCCATTGTGACGACTTCATTTGGAAGGATTACTCCATATTCCTGCATAAGGCTTAGAAGTGCCTCTAAAACTCCATCGAAACGGTTTAGCTGAACGCCGAAGTACCTTCCGAACAGGTCATTCAGGTCCCTTCTTAAAGAGGAGGTATTGATGTCGTAATCCAATATGTCCATGTACATGAGCTGGTTTATCAGTCCGTCGACGTCCTGGTCCATGAACAATAATACTACTTCGGAAAGGTCTTTTTTGAATTTTTCATCGAAGAATCCCATCATGCCCAAATCAAGATAGCACACTACATTGTCCTCTAGAATCATCACGTTTCCCGGATGAGGGTCTCCATGGAAAAATCCGTCTATGAACAGCTGCTGGAGATATGAGTCAAGAACATTTTTTGCTAAAAGTTTTTTGTCGAACTCATCGCTGGTGCTTTCATATACGTCATTTAGCTTTGTACCGTCAATGAATTCCATTGTCAATACTTTTGAGGTGCAGTATTCAGGGTATGTGGCCGGAATGTGTATGGAAGGATTATCGACGAAATTCATTTCAATGCGTTGCATGTTCATGAATTCGTTGTTGTAGTCGATTTCCTTGTGGATTGAACGGTCGAACTCTTCCATTATTCCCGGCAGGTTAATTTTTTTGAGGTCTGAGTTAAATTTGTCGGCACGGTTGGCAATATATTTCAATATCCTCAAGTCAAGGTCAATCTTATCTGTAATACCTTCCTTTTGGATTTTAATCGCAACCCTTTCACCGGTAATCAGTGTGGCTTCATGAACCTGGCCGATTGATGCGGTAGCCAAATGTTCATGTTTGAATTCTTTGAAAAGATCATCAATATTTCCATTGAGTTCCCTTTCGACTATTTCCTTGACCTGCTCATAGGTTATTGCTGGATTGTCATCCTGCAGGTTTGCAAGCTCATCTGCAATCCTGTCGCCAACGACATCAGGTCTTGTACTTAACAGCTGGCCCAATTTGATGAATGTAGTTCCCAAGTCCTGAAGCATCAATCTCAATTTTACCGGAATTTCATCATCCAAAAAAAGCTCATGTGTCTCATCGTCTTTTCCGCGTATTTTGTTTTTTGCGGTTTGGCCTAAAATTTTATCGAAGCCATATTTTTTCATGGCCGCTCTAATTTCACCCAAACGCTCTTTAGTTTCCTTATCCATTATATCACATTATTCTTTAAATTTAAACAATACTTGATCAAAGAAGGTTATTCCTTTATAATAAGACATATTCATGAGATAACGGTTGCAATTGAATAAACTGCACAGAATGCCTAAATAAGTATTAATCCTTGATTTTAAATCCAATTCAAGCAATACCTACAATAAATCCATAATAATCTTCTTTTTTGTCATGTTAAATGGTTCATATGTTCAAAAAAACCATTAACAAATATATACATATCTATTTTTATTTTTTAATTAATAAATTTTAAGTAAGTGTTTTTATTTTAAAAATTTTTCAATAAATTGGTTAATATATTGAAATAGGCAATAATATTTTGCCTCTGGGTGAAAAATAGTTTAATATGGATGTCTATATTTAAGATGATGTTAATTAAAGCACAGTTTATATTCAGTTTTTTTGTTGAAAAAATTTTGCTGTGCTTTATTTTTTTCATTCAATGGATGATATTAATCTTTAATATGCTATCTATTTTATTTTCACTTGCCAAGGTGTTCTAAAAACCCGTTTGCTTTGAGTTTGTCCAATGGTTGTAACTATTTTTTTACTTGAACCTCTCCGACCTAAAAGAAGTCGGAGTATTCTTTCACTAATTTGATAAATACAAATATCATAAGCCACATAATATGTAATTGTCAAAACACAATATTGTATAAAACCGCATGAGATTTTGAAAGCCATTGAGTGTTATGTTATGATTGTGGTTTGAATGCTAATGTGTTATCAGATATAGGAAGGACAATATGAGTATGAATAATAATCAAAATGAAACAATAAAGGAAAAGATTAGAAAGGCTTTTTCATTATCTGAAGATTCCGCACCTCATGAGGAGATTCGTTCACGTCTTTTTGATGGCGGGCAAGTAACCGGAACCAACATGTGCGTTCTTGTATGTGCAATGGTTATTGCTTCTGTTGGTCTTAATATGAGTTCAACTGCCGTAATCATTGGTGCAATGCTTATTTCTCCTATAATGGGAAGTATTCTTGCTTCTGCATATGCAAATGTATCTGCAGATTATCCAATGCTTCGTAATTTCATAATCGGTTTTGGAATGCAGATTGTAATCAGTGTTACTGCAGCTTCAATTTACTTTTTCCTCTCTCCGGTCAAGGAGCCTACCGTTGAATTGCTTGCAAGAACCTCTCCGACTTTTTATGATGTGCTTATTGCCTTTTTCGGAGGAATTGCAGGAATCATTGGACAAACCAGACTTGACAAGACAAACACGGTTATTCCTGGTGTTGCAATTGCAACCGCATTGATGCCTCCGTTATGTACCTGCGGATATGCCATTGCAAATGCAAGATTAGATATGCTCCTTGGAGCGGGATATCTCTTTATAATCAATGCATATTTCATTTTCTTGGCTGCAAGCATTATTTTGAGTGTTTTGAAAATACCAAAAACCAGGGAATTGACAGAAAAGGAATGGAGAATTCATCGTTGGAGAATGATTCGAAATACAATCATCATTGCAGTGCCTAGTATCGTGGCTGTTTATTATATGGTGATGTAGTTATCTGATTAATGCAGGAATGGACACATATTCAAAAATAAGTAAGGAAATGATTGAAATTAAATTTCAACAGTTTCCTTTAACTTTATTGTGCAATTCATCCCCGGCTTAAAGAAGCCGGAGAATTCTTGCACAATAAAGTTAAAATTGCATTTAGTACTAAGAGTAGGTAGTTTGATTTTCATATAGTAACCGTTTTTCCGCTGGATAATTCGTAAAATACTATTGTTGCCAATAATAATGAGGGAGTTGAATTAAAATTTAAATCGGATAAAATCCATTCACTTCTTTTTCATGCTGTAACCAAGTTTTAAGCATGTCATCTTCTATTGCATATTTTTTCCCTATGTAAGTTACTATTCCTTTATATTTTAGGTTTGTTAGGTATTTGTTGAATGTTGATCTAGACAAATTAGTTTTTTCAAGCAATTCTCCCCATGCTAATGAGTTTTCATCGACTAAAATTTGAACTATATTTTTTTCATTTTCATTTAAGCCGCTCCAAACCTTTACTTGCATTATTAAAATTTGGTCCATATTGGTATAAAATGTTTTTTTGACTATTTCAGAGGTGTATAATTGAGTACTGTCCATTACGTTATAAAAACTATTAATATATAATGGTATTCCTCGCGTACATTTGTAAAATCTTTCAAATCCGTCATCTGTGAATTTTATCTCACTCATTTTTTCTTTGAAATAAGATAGTGTTTCTTGTTTGGTGAAGGGGTCAATTCTAATCTGTTGTAATCTTCCACCAAATGGTCCGCTTTCACCATTTAGTTCATTTATAACTTCTGAACTTTGTGATATTGATCCGGTGAATATATATGATACATTGTGTTGTGTTTGGTTGAAACTTCGAATTAGCCAGAAAAATTTGTCTAATTTTTTAATTTTTCTTAGCATCTGGAACTCATCTATGATTATTACAAACCCATTGATTTCATCTATGTCATCAACTATTTTTTGTGGAAATTCCATCACAAATTGACTTAGTTTTCTGTAATCGGTTTCTGTTTTTGGAATTGGTATCTTCAATATTTCCGCAATATCATGAAAGTCATATTTTTTAAGTTTTAAATTATCTATAAGCTCTAAGATTTTTGCTTTGTATTTGTTGTTATATTGGTTTAGTTGTATTGATTGATTCATTTCTTTTAATAGTTCAATTAATATTGTTTCTATTGTTAGTTTTCTTTTTTCTAAAGCGTATATTTTTGATATATCAATGTAGGTGCAGATTATATTTGGTTCAATGTCATGCATTATCTTTTTTAAAAGGTAAGTTTTTCCAACGCCTCTATATCCAGTTAATAGGATTTGCTGAGGCAATGAATAGTTTAAAGAGTTTATTTGATATTTTAGTTTTTTAATATCCTCTTTTCGGTTGTAGAAATATGTGTCTAAGTCATCATGCAAGAACAATGGTTTTGAATTCATTAGAATCACCTGGTATTATATTTATTGTTATTAGTATAAAAAATTATACTAGTATAATTAATTAGATTAAATAAATTAGTATAAAAAATTATACTAGTATAATTAATTAAACCAACTGGTTAGTATAAAAAATCATACTAATATGAAAAATCTTTCTAAAATTAAATAATAATCTATTAAAATCAATATAAATAATTTTTCTTTAATTTGAAGGCAATTTTACCTTTTGAATACAATATTATTAATTGAAAGCAATTTTTGCATATCAAAACATTTTTTAGATGTAATTTTTAAGCTAGTTTGATAGTGGAGTATCTTTCAATGCGATAATTCTAATTTCTGAAAAATTAGTAGTTATTTGAAAGTTAGTCAATTATTCATGTTATAGTCACAATGTTAAACTGTAAAATTCTATAATGACTAAATTTATATACTATAAGAAATTAAAGTTACAATTAGTAACTAAAAGTAACTTTATTTAAGGAGGTAATTTATTTGGCATTTAAAGATTATTTCAAATTCAACAAGGACAAGACAACATTCATTTTCATAGGTGGAAAAGGTGGAGTCGGAAAGACTTCAGTATCCTCCGCCACCGCATTATGGCTGGCCGAGCAGGGTAAAAAGACATTGATTGTATCAACCGACCCTGCACACTCTCTATCCGATTCATTGGAAGTTCCTATCGGCAGCTACCCACGTGAAATCAAAACCAATTTATTTGCAGTTGAAATCGACCCGGATGTTGCAATGGAACAAAAGCAGGCACAACTGGAAGCCCAAAAGGCAGCAAATCCTGATGATAGTGACAGCCTGTTCGGCATGGACTTTTTGTCCGACCAGCTGGACATGGCATCATCTTCACCTGGTGCTGATGAGGCGGCTGCATTTGAACTGTTCATGGGAGTAATGAATTCCGAGGAATATGATGTCGTAGTGTTCGATACCGCACCGACAGGACACACATTAAGGCTATTGTCCTTCCCTGAAGTCATGGACTCATGGGTTGGAAAAATGATGATGCTTAAGGCAAAACTTGGTTCAGCAACAAATGCCTTAAGAAAAATCATGCCTTTCATGGATGAGGTTGACAATCCTCAAACATCAGAGGATTTGAAAAGGACAAAAGAGCAAATCGATCAGGCAAAAGAGATATTGTCTGACCCTGACAGGACTACATTCAAGATGGTTGTAATTCCTGAGGAAATGTCAATTTATGAATCCGAAAGGGCTCTTGAAGCTCTCGGCAAACATGACATCACTGTCGACAGTGTCATTGTAAACCAGGTGATGCCTGACATCTGTGACTGTGACTTCTGCCACTCAAGACACAAGCTCCAGCAAAAGAGATTGGCCCTAATCGACCAGAAATTCCCAAACCAGCACGTTGCCCAGGTTCCATTGTTCAAGGATGAGGTCAAAGGTCAGGAAAAGCTATTGAAATTGGCTCATATTCTATATGATGATGAGGACAACGATGAGGTTGTTCAGGAAGCTATTGTATTGTAAAAAAATTAAAAATAAGTTAAAATAAGCGATTATTTTAACTTTTAAATATTTTTAAAAAGACATTCATCATCAACACACCGAAGAATGGTATTAAAATAATGTTCGAGTCTATTATTAGTGTTTTTTGATACCCTGTTTCATAGGCAACGGAAATTATGTAAAATACAAATATGATTATCTCGATTATGTTGATGGATTTGATGAGTTTTTTCCCGTATTTTTCTTGAAGTTTTAAAAGCACTGCAAGAATTAATATTATTGACAATATTGTTCCGAGCATTAAATGGGCATATATTGGAATTTTTAAAGTCATTGAACATATGATATATGCCAAAATTGCAATTACAAAAAATATTATTTCATATTTTTCCATTTTATCACATCATAACTTATTTTCTTTTAACATTGCAAAAGTATTGGATTTAATTTTTTATGTAAAATATTATATACATTCAAATTAATGTTTTTTTTATTGTCACAATTCAAAAAGATTTTCAACTTTCGCCATTACCCGAATATATTTGGAGCGGGGTACTTCTGGTATTTTCTTGGAATGCTGCATCCAGTCCATTTTTCTTCAGTAAAATAATTATAGGTTTCAGATTCGGATAATTTTGTGCATTGGTCCTTTGTAAAATAGTATGCATCATCTCTATTTAATGTGCCGTCCTTTTTTATTCCCACTTCAATGTAATCGTTTGTTCCGTCATTTTTAGGGATGTTGAATATCTTTTTTCCCTGCAAAAGACTGTCTCTGCTGAGGGGGACATAGTCATATGCATAATACCAATCTTTTTTATCATCAATTAAATGGGTTTTTGCATAATTTGCCATACTTTGAAGTCCAATCATTGGACCTATTATTGCAGAAGTCACAGTTAAAGCATTTACAGTGATTCCTGATGCTAAACTAGATCCGATACTCAAACCTTGGTATGCCAAAAGACTTAAAACATTTGCTTTGTTTTTAAGGAAATCTGCAATGCCTTTTCCATTTGAGAAAAAAGTGTCTATTGTATCTTGGATTCCATCAATGATTTTTGTAGGCAATGAACAGATGCTGCAGCAGTCCTGTGCCGTTGCAACAGCAGAACCTTTGTATGCAAAGCCATTGTCCAATAACAGTACATTTGCAATGCCGCTTGTTGAATTAATCATGATTGTTGAATTCCTGCCGTCTTCAGACAATACATAAAATATGTCCTCAATTTGAACAATGCTGAACTTTCTGTTTTCAAGGGATATTAAAAGCTCATCTAATGAATTTGTACTGTTGCCTGAGAATTGTTTGGCAATCGGATCAATAACATATTCCTCAATGTTTGGAAGATAAATCGAATTCATGGTTCTGAATAAAGTGCTGTTCTCCTCACTTCCGGTTGTCCTCATTCCCATGTCCGCATTCAGAATATGCAGATAGCTATCCTCCAAATTGATTCCGCCCATTATTGTTGCTGTCCTTTCCCGGTTCCATTTAACATTAAATTCCTTTGAATACTGGTCTGCCACTTCATCCGCAAGCCATGCAGTTTCAAGGTCTGCCAGAAACATGCCGTATACGTTCATTATTCCGATTCTTGAAAGGTATCCGGAATTCACATTTAACCATTTGTCCATGGTGGAATATGTCACCTTCTCATTGATTATGGCATATGACTGAAGCACTTCAAAGCCTCTGATAACGTTATATAAATCGCTGCGGCCATAGCTTATGCTTTCACTTTTTTCAAGCTCTTCAATGCCGTTGACAATCAGTTTTGTTTTGATGTCCTCTCTTGATATGCTTGGCATGATCGAGTTTCTCGAATCGTCCAATATAACGCTTTCTCCTGTATTTGTAAACTTGATGCTTTCGGCATTGTTTCCGGTTAGCTGGTCGTAGTTGTTGTAATTGATTTCATAGGAATTCTTTTCATATAACTTTCCCAAATTGCTTCTGAGGCCTACCTCATCATAGCTGCCGGTGAAAAACATTATTCTTGCCTTTATCAAGTCGTTCTGCAGGTATGTGATGATTTCGATATCATCCTCGTGCTTGTCCATGGTAAGCCCGAAGAGGTCCGCATCGCATTGTGTCGTACTTCTGAATTCGATTTGAGTATGGTCATTTGCATTTGAAATCAGCACTCCGTCGCCCTTTAAATTGTCCCTGTTGTAATCGCTTTTGAGTTCGCTTCCGTCAAACGGCACCAGATATGTCTTATAGCCAAGCACATTTGCATCAATTCCCGGCTGCGGAGCTGTGGAGAACAGGTAATGTTTGGTTTCGCTTATGTGTATTGCGAAAACATCCTTTTTAGGCAGTTTTATTATTCCGTCATTTCCTGTTTTCAGGGTGTATGCGGAATTATGAAAAGCATACGGTACGGTTACGTTGACATAATCGGGAATCATTGTAATGTGGCTGAAGGATGCCTGTTTAATTGCAGTTTCAACCGTGATGTAGTTGGTGTTTACGAATCCGTTATAATCGGTTGTGATGCTGTATTTTCCCGCCGGCAAATCGATTACCTGTGATGCAATGCCATTTGAATTGCTTCTTAGAGTAAATGTTTGGCCGTTCACATTCAATGTCACAATTTTATTGGCTGAACCTCTTCCATAGCTGTTCAGCACCTTGACTGTGAACTTGCTTCCGTCCTTTTCTTTCATTGTCAGGTCGCTTGTTTCAATGAGGGGCTTGATTGTTATTGTTTTTGTGACTGTTTCGGATGTTTTGGGGTTTACCATTGAAATGCTGTATGTTCCAGGTATCCAGTCTATGGCCAGTTTCGCCACTCCTTTTGTGCTTGTTTTAACCTTCTTGGTTTTGCCGTTCCATTTGAATGTAATGCGTGTTTTCTTAAGTAGCTTTCCGTTCTTCTTATAAAATGTTGCTTTATATTGTGACTTATTTTTATAATATTTTGAAAAGTCATGGGCATGTATGGTGCTTTTGACTGTCACTGTGCTTGTTGCGCTTTGTTTATGATACTTTGTTGTTTCGTCAAATGTTGTCTTTACTGTGTATTTTCCGCTATTCAGGTTAAGGCTTATGGATGCCTTTCCTTTGGAATTGGTTCTTTTCTTATAGGTCTTTCCGTCAATGGTGATTTTCACCTTGGCCTTTTTCACTGCTTTGTTCAGTTCGTCCTTAACAGTGACGGTAAACTTGCTTCCGTCCTTATAGTGCATCTTCACGTCCGGCGCAATAATCTTTACATTAATTTTGCCGCCGGCCTCCAGCTTTTCCATATTTTCTGAGCTTGCCCTCAATTCATCATGGTTGTCGGGAGCCATCTGGCAAAGCTCATCTTCAGGTTGTTCGATTGTTTGTTTTAAAGTTTCATTATCCATTTCGGCTGCTGATGCAACCCCGACAAGTAAAAAAAGCAGGATAATGAAACATATGGTGTTAATGTTATTCTAAGAAATGAAAGTATAGAAAAATTTAAATATGAAGGAAAGCAAATATTATATTAAATAAGAGGAGGATCTTTCGATGCTATCGGAATACAAGGTAGAAAATGATGAATATTACAAAAACTTTGTAGCTCAATCTTCAAGAACAGAAAGAACAACTGAAAATTATAGAAAAGTTTTGAGAAAATTTTGTATAGCTACTGGCAAAACATTAACTGAAATTGTAACCACCTGCATTGATGAACAGTCAATTGTAACTACTGTCAAATTGGATCCAGATGAAAATGGAAATGAGCGCAGAAAGGAAATTAAATTCAATATTAATGATAAAGATGCGGCCATTAACAAATTTTTACAACAATTCGAAGATTACTGTTTTAAAAAGAATAATAAAGAAATTACAATCCAAAATCAGACTGATATAGTGAGAAGCTTTTTACACGAGAATGGTGTGGAATTGCCTAAGCGAAAGAGCTATAAAGATGATTCAAGAGATTGGTATTTGCCTTCCAAAATGGATTTTAATTATTTTTTACAAGATGTGTCTCTTACGCATGCTTCTTTAGCTAATATGTTAACTTCTAGTGGTATGCGAGTTAGTGATGCTCTTTCATTTACTATTGGCGATTTTATGAATGCCACATCTGATTATCATGATTTTGTAGATGTAGAAGATTTTATAGATAATGCACCTGATGATATGATTGGTACATGGGTGTTTGAACCACAAAAAACAAGAAAACATCATGTCAAATGTATAACATTTAATTCGGCACATGCAAGTAATATGATTCTTCAGAATTTGAGACATATAAAAAATCACTATATGCCTTATAAAAATAGAGCAGAAGGTTTAAACTTATCAATCAGTAAAAAAGACCCTCTTTTTGCATCAAGAAAAGGAAAATATAAAAAACCACTCAGTGGAAGATCTGTAGCGGCTTACTGGATAGAAAAAAATAAAAAATTTCAAGTCTGGAAAAAAAATCAAATTAAACAGCAAATAGAAAATGGTGAGATCAGTGAAGAAGACTACGATGAAGCAGTGTCAAAAATACCAAAATTACATCCACACATCTGTAGAAAGTTCTTTAGTACAATTGTAAGTAACAACTGTGGAGACATTCGTGTCTGTGGTTTGCTTGAGGGCCATTCTGCTGGATTGCCAAATGATAAATCTTATATAAAAAAAAGTGTTGAAGATATCAGAGAAATTTACATTAACAATATCCATGATGAATTATCCTTAGACCATGTTGAAACAAAAATAATTTCAGACAAAGAAACAGAACGACTAAATGCTGAAATCGAATCTTTAAAAGCAGAAAATGCAAAAATAAGAGAAGAAAAAGATCAAGAAATCACAAACCTTGAACAAAAGCATCAAGAAGAGATCAATGAAATCAAATTATCCATGGGAAATATGCAAAGACAAATGGATAATTTAACTTCAATACGGAATAGAAGCTACATTGAAAAAACAATTAATGATTATTTTGATGACAATTACAAAGAAACAATACTCAAAAAGGAAGAAGATATAACAATTGGAAGAAAAAAATGTAATGTAATATTCAAACTAGCATATGAATTAGCTATAGAAGAAGAAACTACTTTTAGAAATGATGATGAATATTTAAATTCCTTAATACAACGCGCTATAGTAAAATACACTATGAATCCAAATAGTGATTTATTTGACAAAGAAGAATTAACACAAGAAGAATTAGAACTGATGAACAAACATATGGCTTTACAATTGGATATCATTGAATTAATAAAATCAGATTCTACACTTTGGAACATGGTCAAGGATGATCAAATAAAATTAAAAAATATAATAAGCCATATTATCAAGAAGAATTTAGATAATATTGATAATTTAACCGATGATGACAAAAAGAACATGATGCAAGAAGTTCTTATGGAATACTTAAAAGTAGATTGAGATATCAAACTGGTATAAATAACATAGTTTCATCATCAATATTCTAACGTACATTTTCGCACGTTGAAAAACAAAAAGTGACGGTCAAATCTCGGCCATCATGCGCAAAAAGCCCACCTCACCATATGCATTATTATCATAACAGGTCAATTTTTGCGGCTTTGTCGCCAAATTTCATGCTTATATATTTTCTTCCTGACCTAACCCTTATCAATATTGCAATAATGTATCATATAATTGATAGTTCACTGTACATACCAATAATGGTAAAGCTTACGTTTCAGATACCTTCGTTGATGGTCAAAGGTGGTTTGCGTATAAGGTTTCATATAGCTGTAAGCACCTGAATGCGGCGATTTCAAATATCAAACACTACTTTTAAACACAATTTATATTATTGGTGTGTGTGATATATAATAAACAATCAAATATAATGTTGGTAGGGTATTATGAAAAAAATTGAAGGATCCCCAAAGAGCTTGAAACAGTTATTACATTCCACTAAATACTCAATACATTACTATCAAAGAGAGTATATGTGGCAAAGAAAACACATTGAAGAACTTATTGATGACTTGACATCTGAATTTTTAGACTATTATCAAGAAGGTGATACTCGCCATATGGTTAAAGACTATGGGATTTATTTTATGGGTTCAATAGTCCTTGCTGGAGATGAAAAATCAATCATTGATGGACAACAAAGGTTTTCTTCACTTACACTATTACTAATGTATCTAAATAACAGAATTAAAGCTAATGGCCAAACACATGCTTCAATTGAACCAATGATATATTCAGAGCAATTTGGAGAAAAATCATTTAACATAGATGTAGAAGAGAGGGCTGAATGCATGAATGCCATATTCAACGGCCAACCATTTGACACAACCAATGCAGGAGAATCAGTCAAAAACCTATATGGAAGATACACGGATATCACATATATTTTTCCACACGATAAGATTGGAGATGATATACTTTTACACTTCTGTGACTGGCTAGCAGAAAAAGTATTCTTCATAGAAATCGTAGCAACAACAGAACAAGATGCACACAAAATATTTGTAACAATGAACGATCGTGGGCTCAGCCTTACATCTACAGAAATGCTAAAAGGATACTTGTTATCTGAAATCAAAGATGATGTAAAACGTGAAAAGCTAAACAATATTTGGAAAGACAAAATCTTACATCTTAAAAAAGATGATGATGTTGGAGATGAAACATTTATCAAAGCTTGGCTTCGTTCACAATATGCAAAAACAATACGTGAAGGTAAAGCAGGAGCCACCAACAAAGATTTCGACATAATAGGGGGTTCATTCCATAAATGGGTCCGTGATGAAAGATACAAGATTGGATTAAACAATACTGATGATTATGAACTATTCATTAAGAAATTTGAAAAGTATGCAGATGTATATCTGAAAATAAAAGAAGCAGAAAACACTTTTACCGAAGAAACCAAATATGTTTATTACAACGCAAGGGTGAATTTTACCTTACAACCACAGTTATTATTAGCACCAATATGCTACGAAGATGACTGGAATACAATAATTGAAAAAATAAACATTGTAGCTAGGTTCATAGATTTATACATCATTTCCAGATTCACCAATTACAAAACCCTCAATTACAGTACAATCAAAAACTTCGTATTCAACATTACCAAAGACATTAGAAGATGCTCAATCCCAGAACTAAAAGAAAAACTAAATGCCCATTATCTTAATTTTGAAAGCAAACCTAAAGACGTTCTCCCAGATCTCAAACTAAATAGCTTTACCAAAAAATACATTAAAAATATGTTAGCTAGAATTACAGGTTTCATCGAAGAACAAACTGGTGTAGCTTCTAATTACTGCAATTACATGGCACAAACCAAAAATCCATTCGAAATAGAACATATTATATCCGACCACTTTGAATGGTTCACAAAAGAATTCACTGATCAAAATGATTTCAACCAATGGCGTAACAGTGTTGGAGCATTATTATTATTGCATAAAAGTATCAATGCCAGTTTAAATGATGCTGAATTTGATTATAAGCTTCAAACATATTGTTCAAATGAGGGCAACATTTATAGTGAATCTTTAGGTCAACAAGCATACAATAACAATCCACAATTCAAACGTTTCATTGAAGAAAACAATTTATCATTTAAGCCATATGTGGCATTTGGAAAACCTGAGATAACCGAAAGAAACCAATTACTAGTGCAATTAGTACAGTTAGTATGGAATAATGACATGTTTGTTGAATAACAGTAAGGTGATTTAATTGATGATAGATCCCAAGACATTTAGAAATCAATATGAAGATGCAACTTTAGAAGAAATCATCAAAGAACGAGACAAACTTATACGTGAAATTCGCAGATATGAAAAAGGTAAAATACCTAAAGAAGATTACATGATGGATCCAAGTCCCGAAGTCGTTTATTATTGTAACAATTTATACTTAGCAGAATTATGCCATTTAATAAATGAAAAGAATAAATAAAATATATGATACTATGGATTTGACTAACTATTTAAACAACTTTTGGGATTACATATCTGAAAACAAAAAAGAAAATGATATTTACAATGAATTTTCATTTCAACACGAATTAGGTATTTACCTTAGAAATGTTCTCCCCAAAGATTATAAAGTCCAATTTGAACGCAATGTAGATTTTTTCTTTGATTCAACCGAAGACTTTGTTAAAAAAGAAATAGATATTGCAATATATGAATGTGATGACCAAAGCAAGTATTCTTGTCATGCAATAGAACTAAAATACCCTAAAAATGGGAGAGTGCCTGATACAATGTATGATTTTGTTAAAGATATTAAATTTATGGAACAATTGAAAAATGCAGGTTTTGATAATACCTACTGTATGGCTATAGTTAAAAAGGAACATCATCTTTATTATTCTGGCCCTACAACAAATGGAATTTACCAATATTTCAGATTTAACAAAACTATTCATAATAATATATATCAACAAACTGGTGAAGGTAAAAAAACAGATGATCCGAATTGGAAAGGTATTGAAAATAAAAACTATTATTGCATTGATGGCAACTATCAAATCAAATGGAAATCTATATGTAATAAAAAATGGATGATGTATCAAATTAAAACAAATAATGTTAATAATGATATGTGATAATTATGGAAAAATACTGTAAGAACTGTGGAAGAGTCTTCGACGACCTAAATTTCAAATTATGCCCATACTGTGGTGGTGAACTAGCCACAAGATATGGTCGCCAACCAATACCAAGAAAACTCCGCCACGAAGTATTCAAGCGTGATGGATATAGATGCCGTGAATGTGGCGCAAGCAAAGATGAAACCAGTTTAGAGATTGATCATATTGTGCCAGTGGCTAAAGGTGGAACAAATGATATTGATAATTTGCAAACATTATGTCGTGAATGCAATCGAATGAAACATACAGATGAATGGATTGGTGGCAAAACTGATTTTGAAACAGTACAAAATGAATTAAGTCAATTAAATGAAAATCTTAGAGAAACTGAAATTAAATTAGAGAATGCTACAACTGAAGAAGATAAGATTGAACTTAAATTCAAAATTGTAAAATTAACTGAAAGAATAAAAGTAGTCCAAGAAAAATTCGATAAATTAAAAATTGAGTACGAGAATTGGTTATTAGAACAAGAAGAAGCTAGGAAAAAAGAATTATTATACAAGCAATTATATGTTGAATATGATAACATAACTATTTCTTTAATTGCATACTATTTGTTTCCTGATGTACCCAATGCCAATAAAATCTCAAAAGAAAAAGTTCTCAAACATTTACTTGAAAAATTTTCAGCTGAAGATATGAAATCCATTATATCAAAAGGAATTGAAATACAAAAATTATGCGATTCATTAAAGATCCCGTACTATCCATTTATTAAATGCATATATACACAGTATGAGCAATTTGGGGCTGATTTCTTTAACATTAATTTAAAAAAACAAACATTATCTTTCCCATGGAATGATAAAACTATCATTAAATATCCAACAATGCTTATTGAGGAATTTACAACAATGACAGACCCATTTCCATTATTAACTTGTTTAGATTTAATTGAATTAAAAAATGAATGGGATTTGAAATTTAATTTGGATTTACCTAATACTAACATGCCTTATTTGTCCTATGATGAATTAGAACAATTTTATGAAGCATATAGGTGGGCAATACATCTTACTTATAGCAAATTTGATCATACAGATATTGGTTTTGTAACAGGTGATGATATTGTTCCATTTTATATAAAATATGATATAATCACTGATTATTATCG
Source organism: uncultured Methanobrevibacter sp. (assembly GCA_900320515.1). Lineage (GTDB taxonomy): Archaea > Methanobacteriota > Methanobacteria > Methanobacteriales > Methanobacteriaceae > Methanocatella. Next base: position 54,961 of record ONSJ01000002.1, on the reverse strand, counting down.
AATGCATTATAAAAAAGACGTATTATGTATTGAAATAAGACCTAATGAACTTTATTATATTATTAAATTTGATATTAATTGGGAAAAAGAACTAAGTGAAAATCCTAAAATAAAAAAAGAATAAAAAATCAATTCATTATCACAAATCACAAATAAAGAATAGGCTTTTGCCTAAATACAATAATATTTTACCTATATTAACAAACAAACAGTGTGCTTTACTTCTGGTTAAAAATTGCTTTCGGCCAGGGGTGAGGATACAACATGTATTGCTGCTTTGGAGCGTTCATGCAGGGTCCGTGGACTATTGTGTGATTGGATAATTGGTTAGATTGTTACCTCCAAGAAGGTTGTAAATAGATGCTGTTAAAATTAAATGCAGAGTTTAGTTTCAATATTATTGTGGTCATGATTAAAATACTATCGCTGCTGCGGCCAACATAAATTTCAACACGATTCCATATACATGAACAAGCCTATTGTGGCGTTTAAATAAAATATTGTATTGCATTAGGTCTTGTTTTATAATTTTTACCATGCATTTATCTGTTATTAAAAAAGTGCGGCTTAAATAAAAAGTAATTAATTACCTATCATTTCAAAAAATCAAATATGCCAAAAAGCCTATTACTAAACCTTCAACACCGCAACAGCAAACGCATCACTAACGTTCCAAATTACCTGAGTCATATCCAAGCAGGATAAAAAACTCATCAAACGGGTCAAATTACATTGAAATTACTAAATTACCTAATTTTCCGCATGCAAACCTATATATTCATGTGTTTGGGGGGAAGAAAGAATAAGTGTTATTATATTTATATATATTTTTAGGTAATAAAGTAATATAATATATAATAATAGAGGAAAATCCTCTATCATCAATATAAACAATTGTGAGGTCTTTTTGAGATTACCTTTTTGCAGGTAATCTCAGGTAATTTATGTAATTATCCACTAACATCAAGGAAATCTCTAAATTCATCGTAGGTGAGTCTGAATCCTTTGATGCTGTGTTTTTTGTATGTGATATTTTTGTATTCATGATCCATATACCCTGCTAAGCCTTTACAGGTTACTTGTAGTCCGCAAAAATCATTAAGTGAATCTTTAACACTGGTATTTACAATTATCTGCTCTTCATTATTAAGTTTTTGATAATGTAGGTAATCAATTTTATTTTCCATTATGATTTCCAGTAAAGCTTCTTTAAAGAACCTCTTATGAAATTGTTCAGTTGTTTCGCCTTCAATTTTTGGAATGTATGTGGTTCGTGTTAACTGTTTGTAATCTTTTAAAACCATACGTCTGAATTGATTAATGACTTCATTATCTGCAGATCCAATATCCATTAATTCAGCATCATGATACATCCAATCCCATTCAGCTTTGTCTTCTTCTGCATAATCAAGTAATGCATCAAGCATATCATTAATTATATCTGCATACTCTAAACCTAATACCTTAAGGTTCTCACTTATGTGCCAAACAATAAAATCTCCAATGGCACGTAGTTTTAAGAAATCGGTGTTATTCCAGTTTTTGTGATGGAATGTATCTTTAAATTTTTTAATGTCCTCATCGGTCAGTCTGTCTTCTTTTGTAAACTCCAAGTATTGACTTCTGCGTACGAAAGCATCATGTGTGGGCATGAATGAGTTGGATGTGAAAATGACATTGGAATAAGCTGGGATTTTCACATGTTCTCCTTTGTCGTCTTTTTCACGACAGTATTTGGATTCGGCTCCTCGTTTAATTATTTCACGAGGTTCACCTTTTTCAATTGCTGGAGAAGGTTCGTTAACGATTATGCCTGTGCCTTGTCTGGATAATGACTTTCCAATACGATATGGTGTATCGAAAGCCCCTCCACCAATGCTCACTTCTTCGGATATAGTGGTGTAAGGACTTAGGGCTATTTCTGCTAGTGTAGTTTTACTGGTGCGGCTAGGACCATAAAGAAAGAGCATTTCAATCCAATCATATTCAGTTTTTAATATATATGAGAATGGACAGATTAAACCATATCGTAATATATGGGCAAGTTTTTTTGTGTTACCGGGATATACATCTTTAAGCTTAATCCAAACATTCAATCCTTCTTGTATGGCTTCTTTAGTTGGTTTGTTAATTGCAGTGTTGCCTTTATCGTCTCTGCGACACAATTTGCCATTGATTGGATTGATGAAAATGCCTTCAATTGGGATATCCTCTGTGATTTCGATTTGATCCAATTTTATATATTCATTGATGACCTCGTTTAAAACACCTTTGTACTCTTTAGGTTTTAATACAATACCTGGACGCCTTGCTAACTGTTTTTCTAATGCTTCAATGTCATCACCTTTAATAGTTTGTTTGGTTGGCATTCCTTTTCTGTAAAAGGTTAAACATAGTTGTGGACTTGCATTGTTGTCTAAAATGTTGTAGGATTCATGGATGCTAATTGGAGCTAAGTTCAAAACATCATGAATTTTCGTGTAGTGTTTCTTTTTTGTTGTTGAGTTGTAGTTCCACGTAAAAGTGCTAATGGTGTTGTTATTATAATTAATAGAAAGGTATTTCTTTTTGTTTTGTGAGTGTGTGCTGCTTAGTATTTTGTGTCGAAATTGTTTCTTGCATAATCTATTCATTTCAAAAATGAATTTACTTCCATTAAAATTAACATCACGTGATTTGACAATATCAATTAATGATGGAAGACCTGCTTTATCTTCACGGTCACTATTATAGTTTTTGATAACAGTTTTTTTAAAATCACTTGAACTAATAAATATGTCTCCGATTTCATCGATAATTAGATCACATATGGCTTCGGCCGATTTTTGAGTGATGTTTTTGCTGAAATATCCACCAATGTCCATTGATCCATTATGTTTTTTTCCATTAATTGATTGAAGTATGGGAATAAGAATTCTTGCAACTTGTTTTATTTCATCCTCAGATAAATTTTTTAGTTCATTATTGACTTCAATTATTTCAAAACCCTCATTGGATTTGGGTTTAACATATGTAAAGCCGTGAGCAACTAGTGTTTCTTTTACAGTTGTATTAATATCATTGACAGTAGATATATCAGATAACTTGTTGATATCACTTATTATAACATACTCATTAATTTTACCTGTAGTTTTATCTAAAATTGTTGATCCTGGCAATACACATTGTCTTGATTTGTCTTTAGTAAAGATTTCAATAGCGCTTCCTAAAGACTTACCTGCTAATTCTTTTATTTCATAGTCCTTAGGAAAATGTAAATTCTGACTAGTTTCATGTGTTTTCTCAAATACTGTTTTGTTCCAAAGATAAATGTGGTATCCGCCAGACTGTGTTTTTACATGCATAGATCCAGGAATGTCTTTTAAACATTCAAAGATAAATGTTGCTGTTTGATGTTTTACTTTCTTATATTCCTCATCGCTTGCATTATTAAGTTTGTATCCATCAATATCGATGATTGCTAGTGATGATTCTTTGTGATTTGCTCCAACAACAATTCCAAAGTTACCTTTATGTTTTTGAAGTTCAGAGATTTTGTATTTTTTATTGAAAAAGTCTTTGTTAAGTGGTTCTTTACTGTTTTTCTTCAAAGGGATGACTTTTATTCGATTTGACCCTAATTGTTTAAGTAAATCTAATATGTTGTCAGTAATTTTGGTAATCATGATTTCACCTTAATTAATGTTGCTTAAAGTAAAAATGATTAAAATTAACCAAATTTACATTCGCTTTTGCGCATATTATATGTTTTTAGATGCCTCATGGATGGATTATCGGGGTAAGCTATTCTAATCATATCTTTGATTGCATCTTCAATTTCATATTCAAAATCTTGGAGAATGTCTGCATTAGCTATAATGCCTCCTAAAGGGATATTGATGTTCGTTAAATCTGATTGAAGATATTTTAATTTATCCGTAGTTAATTTTGAGATATCTTCATCTTGACATAATATAAGAGTATCTAACATATTGTCAAGTTGATTTTCTAAATTTAGACTGTATTTGTGTATATTTTGCGCTTCTTTTTTAAGATTAATTAAAAGTGTAATTAATTTTTTAAATGCTAGAACATTTTTATCATTTTGCATGCTATCACCGTGAAAAGATTGTAGAATTGAATCTACAATCAGTTGTCATACTCCTTGAACCTTGACGGATCAATTTCCATTTGGTAAACTCTGTATGGTTGGTTGCCTTCTTTTTTGGGAGGTATTATTTTAACTAATGTTACTCTAACATAATCTCCATCATTGATATGATTATAGTAACGTTTTAAGTTGTGATGTGCGGGCAAGATTGTTTTTTTCATATTGCCTTCCTCATCAGTACCTCTATCAAGAACAATTTGCCTGTTTCCATACTTGTCTTTTGCATCTCCAGCAATGTTGCCTTCAATGTACTCTCCTTCTGTTTGTGGATTCCAGAATTTGGAATTTTTGTCTTCTTCTATGATTATTTTTTCGAATGCCATGTTTTGGCCTCCTGTAATAATATTAGTTGTATTTTAATTGCAACTAGACCATTCAAAATTATAAATGGTTTTATGTTCGTAATCACCTTGTCATCGGTGAGCAAACTTAAAATAGAAAAAGTAATATCTATGGCAGTATTTATATACAAAAGACAACAGAAATAATTATGCTAATAATGATTTTGTATCTTTTGGTTATACCACCATTAGATATTAAATCTTCTAAGTACTTATTTTAAATTATTTTTTTCATGTCATTGTAACACCACCATTAAGTTAAAGGGGTTTGAATTAAATTTAACTGACTCATTTTTTTCATTTCAGTTAATAAATCGTTGATAATATCACATAATGCATTTAAATACAATATTTTCTTAAAAGTTATTTTTGAACTAATGTTACACATATCTGTACAGTTATTTAATGCATCTATGTATTTTTGTCTTGATTTGTCGTAATTTTGTAATACAAACCATACATTAGTTATTTCTTCAACCTGTTCTTCCAAATCACTTTGATTGAATGATGTTAAATTATAGTTTGTATAAAATTTAATGTCTTTTTTAATTTGTTGAAGTTTGATAGTAAAATGTTTCATTTTATCACATTCTATCTGCTTTTGCTTCGGATTCTGCAAGCATGTGTTCAATTGTAGCTTCAATTTTATCAAATGTTGGTTCTCTTGGATATTCTTCAATATCATAGGTGCAGATATCGCAATCTCTGCAGTTTTCATGCCCATCATTACAGATAAAACAATGGAATATGGGTTCATTCATCATATCATGCCTCCATCTTCATTCTTTTTTCATCATTTACTTCTTTGTCATATATTCTTGAAACGCAGTAAGCGACAACTGCGGATGGTCTGAGCTGTAATTTTTTACTTAAATATGCAACCCTATCGCCAAGTTCGTCTTTGGTATTTATGGTCACTGTGTCTGGGCAGTAATTGTATTCCTTATTAAAATAACGTCTTACACTCATTTTAACACCTTCATTTGTAGTATTGCAGCCATGTAGCTACATGTATGCGTTCGTCAGTCTTTCCAGTTTTACCAAATTGGCGTACCTCATAGGAACTGGAGTTCTTTAGCAGGTCTCGTAATTTAGTTTTTCTGATTTTATATCTTACCATATTAATCACATTGGTCTTTTTTGACTTCTATTTCATATGCTACTGCTAATGCATGTCTCATGACTGCTGTGGGATTGAGTAGCCATTTGCTTTGTAGGTAATCAATCATTTTATCCATTTCATCAGTTCTTTTGACTGTGATTGGAGTTGATGAAAATTTATTAGCCATGTTTTTTCCTCCATTTTTTAGTGATTATGAGTTCCTTTATTAGAGTAAAAGAACTTCAATACATCCTATGTAACTTTTAACATATATAAAAGCTACATTTATTTTGAGAAGTGCTTAAATTCTTTATTTTTTAAAAATATTGTTACTTGTGCCGTTATTTTTTTACATTTGTTTGTTGGTTTATATTATAAATTCAGAAAAATGTTGGTGTCATCGTGATTTTTTTGATAAATTATAAATATTATTTGGGAAATAATAATGTGCATGACTGGGAAAAAAACAATTTTGGAGTTGCGAGAAATATATACATGTTTAACTTTAAGTAAAAATATTGCTGCAAAAGCAACTATAACTTTTATATTATCTTCAGGAATGAACAGGAATGAAGCATTGGCTTTAACGATTGGTGATCTGCTTTCCGCTTGCCATGAAGATATAATAGATTCATTATTAAAACGCAATCCCAATAACATAATTCCAATATGGATTCATGAAACCGAAAAAACTTTCAAACTAAACTTTTCTAGCCCAGAATCATTGTTTTACATATTTCTCCACCTTAAAGAAAGATTATCTAAAGGCAACCTTGTTGAATCTGACAAACTGTTTGATATTCCTCAAAGCACACTTGATGACAATTTTAGGATCAGTGAATATTTAACTGATGTAGGGTCTTATTATCCATTTTCATTTCAGGGTGAAATTGTTTCACATAAGTTTGGAGCAAAAGCATTGCAGGAATTTTTCATTACTCAATATCTTAAACATTCTCCTGATTATGACAATGGAAAACAACGAAAATATCGTCGTGATTCCTATAGTGAGTATAAGGTTAAATTGATTACATTATTTACCAATGGCTTACCTAAAGATGATGTATATTACAAGAAGTTTTCAAATAATTCAAGAAGACTGTTGCTTGACTATAAAAAGGTTCTACCATATATAACTGCAAAAAACTATGATATTATCAGACCAAGTTGGGATAAACCTTCTGATTTAGAAATGCATTTTAATGCAAAAGTTGGTAGATTGACGGAATCTGATAAGAAATCATTTACGGATAATGAAGTTTTACAAATTGTTGGTAATCATATTGCTGATTATCAAGAGAATGTTGATATACATCAAGTAATTGATTTTGCATTGAATGATAATCAGATAGGATATTTTAAAAATTCCAAGTTATATTTGGATAATCTATTGCTTAAACCTTCTCTTAAATTTGATCTTGAATCGATAATAATAGAAGACATTGAGATACATCCACTAACCTATGAACCTATGATTCATGAACTCGTTTCAAAACTTGACGCCAATGACATTTTTAATAACTACAATATTAACAAAAATATTTTAGTTGACAATATTATAAGGTATCTTGATGACCTTGGAGATAAAGGTGAACCCATATATTTAACTAATAATGATATTCTTGAATTATGCTTTATATCACTAATGGAATAAAACAATTCATGATATTAGACGTTTTGGTTAATTAAAACATCTCCTATTTCAATCTGTTATTATATAGTTCACGTTCCATTTTAAGTATGTCTTCAACCATCATAACATCTTCTGGAGCAACATAATATTTCACTATTTCATCAGATGTTGCTTGTCTGCTTAAGTTAAGTGAATGGGGCATAACAAATCTATTTTCACTATAAATGTGGTGTACAGTATGCCAATACATTTCCTTTTCAAGATAATTGTCCTTATCAATAATATATGCTTCTTTATCTCCGTTTGTAAGTAATTGATGAACTTCTCGCATTTCATCCACCGTAGGAATGTTGAAGTATCGTATATTTATGTCATCAAAATATTTACAAATTTCATATTTTTCTTCATCATTAAACATTTTTTACTCACATCCTTTTTTAATATGATTTATTTCACGTTCATACATTTCAGCAACCGCTAGACGTATGATTGCAGTTTTATTTAATAGCTTTTTTTCTTGCAAGTATGATACCATATCTTGCATGCTTTTGTCCATACGCACCGTAAAGGTGTTCCTTTCATCTTTTTTGGTATTTTTTTCATTACACATAGATATGAATCGGAATTCTAATCCATATATAAAAGAAAATTTTTCCAATCTGAAGTAGGACACTAATTAAGCCATTACATTTTGTTTTTTTTATCAATGCCTGCGAGACAGCATGGAAAATTGAAAAGTCAGTCATGAGCCTACCGTGAGGTTGGTGATGTTGATATATGCTGTGTGCTAATCTCTCACTTTTACAGCATATATTGGGCATTTTTAATAAAAAATAGGTGATAAAATGGAAGAAAAGAACTTAAAAACTACAATGTACAATGCTGTTGACTTTGAATTTTTTGTCGAATACAAAAATTCCTTAACTCCTGAGGAGTTAGTTGTTTCCACAATTGATTTCGAAGGAATGGGAATTTGATGAGGTGATAATATGAGTATATTAAAGGCAAAGGTCGTAGGGCTTTCGTATCATCGGATTGTAAATCCTGTGGAACTGGAAGACTACCTAATACTAAGAGAAGACATAGACAATGAATTTGATTCAGATGCAATATCTATTTTCAATGGAGACCAAGAATTGGTCGGAAATATTGCTAACAGCGATAAAACACTGTCTGTCAACAATATTAAAAATGGTAATCTGTCTGCAAGTAGATTGAAATCAGAATTGAACTTCGATAATAGAGAATACTATGGTAAAGCAGTTGGAGTCCATTCAAGCTGTATTTATCTTGAGATTGACTCTGAAAACTGGGCGTATATCAATAAACCTGTTGAAGATGTTCCAGAGGTTATATTTAAAAGAGTAATTGATTTAGAAACTGATACTACTCTCAGCAACGATGTTGGTGCCTTAAAGGAAGAGGTTCAACATTTAAAAGCAATTGTTGCAGAGTTACAGAAAGTTGTTGTAGATTTAAAGTCAATGAGAATGGGAGGTAAATAAGACTTCCCATCCTATTTTAGGTGATAATATGGTGAATGAAATCGAAATAGGTTTAGATTTTGTAAACAAACGTTGCAATACTTCTTACACTAATCCTGAAGAGGTTATTGTAGCAGCAGAACAATTTGCAGTAGACTTACTTGCAGGTTCCGAAGTAGATTATGAATTTGATAGTCACAGGATGGCTATATCATTATTTGCAAGTTCTCATAAAGTAGCAAGACCTCTTGAAAGCGCTACAATGCGTGAAGCTTGTGAATTATGGTTAAATCGACATTCAAGGAGGTGTTAATAGTGTATGTGCCAAGTAATAAAGAACTTGAAGCAAATATTTCCGAAAAAGTCTATGACAGCTTTTCAGAAATGGTGTTTCTTGTAAGGAGCAATTCTTATGAGAAGAGATCTTGTTTTAAGCTTGTAAATCGATTCGATAGAATTGACAAAACCAGTTATGGAGCTTTATTGGATTTTCTGTATTTTTGTAATAACTCTGCTCGATATTATACAGATGAAAGAGCAAAAGAATTGCTCAAAATAGTTATTCGTGATATTGATAGATTTATAAATTCCTATGAATACTTTCTCCATTGAAAAATTTTTAAATCATCAATATAACATTGTTAACAATAGTTTTGGTTTGGAGCAGCCATTAAATGCTCCATTTTTTTTATTAAAATGAGGTGAAAATCATGACTGAATTTAGAAACAACCCTGAATTAAGGAAAATCGACTTCGAAATAAAAATGTACAAGCTTGATGCAGATATCAATCAAATTTGGCAAGACTTAGAGACTTGTAAGAATCCGAAAGTGATACACAAACACTTTGAACGTGTGCAATATCTCTTAGATACTTACAGAGAATTAGTCTTGTCTGGAATCAAAATTGACATTTCATTCGACGAAGGATACATGCAGAGTTTAGCAGGAATGTTGTTTGACAAGTACTGCGAACTTGCATAGACAGTTGATCTCCTGAGTATGAGATAAAACTGCTTGTAAATTACAGGTGATACAATGATTTTAAAAGTAGTTGATGCAAAAGGCGCTGTTCTTGGAGCAGTCAATGTATACGAAAACAATTACGATGGAGAAGTTTCAGTTAATGATACATTCCATTGTAATGCTGCAGTGATGGATTTAGATACAATCTTCGGAACAAATGATTCCGAAATTGTTGTTTGTATTAATAAAGAGGCGATGCAATTGAAAGACTTAGTAACTGATGCAATATCATTTTTCAAAATGGTAGGTGCATCAGATGAATTATCAAACAAAGGATTTGATACAGGAGACATTATGACTGTTGAATATTGTGAAGAAATCGTAAAACTCTGTAAAAAATATGACATTAGTTGTGATGACACTATGCCATATGGTATACTGGATGCAGAGTATGATTTGGAGAAATTTTTCAAATCAAAATTAAATGAAGCTGTTAATGGGGTGATTTAGATGTGTAAGTGTTTTAACTGTGATAATTTGGTTGATGATGAACCTATCAAAGTAATTGATTTTGCTTCAACATCACCATTTTCTAATGATGAAATCTACCATTGGGAAACTGCATACAAATGCACTTACAATGGTTCTACAGAAATTAATGTCGAAGATTTAGCCAATAATGGCTGCAGATGTATAGGGAGTGATTGATTTATGGGAATTTACAGTCCTTATGAAGTCTATCCCTCATGGTATGATGATGAAATCGATTTATCAAAATGTGATGGCTGCGATTTTGACTGTTGGACACATCAATATTGCAAACATGACAAAAAAGATTGATTATTTTTTTTCAATCAGTTAGTAATACTTTTTTATATTTTTTTATTATTTGAGTTGGCAGATCTCATTCAAAACTGTCAATTTAACTAATTTAGAGGTGTTTTTAATGCAGAATGTAGAATTTTTAAGAAAAATGTATCCTGTTGGTTGTAAAGTGAAATTACATTTTATGGATGATCCTTTCGCCCCACCTTCAGGAACTGTTGGTGAAGTTATGTTTGTAGATGATATTGGGCAGATACACGTGAAATGGGAGAATGGTTCCAGTTTAGCTTTGAATGTTAAACTTGACAGTTTCTCAAGAATTTAAGACCGTTGAACATGGCCTAAGCATGCCACTAAACTGCTTACATTAAATAAATAAACGAGGTTTTTAAAATGGCTAAAAAAATAACTGTAAAAGAATTAAGGAAACAACAAATGGCACTCTGTGACTCCTTGGTATTGGACATAGATAAGATGGATGAAATTATGAGGAAATACACTCAGAAACTTGTTGATGGTGAATTTCACAACTATACTATCAATAATATCCTTTTAGCTGATGCACAACTTTACCAAAGGACAGGTGAGACTTCTGAATTGCTTTCACCATATAAGCGCTGGGGTAAAGTCAAAAGACACGTAAAATATGGTGAAAAAGCTTTGTTTATCCTTGCACCGATTTTCTTCGATGAGGAACAGGAAGATGGGACTGTAGAGCGTAAGATGTGGTTTAAGAAAGTTCCTGTGTTTGATTTGAGCCAAACTGAAGGTGAAAAATTTGAGCCAAACTATGTGAAGTATGATGGTGACATTACCTTTGCAGATGTGGTTGCAAGATGTACTATTCCAGTAATAGAATCACAGAAACAATTGACACGTGGTTATACAGATGGAGAAAAGATTTGGATTAGTAAATACATTCCCGATGCACAAAAAATATGTGTACTGTTTCATGAGATGGCGCATTACTATTTGCACTTTGATAAAAACAGGAATGAATTAACCAGTGCAACAAAAGAGATGGATGCGGAATGTATCTCCTATATGATCTCAGCTGCCATTGGGATAACCAATGATGAATCTGCTGCTTACATCAGATCTTGGGCAGGCAACAATTCACATGAACTGATTAAGAATAAGGGAAGCAAATTGATTCGTACTGCACAAAAAATAATCGATGACCTTGACCTTGTTGGTTTGCTTGAAGAGAAATCTGATTAAACACCACATTAACCATCACTTTATCTATTTTTTACTTTTACCTGTATACCATCACCACAATTTATTGGAGGTTTGAACGTTGTTGTTAGAAAAAATGTTACCCAAAATGAACGATGTTGTTGAAAATCTGCCATTTGGTGCCGCTGAAATCATTATTGCGGTCACTGATGCAACTAATCCTGCAAACATTTGTGTCTATACTGACAATGGTTTCTATTGCAGCAAGGTTACAATTGAGAATGCAGAATTTACAGGTCCTGAACTGTTAAAATCTATCAATTTTGATGGTTTGAAGCTTGCCTTTGATGACTATGAGTACAGTAATCACACTAAGTGGTGTTCGCCTAAATGGTTGATTCATTACTTGATTGGTGACTACCCAAAAGAGCACTGGGAAGCTGAAAGATCTGAAATTAAACAGATGATTAGAGATTTAAGAAAACAGTTAATCTAATGGAGACGTAATTATGAAATTTGAAAATTTAACAATCGAGAAAGCAATTGACAATGAATTAAACATTGGCTCTAGTATTTGTATGGACGACATTATTGATAATCTTGAATCAGATGAATCTGATACATTGGTTCTTTGTGAATCTGAAGCAGATAAATTCATTCAAGGTTTAATCAATGATGGAAGTATTTCTGATGATGAATTTGAATGTGTGTATCAACACATAAGAGATGATGTCTGTTATCATCGGGATCAATATGGGGAGGTGGATATGGACGAGATTGCAAAATTTCATGGCCAAATAGTATTTGATTTATGTAGGAAGTATTTGTAGGTTGATTGTGACCTGAATATGTCAGAAAACTATTCAATAACTATTTTTAGGAGTTGATTTTAGTGTTAAAAATTGTATTAGACAATGCAAGAGTAAATAGATTTTTTAGAAACGATTTTAGATTTGTAGATGACTTGACAGATGAGGTTAAGACCTACAGACAGGACAATGGTGAGATTGCAGTCGTTATGGACTTGATTCATGAAGAAATTACTGAAGACACATTACAGCATTTACAGGCAATTTGTGAATCAGTATATTTCAAACATAGTGAAGTGCCTGTGAATATGTATGTTATAACTCTTGGCTGCAGATTGCTTGTTCAGGAACATAATATGCCTTCTCTTGCCGAATTTAGCATTAAGCTTTGCTGTAGAGATTATTCTTACTTGTAAGGAGTTGATATTGTGAAATTAGATAAAATACCAGTCCCAAATGAAACCTGTCTTGTCGAAATTGTAAGTGATGATAACACTTCTAACCATTGTGTTTACTTTTTAACTATTGAAGGCGAGCTAATTGATCATGTGAAAATCTTTGATGCTACTGTTTCAGAAGTAGTGTCATTAATTCCACATATGTTCATTATACAGTTTACACCTATGCAGATGTGGGAAATGCAATGCACTACTTCTTTTAATAGAATCTTTGAACCTGATTTAATCCCATATGATAGCATATTTGCTTGGCAGATGGATTCGGAGTTAGTTGCAATTGTGCGTCATTTCGGAAAGATAAAGAACGTTTTAAACTTCTTAGAAACAGATGAGTTCCATGAAGAAGCACATATTGTTGATGATTTCATTTCGGCAAGATCTACACCAATTGAACAAGAATCCGAGAAGGTGCATAGACGAGGTGTTGTTGCCAGAAATAAAATGTTGAAAATTATACAAGAATGGGTATTGTAGATTGTTGAAATGAGGCGTGAACCTCTTAAAAATACTAAAACTCTTTTTTTAGTGATTGTTATGAAGCATTTTAGAATAACTATTAGTCCACGTACTGGATACGAAGTATCCTTTAGAATTGATGAATTTGAAAATGGCAGATGGAAGCTTTTTGACTACTACATCACCACATCGCAAGAAGCATCTAGTCGCCTGATATGGGAGCGTGAGCAATGTGTAAATGGGGTTTTTGATCTTGAAATTATTGATAAGAGACCTTACTTCACTATGGTGTAATTAAACTGTCGAACTTTGACCAATGGCTCTTAAGTCACAAAACTGTGAGCTAAAATAAAAAATAGGTGATATATATGGCTTTATTATTAGCATTAGCAAGTATGTATATAGCAGGAAAAGTTGTAGCTGAAGTTGGCAGGGATGCAACTAAAATTTCAGCAAGGAGTCAAATACAAAAAGATTCTAAAACTGGAACATTTGATGTGGTTAATTCATTTGAGTCCATTTTAAAAATCTGTGATGTTAAAAGAAAGAAATTCGGAAATTCCACCGTTGCTGTACTGCCTAATACTGGATACACCAAATGTCTTGATTACATCAGAAACCACCATTTATCAACTCGTGCTGATGAACAGAGATTCATTAATCATTACAAAAAAGTATTGAAAAGTGAAATGTCCAAAAGGCAATCAGATTATGACAATCATTACTTTAAGATTAAATCAAAAGTTGAATCTATGATGAATGACTGTGAATATGAGGTTATTAGATTTGAGCACATTGATGTCTTCGTTGATTATAAGGATGTTGAAATGAAGGTCAATGAGATTTGTAACAAGACCTTCTTTGGGGATTTTGTTGTAGGTGATGTCAAGATTAAATTGAACTCATCAGGGAATGCATTTACAGAAATTTGGGCTCTTAAGGTTCCTGTCTCAATGAAATTCTCGTTGAAACGATATTACGAAGCTTGTGCAGAAAGATGTGGTTATATATACTAACCACAATCATTTTTTTAGGTGGTGATAGCATGGATAGTGTTAAAATTACATTAAAAGTTATTGAAGGTATTGAAGAAGCAATTATGAATGGGTATGATCGATTTTATATGAATGTGGATGATATGGCGACTGGTGAAGGATTTTTGCGCATTCTTGCCATGATAGGTCCAAAATATCAGATAGTCTATGAGGGTACCTTTGATTTGGATGTTTGCTATCAAGTTTTAGAGTTGCTTGCGAGATCCAAATATGAGATAAAAGATTTCACTACAGGAGGTGATTAAATGAATGTATGGGAAGCACTGATTTTTGGTGGAATTCTAATAATGGCCTTGTGCTGGATTGTTCCAGGTTTCAGTGCATTACTTTTATTATTTATAATATTCTGCATTGTTATATAAGTGAAATATTGTAGTGATGACTTATTCTTTTTGTTTTATATACTCTAATACTTTCTTACCATCATCTGTTAATGAGTATAGTCGGCCTTTGCGAATGCGTGGTGTTGTATTGTATACCAAATTGTATTTTCGTAATTGGGCAAGTAAATTGCTAATGTGATTGGTTCTGACATTTATAGCATCACCAATTTGCTTAGGAGAGTATAAATCATAGCCCATGAATAAGATTATGTTTTTTCTATGTTCTGAAGCTAACACAAATGCAACTTTTTCTAAGAATTCTTCATCATTACACATATACCATATCTTTGTTCGATTAAAAAGGCATTGATATATATTATAAAACACATAAATTATAAATTAATAACAAACTTATAACACACTTATAATTAAAGGTAAAAAATTATGGCTGAAGAATTGGAGAATCACTAATCTTTGCAATAGTTGCAACAATAATTACCGTAGAATCAATGGTATTAAGTGGAAAATAAAAATGGGGTGGTATAAATGAAAAAAATACTAACAATATTAATGTTTGCAGCAGTAATTGGGATGATAATGAGTTCGGTTAGTGCTGTAAATTTACAGGAACATGATTTTGATGGACATTTCAAATTAGATGTGCCAGGCAATGCATTTTATGCGGATGCAAGTGCGGACGGATATAAGTATACTAGTAATGATGGACAAGGATTAACCATCCAATATATAACAACTGATGATATTAACGGTGCAAGTTTTGCAGATTACATTGATTCATTGGGATTAAAAGATGGAAAAACTGATGGTAATTTCACAGTATTTCAAAAAGATGGTAAATATGTAGTTATTGCCAATTCAACTGATGAGATGTATATAATTACTGATAAGGATTTGGATGAAGCTAAGGCAATAGCTGAAAGTGCCGATTTGGAAGGTAATGATGTGGCTGAAGATACTACAAATAATGATTCTACAGAAGCAACTACTGTTTCTAATGATTTGGAAAAAGTTAAAATGGGTAAAGTTTTAACTATTGATGCTCCAAAGGGATCAGACCTTAATGAAGCAACATTTGATGGTTTCTGGACTGTTGCATATACATCCAATACAGAAGCTGCAGTATACTACACCAATGAAGAAGTATCCAATACAAAAATAGATGATGCATTTTACAAAGAATTCATGGATAATGTAACCTCTCAAAAAGGAGTAAAATCCTCTGTTGAAGGCAATGCTACTATAGTTGAAGGAATACAAAACATTGATGGAACAAATGCAGGATATTTGCATGGCGACAATGAAATGGTAATTATTGTCTCCAATGATTTAGGTCTTGTTAAAGAAATGGTAAAATCAATTGAATTCACAGACTAGAATGGAGGAAGAACAATGAGAAAATCAGTTGTAATGCTGATGTTATTGCTTGTAGGATTATTGGCTATGGCTACTGTTTGTGCATTTGATACTAATTTAACTGATGATGTAGTTGGTATTGAAATTAATGATGAAATTTCTGTTAATAGTGTTGATACTACAGATGTTGCTGTATCAAATGACCAAAACTCCTCTCCTGAAGTTTATGATATTGATTCAAAAAATGATAACGAAGATATGCTTTCTTCAGTTGAAAATGAAGATGTTTTATGTGATTCACCACCATATAATGCATATTCTGTTAATGTTTCAAATGTTGTAATCAACTATGGATCCGATGCAACTATCTTAATGAATATCACATCTGCTTCTTCAATTTATGATTATAAATATAATTTTATTTTTGCAATTTATGACTATGATGGCCATCCATTATTGTCTAAAAGATACTGTAGTAATGTATCTGCCTCTCAAGAAACATATTATATGTATCCAAATCAATTAAGTCCAGGTACGTATTTTATTTTAATAATTAATGGATATGATGATAAGCAAATGGCTACATCTACATTGTATGTAAAATCATCACCGCCCCATACTGCTTATTCTATAAATGTTGAAGATGTCAAAATTAAATATGGAGAATCAGAAAGCGTTATTATCAACATTACTCCTGCTAATTCCACATATTATAATAAATATGATTTTTATTTGAACATTTATGATTCAGAGGGCAATAAAAAAATAAGTCGTAGATATACAAATACAAGTTATATTAATCATGAAGTGTGTGTAGTGAATTCTACTCAAATCGGATCAGGAATTTACACAATCAAATTAGAAAATTTTGATGACTATTATGTAATGGATACTGCTAAACTTAATGTTTTAATCACATCTAACTTTAAAATAGCCTCAAATGACTATTATGTTAATGAAAAGGTCAAAATAAATTATTCTATTGATTCTATAGCAACAGGCGATTTAAAAGTTTATTTGGACAACAATTATGTAAAATCTGTTTTAGTTGGAAATATAATAGATTTGGGTTATCTAACAAGTGGAAAACATACTATTAAAGTCATTTACGATGGAGATGAGTTATATCTTCCTTGCGAAAGTAGTGGTTCATTCGAAATTCATAAATTAACACCAAATTTTAGTTTAACTAATAATAATGTTGCCGCATATGAAAATTTAATCATCTATTGTAGTTTAAATAATGATGCAATGGGAACAGTAACACTTAATGGATTAACTACACAAGTAATAAATGGAAAAGCCAATTTCACAATCAATAACATCCAAGAAGGTTTGCATCAATTTAATATAAATTACTCAGGTGATGAAAAATATAATTCAATTTCAAAATCCATTAATGTAACAATTAAGTCAAAAGAAATTAATGATAATCCTAATGTACAATATCCTGATTTTACATTCCCTAAACTAATTATCACCACCCCATATTACAAATATTCAGGTGGAGACATAATCACTTATTGGACTGGCAACTTAAATTGTTATTTTAAGTTATATAAAGGCAACAAACTCATATTTAATAAATATCTTACTCCTTATGGTTCGGGAGTAAGCACTGATGATGGATATAGTGAATATTGTTATCTTACAAAAAATTTGGCAATTGGATCTTATACTGTAAAGATTATTGCTCCTAATGGTGCACTTTACACCAAACAAACATTTAAAGTTACCAAACTCTCAACATATGTTAGTTGCAAATCAGTTAAGGCCAAACATGGAACTACAAAATACATCACAGTTAATGTGTATAAAAAAATAGGTGGAGATTGGCCTTCAGGCACAGTTAAACTTAAAATTAATGGAAAAACATACAAAGCTAAGCTTAAACAAGGTGAAGCAAAAATTAAAATCAAAGTACCGTCTAAAATTAAAACTTATAGAGGCAAAGTCACCTTTTTAGAAAACAGCAAATATAAAGGCAGTTCTAAAACATTTAAATTGATAGTAAAAAAATCAATAATCACAAAAAAGAAAAAACCAAAATCATTTACAGTCACAGTTCCTGTAAAATTTGACAAATATTCAAGTAAAAAAGTTGGCAAATACACTTTCAGAACAATTAAATATGTTAAATATAATGCTAATGGAAGAGACTATGGTGTAACCACAACATTACTAAAAAACAAAAAACCAATGCTTAAAAGCAAATATAAAGCAACTTATTGGTGGCATTTCAAATCTGGAACTTGGAAAAATCTTAGCAAAACTAGAACAGTAACATATAATGATGTAAAAAATGTAGATAAAATAAAAGCAAAAATTACAATTAAGTAGGTACTCAAGTACCTGCATACCTTCTTTTTTTAATGCCGTGCCTTCACGATTACGCCATTTCGCAATTACGAATTCAATATAACACAGCGCGTATTTCATATTCTAACGCTACTTTAGCCGGTCACAAAATATTCCAATTGCCGTATATAGTTGTACTTCATTATAGGGCATTTTTTAAAAAATAGTAGAATAACGAGCCTCCCTATAATGAATATACAACAGCCATTACCAAATTTTTACAGTCTCAATGTAGACTGTAATCAATAATATCTGCTTATAAATATATGGTATTTACCCGAGAGCACTTGAAAAGTAATATATGGCTTTATCCAAAAAATCATAATAACTTTAATAAGTCATTATAGCAATAAATATCACTGTAGTTCGTGATTATATAGAGTGAATGAACTGTGCATTAGCTGGGTCACCTTTTCGTGTCGTGGTTTGGTGATCCTCTTATTTTTATACTTTAGCATTGTATTATTACATGTGACATATCAATTCACTAAACGGGGAGTTAATGGATAACTTCCCTATTATTACCTTCCTTTTTTGCTTTAGACTACTTACATATTGATGGTGAAAAATATGTCAAAAACTTTTTTAGGATCTGTAAATATAAATAGCGATGGAATCGCACAACTAATTTTCAATTCAACTGGCAATGGCGATGTTACAGTCATCGCCGAATCAGAAGGCTTAACATCAAATGAATTTATTATACACGATTATTTATATGCTCCTCCTTTTACATCTGAACATCCAACACCAACAACAAGATTGGATAGTGGATATCAGGTTTCGCAATCAAATGGTGAATTAACATTGATTGGTGGTTGTATTGCTGATGGTTGGAGTAATGAAGGGCTTTGGGAATGTGACTATGATGTCAAATGGAATGGTACAAGGTACCAATGGTTCAGAACATTAATGGCACTGCCCAATACTATATTAATGGGCGCATGGGAAGGCTGTATTGCATCACCAACAAGCGGATTAGGCAGTAATGTACAAAGAGACAACAATGACTGCTTAACTGTTGTTCACAGAAGTATTTGGGATAATCCTTCCACGCCGTGGATACATATCAACATTAAGAAAACATCTCCTACCACTTTGGTTGTAACAAAAACTGGCGACACAGCCAATAATGGAACTGTAACTTTCACTAATTGCGATTTATTGGATTCATATGAAAAAATGAGTGTTGGTGCAACTTCAAATGGTGGAAGTGTTATAGGCAAACCTACTTTCAAAAATTTCAGAGTTAAACGGATGGATGATTAAAAATGACATTATCAAATTCAATGAAACAAACAATAACAAATGTAACAACAAGTATATCCAATATAATTGATCGAAAAATAGCGGCTCATGATAATCATGCTTCTTCAACTAAATTTGGGCATGTCAAAGCAGGAGGCGCACCACAAACTATTGGTGTCTCTTCAAGTGCCGGCACAGACAATGGTTATTATGCAAGAGCAGATCACGTTCACACTTGTTCTTATAATAATTTAACAGATAAGCCAATAATTCCTATAGCATCCTCTACTGTTCCTGATGCAGATACAAGTAATGGGAGTATTGGAAGCAGTGATACTTGGGCAAAGGCAGACCATACGCATCCAATTTCTCCTTTATATGCAACACCAAATCATACACATAGCAATTACGTTAACATATCTGACGTAGGTTCATTATATTTAGCTGATGAACATATGCCAAATAGCATTCGGAAAGATTGCACTCATAGTGTTACTTATGATAAATCAACTGGTTTTACAAGGATAAGAGTTAATGAAGGCACCACAAGTAACACTGGCCACGGTTATTACTTAACTATTCCATTTAGTGCACCATCTAATAACTTCAGCATTAGTGTGGATTTCTATACAACAGGAATGGGAAATGATGATTTCGGAATAAGAGTATGTGATAAAACAGTCTTGGATAATGGTGGCGGTTTTAATAGTTATGGAGCATGGATTATTACAGGACAAGGCAGATTAGCATATGGGTATGGTGGATTTGAAACAAGTAGTGTTAAATATGGTGATCATCTTGGAAATGTAGAAAATAATGTTCAATATCGTTACACTTTTCGCCTAACGGACACTCAAGCATATTATTGTTTAACAAATTTAAGCACTAATGCCATTGTTAGTGAGAAAACATATAATCGTACAGATTCATATTCTTTCAGCGGCTCATATTATTTTTACATGGGATCAGGAAAATTTTCAAGCGGTTCAGCAGATAAAAGTGTCTATTTCAAAAATTTAACAATACAAGAAAACTGCATGAATCCATACCCCATCGGTGCAATTTACATCTCTACCAATTCTATTAATCCTTCATCTCTTTTTGGCGGTACATGGGAGCAAATTAAGGATAGGTTTCTGCTTGCTTCAGGAGATACATATATTGATGGTAGTGTAGGAGGTTCTGCAAATTCAGAATTAATTAAGCATTCCCACACTGTTAATGGCGGAGGCCATACCCATACTGGCCAACATGATATTTGGAATGCTGGAAGTTCTGTTTCTTCAAGCAGTAATGTTGTTAATTGGACTAAACATGCTACTACCAAATTGAATAATGTTAATTCTGAAGGGGGCCATACTCATAATGTATCAACAGCAGGATCATCTGATGATGGAGTGGGTAAGAATATGCCTCCTTATATTGCCGTATTTATATGGAAAAGGATTGCTTAATTGCGATAATCATTGTCATCATGATTATCCCTATGCACATTGGCTTTGTTTTAACGAAGGAATGCCTTCATATTTTTGATAGTTATTGATTGGAAGTATGTTTTAATGATGGACATATTTGTTATTATAATCAGTCAATGAAAAATTCCTTCAATTGTTCCTATTCGTATAGATAAACTTATATATTTTAATCAAGTTAATATTATGTGTATAAACGGAGGATGGTACTATCGATGATGAAACTTTAAAGACTTACGCTTATGTAAATATCAGTTCTTATCGTGTTAAGACTGTAAAAGCACTAAAAGATGACGTTAAGACACCAACAAATATAGCTGCAGATGCAGGAATCAGGACAAATCATATTTCAAAAGTTCTTAAAGAGTTAAAGGAAACTGGAGTTGCAGAATGCATCAATGAAGATTTCAGAAAAGGAAGGCTTTACAGACTTACTAGTTTAGGTGAAGAGATAGTAGAACACTTAGAGTAATCATTCTTCAAAAACATGCTCACAATAAGGGCATTTTTTAGCCACACTATTTAACAAATGATTACATGATGGACATTTTTTCCATTTAAACTCTTTTTTTGTAGTAACAATATCTTTTTTGTCATCAGCATCATCATTTGAATTTATATTCCCTTTAGGTTTGCTAAAATCATTCTCTAAATCTTCTCCACTTAATAATTTTATTGCTTTAATCGTAGTATGATCTATTTTTTTATAATCAAAACCATATTGATTTAACTCATCAACTTGAGAATTATATTCATTTTTAGCTAAAAATATGCCAATCCATACAATTGCAAGTATAATTAATGATAAATTGGCAACAATTGGTGGGAAAATCCATATTATAATCAAAAATAATATTAAATATCTAAACTTCAACCATCTTGCTAATCGATTAAATCTTCGGTTATATTTGTCTAAAGCAGATTGTAATTTATCTTGGGAGATTTTCTTTTCTCCATCAGTTTTACCTTGAGGAGGATTTGATTTAATCTCTTTTTTTATATTAGGACTAATTTGATTAGATGTTGAACTATAAGATGTATATGAAGGTCGTGATGTTCTCATTGTCTTATTTCTGTTACGGCCAGTTTGATTATAACCTTGGTTAAATGTATTTAATTGACGTATCCAATAGTTTTTGCGTTGGTTTAATTGAGATTGAGTACAATATTCCAAAACACTAAATGAAAATCGATGCCCTCGATTATAATCTTGTTGAATATAACTGTTATAATGCCTTCCATTTCGCATTAGGCTATCTTGCTTTTTTCTTTGGTTGTCAATATCTTTTGATTGACCCACATATTGCTCTCCAGTTGTTGTATTTCTAAGAACGAAGATACCTGCTCGACCCACAGTACCACAACCATGTTTATTTATTCATTTAACTCTATAGTTCCATTATTATCATTTAAAACTTTTTCAGATACCATTTCTTGCACAAAACTGTTTAATACTTGTTTAACATTTGAACGTAGAGATTTAAAACCTAAATATGTTGAAGCAGATTTGATTAAATCATCTTTTGAAGACGAATATTGTAGTTTTAATGTGTAAATAATTGATTTTTCAATCTCTTTTGGATGGATACGATCAATTTTTGGAGACTCCCTTCTTCTAACTTTCATTCCATCAAAATCGAAATTATTTGGCATATAAAACTCATAGTCTCGTTCAATTAAATTACTTCTGATTGCATTTAGTAAATATCCATCGATTTCGGTTTTAAAACTTTTAGTTGCTTTTCTATTCATTTCAACTTTCATAAAGTCATAAATATCCTCTTTATGGATAGGGCCTTCAGTTTCTACCAATCCCACAACATTTGTTAAAGGATAAGGACTATATGCATAATATTTTTCATATTCTTCAAAATACTTGTCTAATTCTTCTTGTTTTTTATCTTCTTGTGTTTTAACAACAACGTTTGGCTTGTAATTGCTTTCAAATTTCTCGGCAATCATTTTGTTATCTTTATTTTTCATTGCATCTTCTACTGCATTTAATAATCTTTCTTTTGCAGTTTGATTGACATGATACCAATCGGTAGACCATATCCTATGGAATTTCCACCCAAGGCCTTCAAGAACTTCTTGTCTAAGCCTATCTCTGTCCCTTGCTAATGGTGATGAATGGTATGTTGCACCATCACATTCAATTCCCAGAATATATTTATTTGAGTCATCTTTATCAACAATTGCTAGATCTATTTTGTATCCTGCGCAGCCAACTTGTTTTTCAACTGTGTATCCTTCATCAGTTAAGAAGTTATATACTGCTTCTTCAAATGGTGAGTCGAAATCATCTCCTGTGTGGTAGTTTTCTGGGAATTCTCCATTTTCAGCATAGTAAAGGAAGGTTTTGAGTGCTTCAACCCCTCTTGGTGTTTTTTCAGTTGTATGCATTAATGAAGACTTGAAGTTAGAAAATACAACGCATTGTTTTTTTGCTCTTGTAATCAATACATTCAGTCTTCTTTCACCACCTTCTTTATTTAAAGGTCCGAAACTTAAGGATAGTTTGTTATTCTGATCAATTCCATAGCCTACACTTATGAGTATAATGTCTCTTTCATCACCTTGTATGTTTTCAAGGTTTTTAACAAAGAATCCTTCTTCACCATCTTCATTGAAGAAGTGTTCTAAGTCAGGATTATCTTTTAGTTTCTTTTCTAATATGTCCATTATTGTATTTCTTTGTTTTAAGTTGAATGTTCCAATACCTAAACTTCTAGAGTTGCCCCATTTTCTAAAGCAATCAAATGCATATTCCACAACATTTTCTGCTTCTTTAACATTGTTTGTTCCACCACCACGGTCATAGACTGTTGATGGATCATATACAAATTTAAGTCCAAGGTCTTCTGATTCTTTTGTAGGAGATGGGAACACATATAATTCATTGTTATAGAATTCTTGATTGGAAACAGATATTAATGATTCGTGGCGGCTTCTGTAGTGCCATTTGAGCATTTTTACTTCAAATGTATTTTTACATAAGTGTAGAATACTTTCAATATTGTCAGTTAAGTTTTCTTCATCATCGTCTTCATCAATATCCAATTCTTTTTCAAAGAAAGTTGTTGGAGGTAATTGCTTGGTGTCTCCCATAACGATGTATCTGTTACCTCTTAGCATAGCACCTATTGAATCTTCAATTTTTACTTGACTAGCTTCGTCAAAAATAACATAATCAAAGTAAGATTCATATATTTTAGGATCCAAGTATTGTGCAATAGACAATGGAGACATCATAAAGCAAGGTTTTATATAAGAGATAATGTCATTGGTTTCAGTTAAAATCCTTCTGATTGGTTTAATTTTTCTTTTTTTACCCATTTCTCTTTTTAATATGCCTAAACTAGATGTTGGCCCTGCGGCAATTGACATGTTAGGCCTGTTTCTACCCAACACTTCACGAACTCTGTATTTATTGGATTCAATTATGTTTTTATCTAATTTTTTAAATTTGGATAATTTTTCCTCATGTAATGTGGAATTGAATTCATCCAATACAGAGTCGTTTGTGAAGATGTCTTTTAAAGATATATTGGAGAAATTGTAGTAAAATAAGCTAGTTACCATATTGGATTTTATTTTATCTGCTTTGATGTATTCAATTAGCTGTTTTGCGTATTTGTCAGCATATTCATTACAATACTTTGTAAATAACCTATAATCATTTAAGTTTTCAATATGTTCCAATAGCAATTCAGTATTGCTTTTCATTTCAGGAATATTTGCAACATCTATACTAGTTACTGCAAGTTCATTTTTAAAATGTAATCTGTTATTAATGTCCTCATATTGCTTTTCGATTTTAGTTTTGAGATTGGAAAATTCATTTAAATAGGTATCCAATTTGTCAAATTGATTGGATTCAATGAATTCTATTGTTATATCATTAAAATAGTTGGAATTATATTGTTTTTTGAATTCTTGAATATTGTTTAATTGTTCTTTGAGTTTTCGAACATTAGACTTATGAGATTCCCAATCATCATTGAAGTAATATGCACCAATATCTGCCATGCTTTCAATTTCTTGGAGTAGTGCTTTTAGTTCAATAAGAGTGTTAACTTTCTCTTTAATGGTGTTATTTTGCACTGAAACTTGATATGATGATAAATTGGATTTAATTCTATCTAATTCAGAAACCCATGACAATAACTTTTCAGATTCTACAACAATTTTATCATCATTGTTAGTTTCTGATTTGGAATATGCGGATATCTTATTTCTTAATTTAGTCAAATCATTATTGGCGGTAATAACCTTTTCAAAATCACTTTCAATTTGATCATCACTGACATCTGTAGTATAATAACTTTTAAAATTGTTTTTGATTCTTTTGTAATTGCCATCAATTAATCGTTTAATGAAAGAACTTCTTTTAGTTTTGAATTCATTGAATTCTGCTTCAAGATTTGGATTTGTAAGGGCTTGTTCTAAGTTAGATTCTTCAATTATGTTTTTGTTTGATTTGAAATCATCACTTATTGTTTTAAAGTCTTCTTTATCTACAATTTCCATGTTGATGTTTAAGCCATCAATATTTCCTAATAATGTATCAATTTCATTTTTCATTGCATCTAAATCTAAATCCATCACATCCAAATCAGTATTGCCAATTTTGTCTTGGAATATGGCTATGTTATTAACTAGTTTTTCTAAATCATCACCATCTTTTAACAGTTTTAAATTTGGTCGAAGTATTTTTGAGTTAGATATCAATGGTTCGATATTTAGACTATTTAATTTATCAACACCAATCAATTCATGAATGTTTGTATCTACTTCATCAAATTGGGTTAATGTATTAGATAACTCTTCTAACTTTTCAGCTAATTCTTTAACCTCTGGTGAACTTAGATTATCTGGGGAAGTATTTCTCCACACATTATCCGCAACAGGAGATATCAAATCATAATATTTAACAATTTCATCCAATTTCCTGACTATCTCTCCTCTTTTTTCTTTATCTAACTGTGAAACATCATCAATATCTAATTTTAACAGCTCTTGGTCATTATTAATAAGTTCTTGGCTGCGATATTCATATATTCCAATTAACTGGAATGGAGTCAACTCAGTATCTTTATAGATAGTATGTAATTTGTCCACATATTCATCTAAATCGTCTTTTATTTCATCCAAATGTCTGAAATCACTTTCATCTGAAAGTTCTACAGCATCAATTTTTAAAGTACGTTCTATTTCATTTAAGAACTCTTTTTTGTTGGAATTTTTACCATGGAGCTCTAAACATCCTTCGCCTAATCCAACACTATCCAGTCTTGTTTTTACAACATCTAACGCTGCTTTCTTTTCACTTACAAATAATACTGTTTGGCCTCTTGCCATTAATTCCGCAATCAAATTAACAATAGTTTGAGATTTGCCCGTTCCAGGAGGACCCTCAACAACAAGATTTTTACCCTTCTTTGCCTCCTCCAAAACTGCAAGTTGGGACGAATCAGCATCCACAACATTATATATTTCCGTTGAACTCATTGAATTTAAATCTAATTCATCATCCGAATCAAAGTCATGTTCATCAACATAAAATAAACTTTTAATCGGATGGTTCTTTATTCCTGCCCAATTATCCAAATTCAAGTCTTTAAACATTACAAACTTTTTAAAATTAAAACTAGATAAAAAAATATCTTTAGATATTTTCCAACCAGGTTTATTGGATATAATGGACTCTATTTCTTTGAAATAAGTTATCAGATCTTGTTCTGATTCAAATTCTTCAAAGTCAGGTATTTCAACACCTTGTTCTTGAAGTTTGTATATCAATGACAAATTAGACCTTACTTCATCACCATTCCAATTAACAGTAAATGGTTTTGAAATTGAACTTCTTTCAATAGTCATTGGAACTAAAACCAATGGGGCTTTATGAATGCCCTCTTCATAGTCAATTTCTTTCCATTCCAAGAAACCTAATGCCAAATAGAAATCATTGTAACCTTGTTCTTCAAGAACTGTTTTATTGTCACGGTAAAGATGAGTTAATTTTTTTTGTAATTCGTCTTCATCATATTTTGTTTGGAGAAATTTATCTACATGAGTATCTTTTAATTCAGCATTGGAATCCCAAGTATTATCTAACAATGCATCTTCATCAAGAGTTTCATTAGATAGGAATCTCATCTTTTGTTCGTTAACAACAAGAATATTGTACAAAGAAGCAATGTCTTCATCAACGATTTCAATATTCTTTTTCCTAGGTCTAAAATTCAACAAGTTATTTCTCAAACTCATATCCAAAAGGTTATCTCTTAAACCTTCAATCGTGTTTTGTAAATCCAAGCTTGCGTAACTCATTTTCAAACTTCTCCTGGTCAAATTCAATAACAATTTCTATTCCTTCGTCGTTATCATCTTCTTTTTCATATAAAAATGCTTCGATATCAATAATGATTTCCTCAATTTTATCTAAATTTATATCGTAAATCGTATATTTGACTGTTTTATGACCAGTAAATTCAGGTTCAAACAGTCCCCCATCAAAATAAAAGCTAGTACTATCCATATGAATGGTAGAGAATTCTTCATCGTTTAATGTATAATTTAAACAAATTTCTGAATTAGATTTATCATATTTTTCAAAATTATCAGAATTAGCATTGACATCACAAATAATTGTAAGATTATGCTTATCAGTATTAACTACTTCTTCAATATTTAAATCAAAATTAGACAAACTAATATTAATTTCATCTTCATCATACAAATTATATACTTCAATCAGACCCAATAATCTTTCCTTTTCATAATCTAAATCCATCAAAACCACACCATTTATGTTTGTTCGCCAGTTTCTTCATACACAAAATCCAACAAATCATTTTTCAACCTTTCTTTGAGTTCTGGATTGTTGTTAATCTTGTTGTAGAAAGTATCGTTGCTCTCATATATGTTTACCAACTCGTCTTCAAAAATATTACCAAATATTGCAGCTACGTTTTCTCTTGGATTGCTTTTTACTTTGGTTATGAATCCTTCATCGGACATTATGTGATTCGCTATTTGTGTTACGAATAAGCTGTCCTCGTCTGTAAAGTCAGTAGCAAAAGCTTCGTTTAATGCTTCCAATATTTGTGATAATTTTGTTTTTTCCTTATCATTAAATACACTTGGAATTCCACCAGTAGGTCCAGTTAATTCTCCTTCACCTTCATTAAGAATTATTGGTCCTCCTTCATCACGAGTATCAATCTTATAGGAATCCATATCTACATCATCAAGTAGGCCTTGGATTATGTCGGGAACTTGGCCGGGCAGTAATCTGTTTAGGAATTTGATGTAAATGTAAAGTTTCTCTAAGCTTAAATCACTAAATGGCAATAGTTGTGCCATAAAAGAATACAAACTTTGATATCTTCTAAGTAATTTCTTGAATAGGAGTTTGTCTTTGTCATCAGTTATTCTTTTAAACCTTTTTACTGGTTCTTCTAAGAGGTTGTGTAATTTGGATTGATGAACGCCTTTTTGGTATGCTTTTACAAACTCTTCAACTTCTTCTTCGTCAAATATCATTCCTTTGTAAATTTCTTCCATTAAATCATAAAGAATATGATAGTCGGTTTCTTTTTCAAGTGATGTTTCACCGTAATATGGCTCAAATGATTCACGTATGGTGTCAGTATCATTTACAAAGTCTAAAATTAATGTATCGTCTTTGTGTGGTGCAATCCTATTGGCACGGCTCAATGTTTGAACTGCCGCAACACCTCTAAGTATTTTATTAATATACATTGTATGGAGCAAAGGTTCGTCAAAACCAGTTTGAAACTTGTTAGCAACAATAAGAATCTTGTAGTCATCACTTTTGAATGCTTCTTTTACAGATTTTTTCGTATCATTAATGTTAGCTTCAGTGTATTCGATTGTGTCTTGTTTGATTGTTCCTGTGAATGCTGCTAATGTTTTTATTGGTAAGTTTCTGGCTTTGATTTGTCGGTCAAATTCCAATTTGTATAAAACTGCTTCTTTTCTACTGCCTGTAACAAGCATTGCTTTTGCTCTACCTTTAATCTTATGGATAGTGGAGTTCATGAAGTGATCCAACATTATTTCTGTTTTTTCTTTAATTGCGTGAGGATGCAGCTCAACAAATCTTCTCAATACCCTTTTGGCTTTGTCCTCATCGAATTCGGGATCATCTTCAACAGTTTTTACTAATTTGAAATAAGTAGGATAAGTCAAATAATTTTCCAACACATCAAGGATGAAACCTTCTTTAATTGCTTGTTTCATACTGTATAAATGATGAGGTCTGAAATCACCAAATTCAGCATCTTTTTCACCGAACATCTCCAAAGTTCTAGCTTTTGGAGTAGCTGTGAATGCAAAAAAAGATAGGTTAGGAGTGTTTCTTCTTTTTTCCATTTCATCTAATAGTGCTTCATCGTATTCATCTTCAGCTTCATCTAAAGTTTCTTTGTCTGCTTCGGCATTAGTTAAACCTTCACGTAAATGCTTTGCATGAGAACCTGATTGAGAAGAATGGGCCTCATCAACAATAATTGCATAATTGCGGTCCTCAACATCTTCAATCTTATCCAAAATATATGAAAACTTATGTAAAGTGGTGACAACAATGTTAGTTCCAGATTTAATAGCTTCAGCTAACTGTTTGGAGTCTTTGTCAATCTTTTCAACAACACCTTGTTTTCTTTCAATAGCTTTAACTTGGTCTTGTAATTGAGCATCAATAACTTTACGATCAGAAATTACAATAACCATGTCATAAATCCTTTTGTTGTTGTCATCAAATTTGTTTAGCAATCCATGTGCTAACCATGCGATAGTTTTTGTTTTACCTGATCCTGCACTATGCTGGATGAGATAGTTGTGGCCAGGTTCTGGTTTATCTAACAGCATGTTGACGCAATCTAATTGATGGAAACGTGGAAAGATAACAGTTTCGTCTTCTTCAAATATAAAATTATTAATCAATCGTGATAATTGGTTCTTTTGAAGTATTTCCGTATATAAGTAAGAAGTATTATAGTCGTCTTTCACTTCAGGATTTTCAATTCCTTTGTTAAATGGTAAAAATCTTGTTTTAGCGCCATTAAGTTTAGTGGCCATCTTAATTTCTTCATTACTCATAGCAAAATGCACTAAACAATTCTTGAACAAAGGTTCACGAGGATCACGAGTAAACTTATACTGATTAACAGCATTATCAACACTTTGGGTAAAAGTATTTTTAAGCTCAATTGTAGAAACAGGAATACCATTAATAAAAATAACCAAATCTAACCTATTACCTTTATCTTTATTTTCATACTCCAATTCATCAATAACAGAAAAGATATTCTGATTGAATTTGGCTTTTAACTCTGGATTTAAGTCATTGTTCGGTCTTGGATAAAATAAATCAAATTTAGCAATGTCACGGAATCCATCTCTCAAAACAGCAATAGTTCCCTTTTTCTTAATCTGTCTAACCAAAGACATGATAAATCTCGCTTCAGCATTAGACTTATTATGCTTTGCAAATTTTTTCCATGCTTTAGGTTGAGTGGCATGAATAAACTTCAAAACCAGTTCAATATCCAAACAGGAAGTAACATCGTAATTATTAGTAGTTCTTTTCACATATCCTGTGCTTGTGAGATATGTAATAATATCATTTTGGAATCCTTTTTCAGAAGTATCACTGCTCATATTTCCTCACCTCGAACATCAATTTTACC
Organism: uncultured Methanobrevibacter sp.; assembly: GCA_900320515.1. GTDB lineage: Archaea > Methanobacteriota > Methanobacteria > Methanobacteriales > Methanobacteriaceae > Methanocatella. The sequence continues at coordinate 24,013 of ONSJ01000002.1, read as the reverse complement.
AGTAACAACATGATGGATTAATGAAGTTTTATATTCTTCTAAAAGAATAATATTATTTTGAATTTTGGACAATATCTGATTGATAATGCTTAATTCATGATTTAAAAATGTAGCAATATCATTTTGTTCAAATAATGGTGGTTTTATTAATATTATATTTTTTAAATTATCTGCAGTTAATTTAGGTTGAGCAGATCCTTCAATAAAAGGAGTATAATCTGCTGCTTCTAATAATGACGCATAGTAATCAATATTGTTACTATATTTTGGACTTAAAATATGTGCATGATTATTTACCCAAAATTTTCCTTCAGCAATAAATGCTAATGGGGTGGACCTTGATAAGAGATTAGCTCCATCTTCACCTACAAGAATATATTTACCATCAAATAAATATGAATCAACTTTATCAATAACTCCTGAAGCACCATAGTATTCATAAATTCTATCCATGTCTGATCTAACCTCCGCACTTAAAGGTACACGTTTATGGTCTAAAAAGTCTAATTCATGTTTAACTTTTGTAATTTCCCAATGCTCAGGAATTTCACCAATCCATTCAACACCAGAATCTTTCATAGGCACATCAGGATTTAAACCTTTAGTAACTACTTGATTAATTAAAGCAACTCTTTTTTCCTCAAGTAATTCGATAAGTTCTTCATTTTTAGCAATAGTTGCATCAATTGTAGCAGTTTTTTTATCAAGGTAGTTAGCTATTTGTTTTTGTTCGGGCAGATTTGCAATTGCAATTGTTTCATCAAAATAAGCATATGAATCTAAATTTTGAAGTCCAGTAGTCTGTTTAATTGATTTAGTATTAACCCTTGATGAATATAACATGTTAAATATGTAACATAGATATTTTGAATCAAATTCATTTTTGACTTTGATTTTTGATATAAAATTTGAAAATGTTGCTTTAAAATCTTTATCAAATAAAACAACCCTTCCTACAGGCTGTTTTTCTCCACCACCAGATTTTTCAATTAATAAATCTCCAGGTTGTAATAATAATCTATTATTTATTGGAATGTTTCTAATTGTATAGTTCAAATCTTTTATATTCCTTTTTGGATAATCGAAGTCTGCAATCCTAATACAAATTATGTCGTTATTGTCATTTTGTTTATCTGATCCCCAAGCTCCAGTAGTATAATAATCAATTAGATGTTTGATTTTTATAGTATTCCAATGTTTAGGAATAATATTGACCCATTCAATATTTGAATCAACATAATCTTCATAAGTTCTGTAACTCATCGACAACACCTATTTAAGCAATTCTTGTATTTCAGCAGTTACTCTGCTTATATCTGCTTCAATTTCTTCTAAGGGTCTTGGTGGTTCATACACATAGAAATATTGTGTAAAATTAATCTCATAACCTACTTTGTTCTTCTTGGAATCAAACCATGCATCAGAGTAGTATTTAAGCACTTCTTCTTCAAAGTAATCATCAATATTTTGTACCAAAGGTATTTTTTCAGTATCACGAAGATTACTGTCTGCTTTTGGTTTTCCTTTTTTGTCTGTTACATATTCTGCTGTATCATCATGTGCAGATAATTTTTCAATAACATTTTTTATGAATGCTGGTTTCAAATCAAAACCTGCAAGAGCTTTTTTAACTTTTGCTTCAAAAGTATCCCAGTCAGTATATAATTCATCACCTATTGTTAGTAATGCTTCTTTGATTGCTTCTTGTTGTTTTTTACCTTCTGTTTCTTCAGAAATTTTTGTTTCTAAGTTTTTGCTTTTGCTTTCTGCTAGTTTTTTGAATGCTGAATATGAGTATAGGTTTTCAAGTCTTTCTGGTGTTACTTGATAATTTAGTTGCATTGGGCGTTCTACTGTAATTTTTGTGTATCCGAAATCTTCATTGTAGAATATTTTGACTTTATCACATTCAATAAAATTGTTATATAAATTAAGTATATTTTTTATAGATGTATCTGTAATATCATTTCTTTTGTTACCTAATGATTTTCTTCTTTGAACATATTCTTCATGTGCATCTATTAATTGTACTTTACCTTCTCTTTGTGGTGTTTTTTCATTGGTTAGTACCCATACATATGTTCCTATTCCTGTGTTGAAGAATAGTTGATCAGGCAATGCAATCAGTGCTTCAAGGTAGTCATTTTCGAATATCCATTTTCTGATGTTACTTTCTCCTGAACCTGCATCTCCTGTAAACAATGGTGATCCATTGGTAATTACTGCTATTCTTGATCTTCCATTCTCTTTCATTTTTGATATCATGTGTTGGATAAAGAGTAATTGTCCATCACTTTTTCTTGGCAACCCTGCTCCGAATCTTCCTTCAAATCCTTTTTCTTCTGCTTCTTTAGTTACTATTTCTTTGTCTTGTTCCCAGTCACGGCCGTATGGTGGATTGGATATCATGTAATCAAATGTATTTGTTGGTAATTGGTCGTTTGATAATGTACTTGATGGTCCTTTGATGTTTTCTGCGTCTTCTCCTTTCATTAGCATGTCTGCTTTACATATTGCATATATTTCATCGTTGATTTCTTGGCCGTATAGTACGACGTCCATTTCGGGGTTGTTTTTTGTGATGAATTCTTTGCAGCTGGTGAGCATTCCTCCTGTTCCACATGCGGGATCGTATACTAGTTTGATTGTTCCTGATGTTTCTTCTTCACCAACAAATAGTAGTTCAGTCATTAGTTTTACTACGTCTCTTGGTGTAAAGTGCTCTCCTGCTTCTTCGTTTGATGTTTCAGAGAATTTTCTTATAAGTTCTTCAAATATTGTTCCCATATCGTGGTTAGAAATGTTTTTAGGTGATAAATCTAGTGTTGTTTCATTAAATTTTTTAATTAGTATGTATAGGTTGTTAGCTTTGGAGAGTTTTGCTATTTGTTTTTCTATATCAAAGTTTTCAAGTATGTCTGTTACATTTTTGCTGAAGCTGTTAATGTAAAATTTGAGGTTTTCTTCTATGTTGTCTGGGTCTTGCAGTAATGTTTCGAAATCGAAGCGTGAATGATTGTAGAATCCTAGTTTGCGTCCATTTTCATCAACTGCTTTTGCATTTAATAGTGGTGCGATGTGTTCTGTTTTGTTTTTGTTAGCTTCGTATGTATCAACTACATCTTTTTTGGAGTATTCAAGTACGCTATCAAATCTTTTCAATACTGTGAAGGGTAAGATTACCTTTTGATATTCATTACGTTTGTATGCTCCTCGTAATACAGAGTCTGCTATTCCCCATATGAAACCTGATATTTCACTAATGTTTGTCATATTATCACCTTATAATATGATATTTATTTTTGTGTTTAACAGGTTATAATGTTTGTTATAATAATTTTTTATACTCAAAGCAATATTGCTGTAAGCTCGTAAAATTACGAGTTAACATTAATATTGCCTTGTACTCATATCAAAAAGCTTTTATATGTCTTTAATCAATCATTAATCATGACAGCAATAACTATAGAAGTATTAAAAAAGATTATTGAACATATACCTGATGAGTATACTGTCGAATTCGATAAGTGTAAAGACATAGTTAAAATCGATGACAAAGTTGAAATCGATGTCAGTTTGCAAAAACTAATATTGAAAAAGTATTAACTGGCGAAGTTATAATTGAACCTTTAATCAAATGTAACTGGGTCTGATAAAAGCAAGTATTTGTGGTGAAAAGTTAGTAGAAATGTTGTGATTTTAGCTAATGCGTGTATACTGGTTAGCAGGAATAGTGGATAGTTGGTAGGTGATGGCACTATTCATGATATTGGTATTGTTAAATTAAAGAAAATAATATTGTAATAATTATATTTAATCGACTACTACTTTTTAATATGATTGGTGTAAAATAATTAACCTTAGTTAGTTATCATTATTTGTTTTTTTCTATCCTTTCAGTTAGGAGTGTAGAATATGGTGTTTATTTTGATGTTCATGATATCTACCTTTTGCCAATTTTTTTGTCTAATTGACGGTTAAAGTTTGATATCTAGAACATATAAACTTTAATATTAAAATTAAATAGGAAATTGCTTTTATAATGGATTTTTAAGGTCAATTTTACGGATATATTACAATTATGCACATATAAGTAAATTCACTGCTTGCAATTTCATCCAATGTTGTTGTGACAATTTTCTCGTCCGGGTAACTTAACCTTTCACACACCGTAACCTTTCTGTCTGATTCAACCCCGTTGTCAAGCAGAAACTGTGCCATGTCCTTGACCTTTCTTGAAGGCAGTGCAATGGTTGTCTTGCCGTTGTTTATGACCGGCAGGATGTCCTCTATGTTTTCACGGCCATGAAATGTCATCACATTGGCATTGTCCCACTGGATGTGGCATCTTGCCGCTGCAAGCTGAAGGGAGCTGATTCCAGGAATCACTTCAATGTTTTGTCTGGAAAAGCAGTTTTCATCTGAAAGTCTTAAAACCGTATTCAAAACTCCTGAAAAACCGGGATCTCCGGTTGACAGTATTGACACGACATTTCCGTCAACTGCCAATTTGACTCCTTTTTCTAATGTGTCCAACAATTCTTTGACATTGAATGGGATTGTGTTTTGCACATCATCGAATAGTTCGATTGCACGTGTGCTTCCAACAGTATAGTCGCTCATTTCAACGGTGTCAATTGCCTTTTTTGTCAGGTATTCGCTGGAACCGGGTCCGATTCCAATGATATAAATTTTGCCAGTCATGTTAATCATCAATTCCTAATGTCTGTCTGAAATCCTCTTTCAGGGATTCTCTGGTTTCGGATGAATAGCTGTTGTCATTTTCATCATGCAGTGTAAACATGGCCAATTCATAGATTATCCTGTTCATTGACCTTCCATATTCTGTCAGATAATACTCTGTAGTAACAGGGGTGGTGTTTATGACCTTTTTTTCAACCAAACCATGTTCCTCCAATTCTTTAAGGCAGTTTGACAGTACCTTATTGGATAATTTGGGCTTGTCTTCCTTGAATTCCTTGAAATGCTTTTTTCCAAAAAACAGGTCTCTGATAATCTGAACGCTCCATTTTTTGTTAATCAGATTCAAAGTTCTGTCAACAGGACAGACTACTCCTTTGCTGTTCATAATTAAAAATTGATTAAATTATTATATATTAGTTACTTTTTTGTTACCCGGTTTCTTTGAGGTTACAAAAATCATTTAAATATCCAGATTTAAATTAATTATTAACGAATTTGGGAGGAATTATGATTAACGCAACAGAACAGCTTGATTTTCTGATTGATTATTTGATTGAAGAGATGGGAGAAGAAATTGATGTTCCTCAAGATTATCACTCAAAAAGAGGATTGCTTCGCTCACTGATGAATGTAAGGCCGCCCTTAAAAATTTCAGATGAATTCTTAAGGGTTCAGGATGAATTCTTAACTGGAGAAACGTCAAACAAAACCCTGACTTCTCCGCAAGACATCAAAGAGGTTAATGGCAAAATCAAATTGTGGCAGGGGGACATCACCACCTTGAAAGTCGATGCCATTGTCAATGCGGCCAATTCCAAACTGTTGGGCTGTTTTATTCCCCAGCACAACTGCATTGACAATGTGATTCACTCAGCTGCGGGAGTGCGGCTTAGAGGTGAATGCGACAGGATCATGCAGATGCAGGGCCATGACGAATCGGTGGGCACGGCTAAAATCACCGGCGCCTACAACCTGCCTTCAGGACATGTGATTCATACTGTCGGGCCGCAAATCCCCTATGGTTCACAGCCGACAGACACAGACTGCGAAGACCTGAAAAACTGTTATCTGTCATGTCTGGAGATTGCAGGTGAATACAATCTGGAATCAATTGCATTCTGCTGCATTTCAACAGGAGTGTTTAACTTTCCCAAGGATTTGGCGGCTGAAATTGCAATAGGGACTGTTACAGAATATTTAAAATCAAATGAAACAACATTGAAACATGTGATTTTCAATGTATTTACTGATGAGGATTATTTAATATATAAGGAGCATTTCAATGGATAAATTTGTATTAAGATTGGATAAGGCTAAAAAGGCCATTGATGAAGCGGATTACATAATCATCGGTGCCGGTGCGGGGCTGTCGACTGCTGCCGGAATCGACTACACAGGAGAGAGGTTTGAAAAATATTTCAAGGATTTCATTGAAGAATACGGATTTACAGACATGTATTCATCCGGATTTTATCCCTTTGAGTCCCAGGAAGAGAAATGGGCATATTGGGCAAGGCATGTTTTTGCAAACCGTTATGATGTAGGAAAGACAAGCGTTTATCAGAAATTATTGCAATTGGTTGAGGATAAGGAGTATTTTGTCCTCACAACCAATGTTGAACATCAGTTTTGGATTAACGGATTTGATGATGAAAGGATATTCGCAACACAGGGAGATTACGGATTGCTTCAATGTGAAAAGGCATGTCATGACGGGCTATATCCAAACAAAGAGCAGGTATTTGAATGGGTGGAAAAAACCGAGGACTTTAGAATTCCATCCGATCTGGTTCCCAAATGTCCCGTATGCGGCGGTGATATGGATTTGAATCTGAGGAAAGACAGTTATTTTGTTGAGGATGTCAAATGGCATGAAATGAGTAAGAATTACTATGATTTCCTGGACAATATCGAGGGCAAATTCGTATTTTTGGAAATCGGCGTTGGATTCAATACTCCCGGTATCATCCGCTATCCCTTTGAGCAGATGACATACAATAATTCAGAAGCGACACTGATAAGATTGAATCTGGATTATCCACAGGCAATTCCGGAAAACAAGGACAAAACAATAAGCTTTGATGAAAACGTTGAGGAAATATTGGATTACTGGCTTTCAAGAATTTAAATTTCCTATTTCCTCTTTTAGGAAATGATAAATTGACTCTGAACCGACAAGCTCGCCGGGATCTTTCCATTCGGAGGGGTATAATATGAATGGTTTGGTTTGATTTCCTCCCAGTCCTCCATGGGAGCCGATCAGCTCTTCAAATGCACATACTTCATCGGTTTGGCTGTCGTAGAAGCTGTTGACCAGAACATCAGGCATGTTGTTGAATGAATTTTGCCTTTTGAGATGCATTGCGGCATTTTTTCCGAATCCTTCAAGAGGATTTTCGCCGATGACTTCATCGCTTTCAAGATAGTAGATTCCGTTTTCTGCGATTATCATTCCGCCGTTGGCTATTGAGTTGACTAGAACGAATCCGATTCCCGAATGCTTTACAAGGCCCGGAATCAAGTCCGGAAATAGCATCACGATTTCTTCATAGCTTAGGCGCTCTTTCCATTGAGTCAGATAAATCAGCCCCATGTTGCCCGAACCCAACACAATCAATTCGGAATCCTTTTCCTTTTTTGTGCTTTGCTGTGATGTTTCATGGTCTTTAATATAGTCCAGGCTATTATTATAGCGGTCTTTCAGATTCATATATTGCTCATTTTCAAATATTATGGCAGGCTTTCTTTTTTCTATTCCTTCCCGAATGTTTTGCAGGGATTCAAAATCTCCGAACAGGTCGCCCCGGATATCTCCCATCCTTTCCTTAAAGTTTCTTATCTGCTTGTTTTCGGGGATGATTGCGTCCCTGAAGTGGTCTATGTTATATTCGGTTTTAAACATTTTCAAATCATCCGGAAGGAGTTTGCGAACGTATTTTCCCAATGTCATTCCGTATCTTTGCTTGAATGTGGCGCCTTTGGACTGGCCGTGGTCGGATAGGACCACAAGCTTATAGTCTCTATCGCTCATTTCGATTGCGGAGGTTAGCTTTGAAAATTGCTGGTCAATTTTTTTCAGGGTGCCCCACACGTCCCTGTCCTCAACTCCTGAGTGATGGGCTATTTCATCATAGCCCATGAAGGTTGCATAGGCAGTGTCTATGTGTCCTGTCAATATTTCGCTTGTCAAAACGTCTGTTGCCACTTCCCGCAGTACTACGTTAGCTCCTGCTCTTACTGGAGGATAAGTGATCGTCCTTCTGAGGCGGGGCTTTATGTTTTTCACATAATGCACCAATTGGGATGTCAGCTCAAGAATTATGTCCCATAAGAATAAAACAACTAGTCTTTGGAAGTTATATGCATCCAGAAACACCGCATCCAATGAATTATTGTATATGTTGCCCATCTTGTTCAGCTTTGAGGAGGTCAGTGTTGGGATTTTGCTGTCTCCTGAAAACATGTTGGCAATGCTTATTCCATTCACTAAAAGGCCTTCGCCATTGCTGATTTTCTTTTCAATTTTAGTGGCATCGCTCAATTTTCCTGAAACGACGATTTTGTTGTTATTTTCTTTTTCAACCCATCTGTAGGCTACAATGTCCGTATTGTTTCCATGAAGTATTCCTGCCTGGCTTGCTCCGGTTTGTGAAGACAGGTCAGTTTCCCATCCCTTCAGTGTGTGGGTATTTTCACCAATCCATCTTTCAATGTTTGGCATGACTCCCTTTTCGATGGCTTTTTTCAGTGTGTCTATTGACAGGCCATCAATTTCAACCATAATAAGTCCAGGATACTTTTTTTTGTATGCCGTTTTTTGTTTGGATGCGTACTTGAAAATGCTTTGAATGTATCTGTCGTAATAGTTGGTGTTTGTGATGTTTGTGATGAAAGTCGTAAATATTGCCATTACTATGGGAACCTGCAGGACTCCATAGATTCCTGCCGAAACTCCCGGAATGAAAAGGGAAGCGATATAAAAGATTACTGAGTTGAGTAAGAGCGATCCGATCCCGAATGTGAAGATGATGATTTTCATCATGAAACGCCGGAATATTGGCCATAAAAGAGAATTTGCAATCGCAACAACTATGACTATAAGAACCGCATTGTACTCTGGGCCAATTGTAAAGTCTGCACTGATATAGTCAACTGTAAATACTGCAGCAATGTTTGCAATAACATACAATAAAGTTGTTATTATGGTTTTAAGTGATGATATTATACGATTTTTTATCATTCTATCGGTATTATTCGCTTATTCTTATTTTTAAGGGTTATAAGTGTGATTTCAGGTTTGCAGTTAATCCTTATTCTAAATGAATTTGTACCGAGGCCCTTGCTTGTATACTGGACCATGTCATTAACCTTGTAAAGTCCTACTGGATATTTTGTGGAGTTTGGACCTCTAAATGGTGTTGTTTCGACTTTTGGAATGATGAATTGTCCTCCGTGTGAATGTCCGGAAATCTGCAAATCGATTTTTCCGGTTTGAGATGATTCACTGGCAAAATCAGGTTCGTGGGCAAGCAGAATTGTCGGACAATCGTCCTCCAGTTTCTCCAATACCTTGTCCAAGTTGTCAGCGCAAACGGTGCATGAGTCAACGCCGGCCAAATTGATCTTTTCATCGCCTTTCTGCAATACGACATTATCGTTGCTCAAATCATGAATGTCTGATGCCTCAAATATCTTTCTTACTTTGTCTGCATCCATCCAATGGTCATGATTTCCCAAAACGCCGAATTTGCCGTCAGGGGCTTTTAGCTTTTTGAGGGATTTTTCCAATGCTTTGTCGTAGCTTTCGATATTGTATGAAAAGTAATCGCCGGTAAGGACTATCAGGTCATAATTCAGAGTATTTACATAATCGACCAGCTCGTCAAGATATTCCGGATTGATCCATTGGCCCAGATGGATATCGGATATGTTTAAAATCCTATAGTTGTGAAAATTCCATCCCAAATCATTCAGTTCGATGTCTACTTCAACTAAATCGATTTTTTCTGGATCAAACTCCTTGTCAGGCAATGTTTGATTTATTGCATCCTGAATGCCCTGTCTGATTTTCATGGCCTGCGGCCTTTCAATATCTTCATCCTTCATTAATATATAATTAATTTCTGAAACTATTTATAATTTTAAAAACAAAAATTATAAAGTGATTATTATGCTTCAAATTGCAGTTTGTGGAAAACCGAATGTAGGAAAATCATCCTTTTTCAACTCAGCAACAGCGTCAGGTGTGGAAATGGCAAACTATCCATTCACAACAATAGATGCAAACAAGGCTGTTGCCCATGTTATTAAAGATTGTCCATGTAAGGAATTGGGCGTCACATGCAATCCTCACAACTCCATATGCATTGATGGAAAAAGATTGCTTCCGATTGAAATGATTGATGTTGCGGGACTTGTCCCTGGAGCACATGAAGGAAAAGGATTAGGTAACAAGTTTTTAGATGAATTGATGCAGGCTAAAGTGTTCATAAATGTTATTGATGCTTCAGGCTCAACAGATCTTGAAGGAAATCCTGTTGATGCCGGAAGTCATGACCCATTGGATGATTTGGAATTTCTGGAAAATGAAATAGTCATGTGGATGTATGGAATATTGTCCAAGAATTGGGTAAGACTTATTAGAAAAGTGGGTGCAGAACACCTTGACATCTCAAAAGTATTATACGATCAATTATCAGGTACTGGAATCGCCATTGAGGATATAATTGAAGCCAAAAGGACAATTGAACCCGATTACAACAAATGGGAAGAGGAGGATTTGATTGAACTTACACGCAACATACTTCATATTGCAAAACCTATGATGATTATTGCAAACAAGGCGGACTTGCCGACATCTGCTGAAAACATCAAAAGGATTAAGGAAAAGTATCCGAACGTTATTCCAACATCAGCAGGTTCCGAACTGGCACTGGTAAAAGCGGCCGAAGGCGGATTGATTAGTTACTTGTCCGGTGATGACCACTTTGAAATCCTGAAGCCTGATGAGCTGTCAGAGGCCCAACGCAAAGGATTGGAGTATATTCAAACCAACATTTTGGATGTCTATGGAAGCACTGGAGTTCAGGATGCGCTGAATTATGCGATATTTGAACTGCTTGACAGGATTGTAGTATATCCTGTTCAGGATGAAAACAAATACACTGACCAGAAGGGCAATGTCTTGCCTGACGGATTTTTGGTTCCTAATGGCTCAACACCTAAAGAGTTGGCTTATATCGTCCATACGGATATCGGAGACAAGTTCATGCATGCGGTTGATGCGAAATCCAAAATGCGCGTGGCCAGTGATTATGAGCTGAAAGACGGTGATATTATAAGTATAGTAACAAGAGGATAATATTCCTCTTCTTTTTTTCTCTATGTGTAAATCAAAAGCTATAAAACACATATTAAAAGCTAATTTTCATTTGAATTGTCAGTTCATTGAATTAGAAAAATTTTTGGATAATCCAAACTAGGCTTTCAATCTACTCATAGATTGCTAATGCATTAACAAGTTAATGCCTAACAATAGATAATAGCTTGCCATTGCAAAATATATGATGGCAAGCAATATTTCTTCGATTGCCAAGGGCATTTCCTCCAATTTTAATAGGAGTCTTAAATAATATTCATTTTTCAATACCATTAAAACACCATCAGATACTTGTTATTATTATTAGTGTTTTAGAATTCACTATTTCACTGTAATTCTATTTAAAATTAATTATTTTTTTAAATCAATATTTATTTATTCGTATAAAATTGTTTTAGTTATGTAGAGTATTGTTTTCATTAAAATAAGAAAATTATATATATTAAAAAGTTCATATTGTTATTTAACATCATTTGATGTTAGGTTGCCAAAGGGCAAACCATTAGATATTTGTTGAATGGGGATGTGTCAAAATTTGTTAACCAAATTTATCCTTATTCATTCTTTAATGCTATTTTTATATTGGATTAAGCTGATGCACATGGTGAAATTAACAAAAAATTTAACTTCCGATGAATTTAAACAATATTATTTTTTAAAGGAGGAATTGAAGGATTTTTGCAGGTCTGAAGGGTTGAAGGTAAGCGGGTCCAAACAGGAATTGGAAAATAGAATAATCCATTATTTGAGGACCGGTGAAGAGTTAAAAGAACCAATTATAAAACAAAAACCTGACAATTCATCATCTGAAATAGATCTAGATTCAAAATTGGGAGAAAATTTCAAATGCAGCGAAGATAAGCGGGAATTTTTTGAGGAACATATTGGCAAGAGTTTCAAATTCAAGGTCAAGTTTCAAAAGTGGCTTAAGGCAAATCCCGATAAGACCTACGCAGATGCAATTGAGGCATACCATGAAATTCAAGGCTCTAACCAAAAAACGGACATCGGCAAGCAATTCCAATACAATCAGTATATCAGGGATTTCTTTGAGGATAATGAAGGTAAATCTTTAGATGATGCAATCAGATGCTGGAAGCATAAGAAGTCTCTTAAAGGCCATAATAAATATGAAAAAAGCGATTTGGAGGTGTTGTCATGAAAAAAGTTAAAATTACGGTTATGAGAAAGGTCAGACATGATGATTTGATTGAAAAATATGAAAATCCGCTGGAGCATGAATGCGATGTGGATGAAGGTCAGGTATTCATTGCAAACGGATGGGTAAAGCCTGATGATTTCTGTGACAGTGCATGGGAAAGCCTTTCACCATTTGTAATGGCATTGGCAAATGGAGCCAGCGATTTCTATGACGGATGGATGAAAAACAAAAAGTCTGCAATGATATCATGCAATGATGGATTCAGGCCGGTAAGCTTTCTTTTGGAAACAATGGATGAGGATGCAGACTAGCCTTACTGAGATACAATGAACGAATTTTCATCTAAATTTTCTGATTTTTTTAAAAAAGAGATAATATTTTTCATATCTTTAATTTTAGCTATAATCTCTTGCTTTTTTGTTAAACCCACTCTAAATTATTCAACTTATATTAATTGGGATACAATCATATTGCTGTTTGTTATAATGCTGATTGTTGAGATTCTAAGGAATCTGTCCATTTTTGAGATTCTGGTTCGAAAATTATTGGTTAAGGTTAAAAACACTAGATATCTTGTCTTATTTTTGGTTTTCACATGCTTTTTCAGTTCAATATTCATAACCAATGATGTCTCTTTAATCATATTCGTTCCATTTGCTATTCTGGCTTTAAGAAAAGTCGACAGGTCTGATTTAATCATTATTACAGTTTCCATGCAGACCATTGCCTCCAATGTGGGATGTATGGTGCTTCCTATCGGAGCGCCCCACAATATTGTGATGTATACGGTATCCAGGATCCCATTCGAATCGTTTTTCCTGCTGCTCCTGCCATATATTATTGTATCTGTTGTATTTCTGGTTGTAGTGTCATTATTTGTACCTAAAGAGGGAATTGTACTTCCTGAATTTAGAAAAATTGATGTCAACTATGATGCCTTCTTTAAAAGGGTTTTCATAGGCATTGACTATTACCTGCTTTTGACATTCATCGCTTTATTTGTATTGATTGGCAATCTCGAAAACATCCCATTTTTCAATGCGCTTTTCACCAAATGGATCACTGGAAACGAGGTTTTAATGGGTGTTGCCGCATCACAGGTGATTTCCAATGTTCCGGCAGCAATGCTATTGAGCGGTTTCAGCAGTAATTATGAAGCCATAATAATTGGAATCAACATCGGCGGATTTGGAACCCTAATCGCCTCTATGGCCAATCTCATTTCATTTAAGATTCTTGTTCGTGAGCATGGTGAATTTAAAATCAGATATTTGGTCATTTTCACAGTTCTGAATGTCATCCTGATGATGATTCTGTTGGGCGTTTACATTTTGGCATGATTATTCCAGAATAAGTTCAAACTTGTTTTTACTTTGATAGGCATACCAGGTGCTGTTTTCAATTAGGAACTCATGTGCCAGGGAACTGATTAGATTGTCATTTTCACCTTGTTCTCTGATTTTCCTTTCGGCATCTTCGTATAACATAACCATTCTTCTGTGGGATTCGATTTCATTTGAAAGGGACATTTTCCCATAGTAACTTTTGATGAATAATGTTCCTGCAGACATGCTTCCAATTACAATCTTTAAAATTGCACGAATCATATCAACTTGATTATATCCAACCATTATTCCCCAATCCTGAAATGTTTTTAAAATCAATCCGAGAATATCTATATTTATTTGTCCGGATGCATTTGAAAGCATGTAAATCTCAAATATTCCGGCAAATAAATAAGTAAGTAGAGTTATATCTAATGCTATTTTACCGATTTTATCATTTCTTTCTTTTTTGTTGGTCGAATTAATCCATGCTGTCTGGTGATATTTCTGTTGATTGATAATCCAACAATTCAGAATGGATTTCTTTTCACCAATATTGGTATCCAATGACAATATGATTTCGTTAATCCATGGTGAACCTTTCTTGATGAACCATGGTAAAATAATGCTTGTATAATTTTTGATGCCTGCGATTGAAAGGAAATAATGGACTCTCAGGGTTTCTGCAAGCACACGGTATTCAACATATTTTTTGTGGTATTTGTTGTTTTCAGCCAATTTTTTCTCATACGCCAAGATTCCGATGAGGAATATGCACATGTAAATTAGCAAATGTAGCTCTGCTTCATCGTATAAAAGGAAAAAAAATGCAATCAATGTTCCAATTATTGCGAGTCTCTTGAGATACTGTTGATACTTTTTTGCATTTTCAATACTCATTACATCTGCAGCACCATACATCTCATCAATCTTTTTCAGTTTAGGGTCGTTGATATTGTTTTCGATGTGGGTAAATGGTGTTTTGCAGTTTTCTTTGTCTTTTATAAAAATCTCTTTTTGAAGCATAATAACACTGATTTTTAATATTAATTAATGTGATTATTTGTTAATATATTTTGCCAAAAGTTGATTGTCGAAAAGAAAGATTTAACTTTTTAGTGAAAATTTTCCTACTTAAAGGAGATGGATGGTTGAAATACCGATTTTTCAGCGAATTCATTCCACGGCAAAATCGGGGGTGTTTTTCTTTTGATGGGAATACCAGCTTGCATTTTCAATCAGGCATTGTTCTGCAAGATAGATTATCTCATCTTCATCTTCCTCTTTTGTCTGTCTAATTTTAGCTTCCACCTTTTGATAAAGCCAGTACATTCTCAGATGCTCATCCACTTTGCTGGATAGGGACATCTTTCCATAGTAGTTTGAAAGGAATATGGTAATTGCAGTTGCGGTTCCAACTCCAATCTTTAAGCCTGCACGAACCCAATGTGCAGTTTCCACTTCAAAAGGAGCATAAAGTATCATGGTAATTTCAAAAATCAATGCTATGATATAGAAAATAATGGTTGCGATTAGTGAAATTTTTTCATAAAGTTCATTTTTTTCAAGCTGTTTCAATGCTCTTTTATGGGCATTGTCATGGTATTTCATTTGGTCTCTAATCCAGCAGTCCAAAATCGGTTCCTTTTTATCTGTTTCTGTTGAAGATAACTCTGAGAGAACATTTTTAACTAAAGGAATTCGTATTTCAGTAAACCATGGCAGGATCTCAATAACTTTCTTTTTAATCCCTGCTTTTGAAATGAAATATTGGATACGAAGTGCTTCGGCAAGAACTCTGTATTCTAAATATTTTTCGTGAGCATTTTCTTTGTTGGGTTGTCTATAAACGAAATATAGCAATATGATTAACGCTGTAACCACGAAAATGAGCCAATGCTGTGCTGCAGCTTCATAAAGAAGAAAGAAAAATACAATCAGTGGTGCAATAAGTGATATGTTTCGAATTTTTTCATGATGTCTGTCGGCATGTTTCATGCTTAAGACATCTGCCG
Organism: uncultured Methanobrevibacter sp.; assembly: GCA_900320515.1. GTDB lineage: Archaea > Methanobacteriota > Methanobacteria > Methanobacteriales > Methanobacteriaceae > Methanocatella. The sequence continues at coordinate 8,428 of ONSJ01000002.1, read as the reverse complement.
CTCCATATAATTCGTCAATCTCAATAAGTGTTGGATCACTGATGCCCTCTTCAATGTGGGTCGGTTCATTGCATTCCTTTCTTTCCTTGTCGAATTCACTTTTGTAAATCATGGGCATCTATTTGTTATCAGCCAAATCGGCCACTTTGTTGGCAATAAAAACGCAGCAATCAACACAAGGGGACTTGTCTTCACCGTGATTGGTTATCTTATCGCATCTGACGGTTCCGTATTCCTCTTTGAAGGTGTTGAATATTTCCTTGGCGTTTGCTTTGATTGTTGGTATGTCATCATTGAGCAAACCGTTTGCCATCAGTGCTCCGGTCACTGCACCGCATGTTCCTTCATCGAATGTTCCGCCCATTCCGCCTGCAAAACCGCAAGCCAATTTGCGCATGTCCTCCTGTGAAATCGGATATTCTGCAGTTTCACAAAGTCCCATCAATGTTGATTCCGAACAGCTTAAAAATGTTCTGTATTCTCTGATTTTTTCTTCCAATATTTTCTTGTCAAGTTTCATAATGCAATCTCCGCGAATTTGTTAATTAATTATATTAATTAAGAATTTAATATAATTATTTGTTAAAAAAATTGTGAGTTGATAAAAATTATACATCCAAGACCAAGTCCGATTGCAGCAACTCTTTACACACTGAGAGATATGAACGTTGATGTTATTGTCATGCATGGGCCTACCGGCTGTTGCTTTAGAACAGCAAGGCTTTTAGAAGGTGACGGCGTACGTGTCGTAACCACCGGAATGTCTGAGAATGATTTTATTTTAGGCGCCGGCGAAAAATTGGTTGATACACTGACCGAAGCCTATGATGCATTCAAGCCAAAACTGATGGGCATTGCCGGAACCTGCGCAAGCATGATTATTGGTGAGGATTTAAAGGAAGCCATTGCAACCGCAGACTTGCCTTGCACAGTCATTCCTGTTGAATCCCATGGAGGGTCAGGTGAAGGTGACAACACTGTCGGAGCAATCATGGCATTGGATGCTGCCGTTGAAGCGGGTGTGATTCCACGTGAAGAGTCAGACAGGCAGATTGAAATGCTTGAGAAGGCAACTGAAGTTGAAAAGACCCGTGGAATGGCGCAGGGAAAATACATTAAACCTAACTTTGGCGATTCAAAGGAATCCGTTGCAAAGAATGTAGTCAAAGCTATTAAGGATGGAAAAAAGGTTGCTTTTGTTTTAAATGTCAAAAAGGAAACATCATATCTTTTTGCCGACATCGTCAATTTTGATTATGAAAAGATCAATCCCGACAACAGGCCAATCTTTGTAGCCAATCTTGATGAAAACATTGGCCTTCCAAGAATCAGGCAGCATGCCGTAAACATCAAAAGTCAGCTTGACATTGAACCTGACTTCATCACAGGAGGTCTTGATGAGTATTCAATCACTGCAGACAAGGCTGCGGAATTTTTAAAGGATAAGGACTTGGATTTGATAGTCGTGTTCGGAGTTCCTCATGCATTTCCAATCGAGAACTTTGACATTGAGTCCGTTGCAGTAACCGATGGGCCACGTTTGGTTGAGCCTTTAAGGAATTTAGGCTATACTCATGTTGTTGCAGAGCTTGATGCACACTCAAAGACTTTAGGAACTGATGAAATAGTATTTTCAGACTTTGGAGGAATGATTAGGTCAGCTATTGGGTGGTTGGACGAATGATAACAATTATTGATTATAAAAGCGGAAATCTGAAAAGCATTTCCAACGGATTTAGGAAAATCGGTGCCGAATATCAAATAACTGATGATAAGGAGATTATTGCTGGCAGTGACTTTCTGGTACTGCCGGGCGTTGGGGCATTTGGAAGTGCAATGGAGAATTTAGAACCCTTTAAGGATGTTATTTATGAGCACGTTAATGCAGACAAGCCATTTTTAGGAATCTGTCTTGGCCAGCAGGTACTGATGGGTTCAAGTGAGGAGTCTCCGGGCGTTGAAGGTTTGAATTTGTTTAAAGGACATGTTGAAAAATTGCCTGAAGGCGTTAAAATACCTCACATGGGTTGGAATAAGTTAAAGGTTACAAATGACTCACCGATACTTGAAGGCATTGATGGAGAGTATTTTTATTTTGTTCATTCTTATCATGTAATTCCCGATGAAGATGAAATCATTGCGGGAACTTGTGATTATGGAAACAGTGTTGTGGCAAGCTTAAGCGAGAACAATCTGTTCTCAACACAGTTTCATCCGGAAAAAAGCAGCAAAGCGGGATTGAAAATCTTAAAAAATTTCACTAACTTGGAGATATAAACTATGGATATTGAAGGATTTGTAAGGGCTAGAATTGATGATTACTCATATGATGAATTGGCGGATATTTTAGCGGTACGCATAAGGGAATATAAAAACATTTCACAGGAAAATTCAGTTGAAATGGCAAAAGCGGTGATTGATGAGGTTTCAACCACCTTGAAGTTAAATGAAAGCGATGATGAATTTTTAAAGGAAATCGTTGACATCAATGCATCAGACGTGCTGATGGGCGAGATGGGAGTAGGTTCCCGTGGAGCGGGAGACTTTTTTGTCCACAGAAAAATCGCAGAAATCGTGGCATCCACAGACACAGCTTCACTTGTAAATCCGTCCGAACAGGATGATGGAGGAGTTGTTAAGGCACCTGTTGCAAACGATGAAGTGTATATTACAACAGCAGTTGATGGAATCCACTCAAGATTAAGTGAATATCCATTTTTAGGCGGTTTTCATGTTACAAGAGCTACCTTAAGGGATGTCTGTGTAATGGGAGCAGATCCGGTAGCTATCCTGAGCGATGTCCACCTTGCGGATGATGGTGATGTTGCAAAGATTTTTGACTTCACTGCAGGTGTTGCAGCTGTTTCAGAGCTTGTTGATGTTCCAATTGTTGCAGGCTCAACACTACGTGTCGGCGGAGACATGGTTTTGGGCGACAGGTTCGTTTCAGCAGTTGGAAGCGTCGGCGTTTCACCATACCCTCCAACAGCAAGAAAGGGCGCAACCGAAGGCGATGTAATCCTTTTGACTGAAGGTTCAGGAGGGGGAACAATAACAACAACTGCACTTTACAACGGCTTTTTCGATGTGGTATGGGATACAATGAACGTGAACTTCGTTCAGGCTTCACATGCGCTTTTTGAGTCAGACCTCGTGAAGGATGTCCATGCGATGACCGATGTGACAAACGGTGGCCTTAGGGGAGATGCCCATGAAATCTCAAACACTACCGGCGTAGGTCTGGAGTTTTATGAAAAGGAAATCAGGGATATGGTGGCCCCTAATGTTTTAAACATGCTTGAGACATTAAACATTGACCCGTTAGGTGTTTCAACAGATTCATTGATGCTCATTGTCCCTCCGGAAATTGCCGGTGACATCAAAAAGGCAGTCGGCAAATATGATGTTGCAATATCAGAAATCGGAGAGGTCAACAATTCCGGTGAGCCGATTCTAATCAAGGAAGACGGTTCAAATGAAAAGCTTGTCCCATTGTTCAGGGAAGCGGCTTATACCAAAATCAAAAAACTGGTTGGGGATACAACCCCTGAAGACTTTGAAGAGATGAAGGAAAAGGTTCAAAAGGCTTCAGATGCCGCAATAGCTAAAAAGGATAAGGTAATCGAATATGTAAGGGGAAACTAAATCTCCTTTTTTCTATTTTTTTTCATTCATGTGATTTTTCACAAAAGCACACTTGCACACTTCAAAATTTTTTATAAATTTCAACATCCAATAATAGGATATGTTGGATAACAAAGGATCTTTTTATATAATGGATGCAATTCTTGCAATATTTCTGCTTTTAATTGTATTTTTGGTTGTTAATGCAGCAATATCAATACCTACGGCCGATTATTCCTATAAAAGCAAGGATATTCGAACTGCACAGGATGTAATGGAACTGTTGAGCGGTAAAATCGATTTCAGTGACCAGACCTTTCTCGGCAAAATTTCAAATATTTTGGAGGAAGGCAAAAATTCAAAGAAATCAATAAGTGAAGTTTCAGAAATTTCCAAAAGCAAGCTGGATTCGTATAAGATTAAAAATTATCAGTTTAGGGAAAACAATGTTTTGAAAGGAAAAGTTTTAGCATCTAAAGGAGATTATAGCAAGGCAGGCAATGTCAATGTGGCGGCAAGGACATATGGCGAGTATTCATATACGTTGTCAGTATGGCAATAATTAAATAGTATAAAAATTATATAATTAGTTGTTATCTTATTTTGTCCAGCCCTGGTGGTGTAGTTTGGATAACACATGGGACTGCGGATCCCATTCCCCGGGTTCAAATCCCGGCCAGGGCACTTATAATTTCCGTGATATTATGTTAAATGCTAATACGTATGTTACTTCCCAAAAAGGAATTGGGGGAACTATCAGAAACCGATATGAAGATTTTTATGTTGAAGAAATTCCGGAAGTCGTCCCGTCCGGCGAAGGTCCCAATGTTTACATCTGGATTGAAAAGCTTGGAAGGACCACTTTGGATGTTGTTTTGGATATCTCAAGGGATTTGCATATCTCAAGAAAGAGAATGGGATTTGCCGGAATGAAAGACAAGAAGGCCTTGACCCGCCAATGGATCTGCATTGCCAATATGGATTCCGAAGAGCAGATGCAGCAGGTAAAGGACTTGGACATTTACAAAACTGATTTTTTAAAAGTTGTCAGAGGTCGAAAGAAGCTCAGGATGGGTCAGCTTAAGGGAAACAAGTTCAGAATATTAATCAAGGATTTGGATGATTTCCAGGAATCTGCCGACATTGCAAATGAGGTCCTTAAAGAGCTTGAAGCCAAGGGGGTTCCCAATTACTTCGGATGGCAGAGATTCGGAAAGCCTAGAACAAACACCCATCTTGTCGGTGAGGCACTTATTGAAAACGACCTCAAAAAGGCTGTCGACAGATATATAGGTGGTCCGTCTGAAGAGGAGCATCAGGAAAATCAGATGGCAAGGCAGGCCTATGACGACGGCAACCTTGAGGAATCCTTGGAACTGATGGGCAAGGGAATGAGATATGAAAAGATGATGATTCGTGAGCTGATTAAGGATTCCAAAAAAGGGGAATTGACAGACAAATCATATAAAAATGCTTTGTATGCGCTTCCAAAGCCACTTCAGAGAATGTTTGTTCATGCGTATCAGTCATACTTATTTAATGAAGCCGTAAGCAACCGTGTAGCTATGGGAATTGACAAATACATTGAAGGGGACATAATCATTGACACAGAAGAGCACATAGTCTATGACAAGACTCCCGAAGAGTATCAGGAATTGATGGACAATTTTGATGCAAATCCTACCTGTCCTTTGTATGGTACCAAGGTTCCATATGCTGGCGGCGCTGTTGGAGAGATGGAAGAGAATGTTTTAAAAGGATATGGCCTTACTAAAGAGGATTTTGAAGTTCCAAAAATGCCACGTTTAGGCAGTCATGGTCTCAGGCGTTCCATGAGATTCCAGGTTTGGGATGCATCCGCCGAAGCGACCGATGACGGAGTCTTATGCGAATTTTCAATAAATAAGGGTTCATATGCTACTGCTGTTTTAAGAGAAATCATGAAAGTTGATGTGGTGTAAATGGTAATTTGTCCAGATTGCGGAAATGATGTCCCTGAATCAAAGTTCTGTAAGAATTGCGGAGCATATATAAAGGATGTCAAACAGAATTCACAGCCACAGGGCAAAACCAGGTTTTGTTCTAATTGTGCCCATGAAATTGATGGTGATTATAGGTTCTGCCCGGAATGTGGAGCAGATATTCCGAATAATGATGAAAGTAATGTAGAAGAGGTTAAAGCTGAGGAAGTCATAGAATCTGATGATTCTGCCGAATCTAGTGGGGTAGAGGATGTTGTTTCGGTTAGGGATGATGCTGAAGTTAAGCAGGACAATTCACTTTCACTACCTGTCCAATCATCGGATAAGGTTAGATTCTGTTCTAATTGTGGCTACAGGATTGTTGGAGATTATAAGTTCTGTCCGGAATGCGGACAGGATTTAAATGGAAACGTGATGGGGTCTAGCACACAAGCGGTCAGGTCATCTTCAGGTCAAAAAAATATTCTTTTGGCTATTATTTTAAGCGTATTCCTGCCTGGGCTTGGTCAGATTTACTTGGGCCTTGACCATAAGGGAGCCATATTTTTGATAGCCTATGTGATATCGGCAATTTTAATTTTAATTCTTATCGGATTCTTATTATGTTTCATAATATGGGTTTGGGCATTGATTGATACAATCATATCAACAAATGCGTTAAATCGTGGAGAAGAAGTTCAAGATAAATTATTATAGTGATCTTATGATTAAATGTAGAAATATTGCAAAAGGAAAAGGTAAAGGGGAATTGATTGTTTCATCAGAACCTATTAGTTTTTTAGGGGGTGTAAATCCTGAAAATGGTGAAATAATCGATCCGAATCATGAATTAAAAGGCGAAATCATTAAAGATAAAGTTCTGTTTATTCCTGGCGGAAAAGGTTCCACTGTCGGATCTTATGTGATTTTTCAAATGATGAAAAACAGTACAGCTCCAAAGGCAATCATCTGCTTGAATGCAGAGCCTATTATAGCTACCGGCGCCATCATGTCCGACATTCCAATGGTCGACTCACCTGAAGAGGTCAAGGATTTGACTAATGGAACACTTGTTGAGGTTGATGGGGATAACGGAACAATAGAAATATTATGATGTGATAATATGCAAACTCTAATTGAGAATGTAAACGTTGTAAACCCGTTTGAAGAAATTTCAACCCATCAAAACGTTTTGATTGAAGATGGAGTAATTAAAGAGATTGCATCCGGCAAAGTCAAAGCTGATAATGTCATTGATGGTGAGGACAATTATCTGCTTTCAGGGTTTATTGACTGTCACACCCATATCTTTGCAAAGGGTTTTCACAAAGAGGAAAACATGGCAAATCCATTGGGTCTTCATTTCTACAATGCAGTGCCTCATGCATTGCAGACAATCAATGCGGGCGTTACTACAATTAGGGATTGCGGATCTGCCGATTTAAGTTTTAAGTTGGCACAGCAAAGGAAACTGTTCACCGCTCCAAAGATTCATCTCTCAATAACTCCTCTGGTAATGACTGGGGGCCACTTTGACTTGTTGCTGCCTTCCGGTTGGGATATGGAGATTATTTATCCAGGTTTTCCAAAGGGAAGATGTGATGGTGTAGAGGAAGTCCTGAAAAAGACTCGTGAAGTCAGGAGAGCAGGTGCGGATTTCATTAAGGTTATGGCAAGTGGCGGAGTATTGACAACAAATACTTCACCAGAATTCGCTCAATTCAATAAAAAGGAACTGAAAACAATCGTTAATGAAGCTAAAGCAACAAACATGAAAGTATCAGCCCATTGTCATAGTTTAAGAGGTATGAATAATTGTATTGATGCAGGTTTTTCATCAATTGAACATGGAACATTCATTGACAGGAAAACCTCTCAAAAGATGGCAGAAAAGAATGTCAGTCTTGTTGCGACATTATTGGTTCATCAGTTTTTAGCCAAAAACGGCTTTCCTGCATGGGACAGCTATGCGGCCGAAAAGACAGCCAAGCTGAAGGAAATAGTCAAGGTTCACAAGGAAAATGTATCCGTTGCCTATGAGGAGGGCGTCAACATTCTTATGGGTACAGACAGTGGAGTGATTCCTCATGGACACAATTTGGAGGAGTTAACACATCTAACAGACATTGGAATGTCTGCCGATGAGGCAATTGCTGCAGGAACAGTCAATGCTGCTGAATTTTTAGGCTTTGACAATTTGGGTTTGGTTAAGGAAAACTATGCTGCTGATTTGATTCTGGTCAATTCAAATCCACTGGATGACGTAGGTGTTTTAAGCAATAATGACAACATTCTAAAAGTTATTCAGGATGGATTTGTGGTAAAATGAAATTAATGATTGATGTTGAGGAATGCATTGGATGCGGACAATGCAAATCTGTATGTATTAGGGACAATATTGAAATTGATGATGTGGCTTATGAAACCGGCAACAACTGCTTTGAATGCGGACACTGCATGGCGATATGCCCTACCAAGGCGGTAACCCTTAAGATATTCAAGGGCCGTGAAAACAGGATTGTAGAATATAATCCCAATGAGATTCCAGTTGATTATGATGATTTATTGACTTTTCTAAAGCAAAGAAGGTCTATGCGCTGGTTTAAAAAGAAAAAAATAGATAAGGATACTTTCAATAAGCTGATTGAAGGGGCGTATTATTCACCTTCCGCACAAAACCAGCAGGATGTTGAATTTGTCGTTTTGGACAATAAATTAAATGATTTCATGAAACATGTCTATGATATAATCAAGGTCGAAGAGGACCAATTTTTTAGAATCAAGGAATTTGGAGATTATCTGAGGGATAATTCAACCAAAGAATATCATCCTCTGCTGTGGTC
>ONSJ01000019.1 GCA_900320515.1 uncultured Methanobrevibacter sp. | reverse complement strand
CTTTTGTCTTTTCGGATAGTTTGTCTGAAGCTAGGTCGTGTTTTCTTTTTAGAGTGAAATTTTGGAGGATTATGCCTTTTGCTTTTAAAACTGTTTTTAAACGCTTTATGCAAATCATCACGTGCCTGTTGAAGACTGGTGGACTCTGTTTCCATCAAATAAGGTAACTCTTTTTTGGATTCGTTTAAGAATTGATTTAACTCATTTTTAGTTGGAATTTTATTACAATCTCCATTTTTGGCTTTATATTTATTTAAAAGTTCATTATGAGTTTTACGAGTACAACCATAGTTTTGTTTAAACATGACTTCTTGTTCGGGAGTTAAATGAAGCTTAACAACCACACCTCGAATATAATCACCCATAAAAATCACATTTCCTCCAGTCCATCATATAATACTATCTCTAAAAAAAATGGAAAACATCTACTCTTTTTTAAAACAATAATTAAAATCACATTTAATTGAATTATAATTACTCCTATATAAAAAATGAGAGAGAGCATTTGAAAAGTAATCAAATAACGAACTCAGAGCAATTTTTCAAACCCAAAACAATTTTTCATACTCCAAGCAATTATTAAAAATCCATAAAAAAAGTATACTGAAAAAAATTCATGACCTAAAAAATCCACCAAAAAACACAAAATAAAAAATAAACGCAAAAAAATAAATAAAAAAGATAGTACACCCAATAGTGCAATTCATCCATGACCTTGAAGAGGCCATGGCATTTAGATAAAAGAAATATTCAAAACAAATATCATTGTAAAATCGGCCATAATTAAATAAATTGGATATAAATAACTATTTTCCAAAATTAATTTAATTTATCCTTTTATTTGACCAATATCCTTTATATTTTACATTTAAGTGGAAATGGGCAAATTAAATGAAAAATTAATATTACATTGAATCGAAAAATATCCTAAATGAACTTTTAGAATTTGTTACTTCTTTTTTTATATTGCTGCAAATAAGGCAAGTACAAAAAAAGCAATAATGCATTGTCAATACAAGAAAAATTACTATAAAATTGCCAAAAAGTATTACTTACTTATCAAAATATATCAATCTTTTGCAATCTCACTACTCTAATAATCCATATCACATACAGCATATAACTTTATCATGATTTTAAAAAATATATTTAAATAAATTTATATTATTTAAACAAATATATAATATAAAAAATAATTTTTAAACTTATAGGAGGAGATTTTTATTAGGCATAAAGTCATATTAGCTACAATTATTTTATTTGCCTTACTCACTTTATCTTGCATAAGTGCAGCAGACAACAATGCAACTGCTGAAATAATAAAGCAGGATAACAGTATTAATGCTGATGAAATAATAGCACAAGACAACGATATAAATACTGAAGAAATACTATCGAATGGAGAAAATGAAGTTAGCGATTTTTCAACTTTAAATACTGAAATTGCAAACTCGACAACTGACACAATACAATTAACAAAAAATTACACTTATAATCCTGAAAACGATACAAATTATACAAATGGAATTATAATCAGCAAAGCCGATTTCACTGTTGACGGACAAGGACACACCATCAACGGAGCCGGAATTGCTAGAATATTCAATATTACGGCAAACAATGTAACAATAAACAATCTTGTATTCATCAACGGTAATTCAGACATGGGCGGAGCAATATATTCAAATGGACAACTCACATTGAACAATGTAACTTTCATCAACAACAATGCTAGTGAATCAGGCGGAGCAATTTTCCAGAAGAATGCTATAATTTATTGCAATAACTCTCGCTTCATTGACAATTATGCTGAAAGAGGTTCATCAATATATTCAAGGAACACCACATTAAATGTCTGCAACTCATTTGTCACTTCAAGCATACCAAATAAATATGGCCAAATCTATGCTTCAAGTTCCAAGGCAATCATTGATAATGTGGATTTTATAAACATATCCTCTGCTTATGCGCCGGCACTATATTTTGAAAATTCTGAATCTTCAATCATCAATTCCAGATTCGTTAATTTGACTGCCAATATTAGTGCAGGAGCGATTGCCATAAAGTGGTCAGGTAACTCCTATATCAAAGGATGTGAATTCATCAACACCAAATCATTTAAGAATGCCGGTGCCATAATGGTAGATTATGGAATTAAGTCATGCAATGCAACCATAATCGATTGCGTGTTTGACAATGCTTCATCCAGGATTGGCGGTGCATATATTCAATTGGGAGGAAATCTAATCTTGAGAAATTCCAACTTCACAGACAATAAAGCCCATATTGGAGGAGGGATTTATGTCTCATTTACCAATAGCACAATTGATAATTGTATTTTTGATTCAAATCAGCTCTGTGATGACTATCCTAACAGTTATGGTGGTGCAATAGTCTGTGATATGGGCAATATGACATTGGTCAATTCCAGATTCATCAATAACTCAGCACATATGGCAAATGCAATATATGCCTGCGAATCATGGTATAATATCACCAACTGCATATTTGCAAACAATACAAATGCAATTTTCACGGATTTCGACAAAAATGTGTGCAATCTCAACAGTAATGTGTATAACAATGACAGCATAATCACCAATCAGACATTTTATGCTCCGCTATCTTTTGCAAATCCCGGATTGAATTTGACATTGATCAATAATACAATCAATGTTGGCTCTCTTCCGTCACGGTTTGATTTGCGTGATTGGGGATGGGTTTCCCCGGTTAAAAATCAAGGTAGGGCGGGTGCCTGCTGGACATTTGCTTTTGGAGAAGCATTGGAAACTGCATTTTTAAAAGCAACAGGCATAAGATATGATATCTCCGAAAATTATATCCAAAATCTCCAAATAAGATACTCTGAGTTTGGATTTTTAACATCTGATGAAGGAGGTATTGATTATTTGGCTCTGGCTAATGTTATCAATTGGTTGAGTGTCAGTGAAAAAGATGATGAATATGACGAGGTTGGAAAATTATCTGTTTTTGTTGATAGTGCAAATAAGACACGCCTTCAGGATGCTTACTTCATCATGCCGAATGCAACCGATTATGTAGGGGAGGTTAAAAAAGCAATTTTAAATTATGGTGCAGTTTCAATTAGTTATGCAAGCAGTAACGACGAACCATATTACAATGAAAAAACTTCTGCACAATATACTAATGAATCACTTTCACCAACACATGGCGTTGCCATCATCGGATGGGATGATAACTACTCTACAGATAACTTTTTAATTACTCCTCCTGGAAATGGCGCATGGATTGTCAAAAACAGTTGGGGAACCGACTGGGGAGATGAAGGATATTTCTACTTATCCTACTATGAAAAATCATTTTTCACCCCTGATTCGGATACCGGCATTATTTATCCTTTCACGGCCTGCATTTTCACTAATGCTATTGATTACCATGTAAATTACCAGACTGATTTAACCGGTTTATATGATTTTGACAGTAATTATACCCAATATTGCAATGAATTCACTGCAGAGTATGATGATTTGATTGCCAGTGTTGGAACATTCTTCAACCAGCCAGGCATCAATTATTCCTTTGACATTTACGTGAACACAAATCTGGTCTACTCTCAAAGTGGCATAAGTGAGTTTGCAGGATACCGGACAATTGTCTTAAGCAATTATGTTCCCGTTAAAAAAGGAGACAAGTTTAAAGTTGTCTTTAAAAGCAATGCCATTCCTTATGAAGCACACTCAAGAAATCATTATATTCATGGAATGTCATTTGTAAGTGCCAACGGCAGTACATGGAGCGATATCACTTTAAAAAACAAGACCGTTTGCCTTAAGGTCTATACTGTCTCTGATGATAGTGTTATAGTTGACAATAATGATATCAGTATTGATTATGGTAGCGGATCATCTTTTTCAGTTAAAGTCATGACTGGTGATGGTCGAAACGTAGGTGCAGGAGCATCCGTTAACTTCACAATCAACAGAAATACAATAACAGTTCTAACAAATCATGACGGAATTGCCAAATTGGAGATTAATGAAGCTCCAGGACTTTATTCTATTGAAACTACCTACAACAATCACACATATCAAAACAATGTCACTGTTAAATTGAATTTAAGCACCTGCAAAGTCATCAACAGCAAGAACATTAAAGTTGATTACAGTGGAGGATCTTATTTCACTGTCAAGGTGGTTTCTGAAAATGGCAAAGTAGCCGCAGTCGGTGCTTCAGTTACCTTTAAAATCAACGGCAAAACCAGTACGTTTAAAACAAACAAAAACGGAATAGCAAAAATAAAAATAACAGAGGTTCCTGGAAAATACACAATGACAACCACATTCAACGGCAAAACCTACAAAAACACCGTTACCGTAAAGCACGTATTGAGCGCAAGTAAAGTGACTATCAAAAAGACTGCCAAGAAATTTACATTGAAAGCAAAACTTAAAATCAACGGCAAACTTGTAAAAGGTAAACAGATAACTTTCAAGTTCAACGGCAAAACCTACAAGGTCAAAACCAACTCCAAAGGAATTGCACAAAAAACATTGAACAAAAAAGTTATCAAAAAGCTCAGGAAAAGCAAAACCTACACTGTCAAAGTGACTTACCTCAAAGATACAATAAAAACAACAGTTAAATTAAAATAGATGAATTCCATCTATTTTTTATTTTTTTAAATCATAATAAAAAAATATAAAGAGAAACCAACAAATTTATAAAGTGAAAATAAAAATTAAAAAGTTTAAAACAATTTAATTTTTCAAGGCATTGCCAAAAAGAAATGAACTACGGCAATAGCCAAAAACGTATTCCCACAATACCCAAACAAATATCACCACCATAAAAATTACCCAATTGAAAACATCAAAAAATTTATCCATATCGAATTAACAATCAATAATTTTACAACACAAACTATCCAAATCAGGAACATGTAAAAGTTCAAATCAAAATCAGCAAAATATTAAAGGAAAACTCAAAATAAATTTTTTAAAATTAACCAAATTCCAAAACAAGGCCACTACAAAAAAGGCAATAATGCATTGCCAATATAAGAAAAAACTTTGAAAAAGCCAAAAAGTATTACTTAGATAGCTTTTTATACTATAAAATTAAATATTATAATTGCTAATGCAAATAAAATAAAAGTTCATTGAAACGTCCTTTAGGTTGATTCACTCTATTAATCACTCCATTTAACTCATACCTAAAGGCATGAACTTATTTTTATTTAAAACTAATTTTAAAAAAACTTTTTTTAAAAGATTAATTTACTGTTTTTAATTAAAAAAGTATTACTCCATTAAAGCTAAATTTTCATATAGATTTATAGCACAAATCAAAAAATTGATTGATTAAAACACAATCTATAAAATTAATTTTACATCATATATGACATAATACGGCAAAAACAAAATTGATTTTAAAATGCAATTGTGAATTGAAACATATATGAAGCAGTTCGCCACATGCTGAAAATTTCAATGCTATGGAAAAATAGTCGTGAAAAAACTATCAAAATAATCTATTTATCAATTAATTAAAATAATTGAAATCATGAAACTATTAAAATAAATAAACATGATTATAAAATAAATGAAGTTAAGATTGAAAAATAGAATAGTGTGTCTAGATAGATAGATGAACTTATATTTTTTTGGAAATCACGTCAAAAATGCTTTTTGCAATCTCCCTTTTTGAAGCCAGAGGAACTGTCAAAACCTCATCGTCAACAATCAGGACCTCATTGTCATCTGATCCGAACTGACAATTCTCCTTTGAAATGTCATTGGCTATAACCAGATCCGTTCCGGCATCGGCAATCTGTTTGCGGGCACAGCTAATAATCTCATCTTTTGAAATATTGAACTCCGCCTTGAAACCGACAAGGAAAATATCAGGATTGATGTCCTTAATCTGGCGAATGATTTTAGTTGTTGGCTTTAAATTTAAAAAAAGAGAACTGGAAGAATCAATTTTCTTATCTGATTTTTTTCTGAATTCAAAATCTGAAACCGCTGCGGCAGATATGAAAATGTCACAATCAGGAACCAACCTTAAAATAGCCTCATTCATTTCACTGCTTGTCTCAACGCGAATGACATCAAAAACAGAAGGGATTTCGACGCTGACATTGGCGACAACCAATGTTAAATCAGCACCCCGTATATATGCTTCCTTTGCAAGAGCCAAACCCATCTTGCCGGAGGATTTATTAGTAATGCCTCTTACTGAATCAATAGGTTCATAAGTCCCCCCAAGACTTATCAAAATCTTTTTGCCTTTAATCATGCCAATCATTTATTTAAATTAATGGTTCTTAAAGATTCAAGAACTATGTCCTCTTTTGAAGGGAATTTTGCTTTGCCCTCATCCATTCTAGGCTTGATGAAAGATGCTGAACCTTCATCCTTTATTTTATCGATGTTTTCCTTGACTGCACGATACATTGAATCATGCATAGACGGAACAAAGATAATCGGAGTGTCATGGCCCTGGGCGGTAATCAGCAATGTTGAAATGGGATTGTCTGCAATCTTATGAGCAAATTTGGAAATGGTGTTTGCTGTGGCCGGAGCGACAAGTATCAAATCTTCCTGGGAATATTTGACATGCTCTATTTTGCCAGTCAGTTTGGTTACGACATCATGGCCTGTAGCGAATTCCATCGCATTCGGATGAATGATTTCACATGCGGAATCGCTCATGAAACATTTAACTTCCACACCGTTTCTTCTAAGCTCACGTGCCAATTTGATGGATTCGGTAGCTGCAATGCTACCTGTAACACATAAAACGATCATTTAAACACCTTAAGTGATTTGAATATCTGATAGGATATAATCGAATACGTATAAATTCTGTTCGAACTGGTTTAATGGGGCACTATATAATAAAACATAGGCTTGACCACCTTTTTCAAACCAAACAGCCTTGTGTTCACGTTCCACACCACTCTGATTTGAAGTGTAGATGTATTCAACTGCCTGCCTATCACCGATTACAGATTCACCGGAAGAAACCAGCTTGAATGAAGAATCATACTGCATGGAGTTGTAGGTGGAATTTACAAATGTGTGGAAATCCCCTTCAATCGGCTTTTTCTCAAAGTTAATGTTGACCTGACCGACTCCAGCTGAATCTATTGAATCCAGTTTTGAAATTGACATTATTGAATAATTTGATTTGGCCTGTGAAACCCCCCAATCTGAAGGATATTTTATAACCAATCCGCCTTTTGATAAAGTTAGAACTTTTTCATCATTTGCCTTATTTTCAGCACTGACACTTGAAACCAAAAACATGATGAGAATAATTGCTATAATACTTCCTTTTAAAATTTTACCTTTCATAAAATCACCTTAATCATTACCCAGATGTCCCCTCACTTGAACTTGAGGAATCACTGCCACTATCCGACGAACTTGAGGAATCACTGCCACTATCCGACGAACTTGAGGAATCACTGCTACTACTATCACTTGATGAACTGGAACTGGATTGAGAACTGGATTGAGAACTGTCCGACGAGTCATCAGTGGTTGTAGTTGTGGTCGTAGTCGTAGTTGTGGTTGTAGTTTCAACCTGATTGTCATCATTGTCAGTAGTCTTGCTGTCAGCCTGAGTATAATTTGAAGTGTCAGTAAAATTAGTGTGTGTAGTATTATTTACAACAGCAACAATTTCAGGGAATGCTGTATCTTCAACAGTAGCAACAACACCGGAATTGGCAACTGCTTCGGAATCCAAATTAAAGATACCGTAAGCTACACCTGCGCCGAATGCAATTACAAGCACCAATAAGGTTATTGCTGTAAAAGTACCGCTACTCATTGAGGACTTTTTCTTTTTATTATATTTTGCATCATCCTTTTTAGGATTTATAATATACTTTTGAACTAAATCTTGTTCTTGCTTTTTCTTATAATTGGTAGGTTTTTTACTTCTTTTTTTAGTTCTGGTAGTTGATTTACCCTGCATGGATCTAATACGCTTAGTTGCTTCCATAGCATCAATAGAATTTAATTTATCTTCATATTTAGAACGAAAATATTTGTATTTTCCAGCAGAAATCTTGCCAGACTTATAATCTGCTTCCAAACTATTCATAACTTGAAGAAGTTTATCTCTATCTTCTGACATTCCTACCCTCCCTGAAATTATTATACTTTAAGTTATATTCAAACATTAATTTAAATGTTACCTAAAATTCAGGATAGGAACCTAAAACTTTTAAAAAATAAGTGTTTTCATCAATCTCCTCAATAATATCTTTAATAATTGCATCATCTTTATGACCATAAAAGTCAATGAAAAACAGATATCTTCCCAAACCCTTTTTAGATGGCCTGGATTCGATTTTTGTCAAGTTTATGTTATTCTTTTGGAAAATCCCTAAAATATTGTACAGTTCACCAGGACGGTCCTCATATATGGAAAAAATGATTGAAGTCTTGTCCCTGCCGGTCGGTTCGTGGTCACTGTTTGAAACGACAATGAACCTTGTTTCGTTATTGTCCATGTCCTGAATGTTGGGCTTGAGAATTTCCAAACCATATAATTCCGCAGCCTTTGCGTTACCTATCGCCGCCTTGGACTTGTCCCCAATGATATTCTTGGCGGCATTTGCAGTGCTTATGGCATAATGGGGCTGGATTCCATTTCGGCTTATGAATTCCTGACATTGTGCAATAGCCTGCTGATGGGAATAGACATCCTCAATGTCATCCATCACACATCCAGGATTGACAATCAGATTCTGATTGATCGGAATGATTATTTCCTTGAATATTTTCAAATCGAACTTATGGGCCAAGGAATCCAATGTCACGCCAACAGGTCCCTCAATTGAGTTTTCGATTGGAACGACACCATATTCGGTTTCATCATTTGCCACGCTTTCCATCACTGCAGGAATGGTGCAGTATGGAATCAGCTCGTCTCCAATCATACCGGCCGCTTCATGAGTGAATGTTCCTTTTGGTCCTAAAAATGATATTAATGTAATGCTAATCACCCAAAAAAAATAAAAAAAAGTTGATATTTAAGATTCTAATTTTTCAATCAGCCTTAAAATATCAGTTTGTGTTATGATACCAACTAAATCATTGCCCTCAACAACAGGCAAACCATTATATCCGGTTTCAATCATTACATTAGCCACCTCAGAGATGGTTGCATCCCTTGATGTGACAGTAGGATTTGAAGACATGATATATTCAACCAAAACCTCCTTGATTTGAGATTTCTGGTATTTTTCAGGCACCTTTTTTCTAAAATCGATGAAAGCCCTCATCAGGTCTTTAGAAGTGAGCATGCCCACCAATTCATCGTCTTCAACAACCGGCAATCTGCCCACATGATTTTCAATCATGAGCCTTCTTGCGTGAACAAGTCTTTCAGTTGGTGAGACTACTGTCAAATCCTTTGTCATTATCTCTTTAACAGTAATCTTATCAAAAGCAATTCCTACAGCAAGGGTAACAAAATCGGCCTTGGATACAATTCCAACCATCTTTCCGTCATCATTCATGACAGGAACGGAACCGATACCGTTTTCCAGCATTAATCTTGCTACTTCATCCAATTGCATAGTTTCAGGAACTGTAAATACGTCTTTAACCATTACAGATGAAATATGAAGTCTTGATGCAGGCATACTTTCATATTTTGAGGAACCGAGTTTAGCGGCAATGTCCCTTTCGGAAATAATGCCGACCAATTCCTTATTATTGGTTACAGGCAAACGTGAAACGTTATGTTTGCGCAACAATTTCAAAGCATCAGAAAGATTTTGATCTTTGTCTATGGTAATTATATCCTCAGACATCAAATTCTTAATTTGCATATTATCATCTCCTAAAAATGTTTTAATATCTTTTAACTGCGTTCAATATGTCTCTTTCAGTAATAATTCCAATTACTTTATCATTTTTAATAACTGGGACTCCACCAATATTGTTTTCGGAAAAGAGTTCACATAACTCTCCAATAGTCATGGTAGGCTCAACTGTAATTGGCTCTTCAACCATGATGTCTGAAATTTTAGTCTGGTCCAGCACATCGGTTGCCAAATTGGAATTCAAATGGTCAAAAAGCTCTTTTGCATTGAAGAATCTTATGACATCAGTGGAAGTCAGGATACCTAAAAGTTTTTTGGCAGCTTTGGATATGTCCGCTTCACCGCCGACAATTGGAATTCTCCTTAAACCGTTCCTAACCATGATTTTACATGCGTCTCCCAAGGAAGTTCCAGGAGTTGTGTTGAACACTTTGGTAGTCATGTAATCCTGTACAATGTCTTTTCCTGCAACGCCAGCCAATGATAAGGCAATATCCCTTTCGGTTACGATACCTGCGAGTTTTTCATCAGCATCGATGATTGGTATAGCACCTAACTGGTTGGATAACATTACTTCAATGGTATCGCCAATAGAAGCTTTGTTTGAAACTGAAATCAGATCACGAGTCATGATTTCTTTTACTGGTTCATTGATAGCTGCAAGGAAATTATCTTGGTATTTTTT
The DNA here is from genome assembly GCA_900320515.1 of uncultured Methanobrevibacter sp. GTDB lineage: Archaea > Methanobacteriota > Methanobacteria > Methanobacteriales > Methanobacteriaceae > Methanocatella. Next base: position 77,327 of record ONSJ01000019.1, on the reverse strand, counting down.
TTCTATGATATTGAATTTTTTTCCTCCACCAAAGAAATCCAATATATCCATTACAGTCACAATACCTAATAATTTGCCAGAACCAGGATCTGTGATTGGTAATCTTCTAAATTCATGTTCCATCATTACTTTTGCAGTGTCCTTGATACTTTTTGAAGGAGGAATTGAAACTACATCTCTAGTAGCAATAGCCATTATGTCTCCTTCCCTATCATGAACTTTGGTTTCACGTTCAACTGCTCCAGTATTTGATTTTCTGTTAATAGATGTTTTATCTTTCATTTACACACCTCATTTACAATTGCTATCATCAAAATAAAAATCAATCAATATCAAAACAAAAATTCACTCAATATCCAAAATCTTATGGATTTGAGGAATGGTGGAAACTTCAAAATATTGCCCAACAACTTCGGAAAACTCAAATAATTTAAAATTAATGTCTTTCCATTCTCCTAACGGACTGGAAGGTTGGATAATTATTTTAAGGTTGCTTTTGTTTGAAATATTTTGTGATAATTTTTCAACTACCCCTTTAAATGACTTTATTTTTGTTGATGGCAATATAACTACTTTACAATATACATTTATTGATTTTTTTATTAATAAATTTAATGATTTAATCTCATTTAAAAAAATGGAATTATCAAAATCACCATCAAAATGCTCAGGCAACTTTATATCCAGAGAAACAATGTCCAATTTCTCAATGGAGTCAATATTCTCCGGCAAAGTGCCGTTTGTCTCAAGCATTATTTTAAGATTAAAATTTTTAGCCACCTCAGAAATGAATTGAGGATATAGGCTCGGCTCACCTCCAGTAAATGATATGGTCATGCAGTCAGGAGTAATCAGTTTATTTATCTCTGCTGTGACCTCATCAGGAGTCATTAAAGTTCCTGACTTTTCGGATTTACTATCATTGGTGTCGCAGTAGTTGCAGTTCAGATTGCAGCCTGCAAATCTCACAAAAATCTGTCTTTCACCTATCAGAAGACCTTCGCCCTGAAAGGATGAAAATATTTCGATAATCGGCGCCTTCATTTGAAATCTTTCCTGAATTCGGCACCCTGACCGATTCCCTCATTTACACACACCGCAACATATTCCAGATTGTCATAGTCTTCAGACAGCTTTTTAGCCAAAGTTTCAGCGAAGAATTTTGACAGCTCTTCAGCGGAAGAGTAAGGAAGCGGCAGAAACACACAGTCAACGCCCGGCAGGGAATAGCCCTTACCGTCAATCTTGAAATGGACAGAATGTCTCTTTTTCAAATCGAAAATAGAATCGTTTTTCTTGTCGAAATCCTTGAACTCGATTAAATCATTGTAAACAGGAATCAGCAACCTGTGATCCAATTCGTCACAAATCGCTTTTGTATAACCCTTAACATCTTTAAAATCAACTACAAATTCAAATTCCCCTGCTCTTTCACCTTCTATTTCCACATCCACAAAGTAGGAATGGCCATGGATATATCCGCATGATTCATGGCCAGGAATTACATGTGCAGAGGAGAACCTTAAATTTGATTGAATACCATTAACTAAAATTTTCATCCTAACACCTTGGTTTTACTTATATCTTTTTCAATTGTTTCCAATTCATCTATAAATTTGGTTACGGTCTTATTGATTAAATCCAGCAAATTGTCTTCTGTGAATACTTGCCTGCCATTGACTCTGATATCATATAATCCAATTGTTTCAACATCACTTGGAGTTCCCTTGTCCTCAAGGTTAAGCGCAAAGTGAATCTTTGCTGAGCTCAATGATACTGAAGCTATTGAGATGGACAGTTTTCTTCCGTCAACGAAAATGTCATCACCTTCCCTTTCTGTTTGAACCCCATATTCAGTCAATATTTCTCTGAAAATCATTACAAGAAGCCTTTGCCTCAAATAGGCAATCCTCATATTCGGCGGCTGCTGGTCGAAAAACTCGCAAATGAAATTGGCCATATAATTTGACTTGATTTCAAGGCCAACGTCGGCAAAGTCCTTCAGATTGTCAGGAGTGATATTTACCGGACCTATCCATGTTATGATTGAAGATCCGTAAATGCCGAATTCCTGAAATGCCCATGAGGGATTGATCTGGCTTCCGTCATATTCAAAAATTTCATCAATATGCTTATGAGTAATAGCCATAATAATAACCTATTTTAAAATTATTAAATTACCTATTTATATTTAGTAAAAGGTATTAAAAAAAGTATCGTATCTGAATTTAAAAAAAAAAGAAAATGTAAGCAGATGTGTCTAAACATCTACTTGACGACTATTTTAACTTTCTTGGTTGCCTTGTTGTAGTATTTGTTTCCTTTAAAAGTAATTTTAGCTTTAAACTTACCTTTTTTGGTTAGTTTCTTGATTTTAAAGGTTGCTTTTCCTTTTGCATTGGTTTTTGCCTTGTAGGTTTTGCCTTTGACTTTTAAGGTAACTTTTACCTTTTTGATTGCTTTTTTCTTGCTGTCTTTTAGAGTTATTGTGTATTTTTTGACCTTTTTGGATCTTTTAAAGGTTTTCTTTTTGGCAACTATTTTAGATTTGCCTTTTTTAACGATAACCTGAACATTCTTGGTTGATTTGGAATATGCATCATCACCATTGAATGTTATTATAGCAGTGTAGGTTTTAGGCATCAATTTAGCTACGTTAACTTTTATCTGACCGTTCTTATCAGTGGTGTATGTTTTATCACCATTCAAATTGACAATGACTTTAACACCACTCAATACCTTACCGTTAGCGTCCTTTAAGGTAATAACCAGATTTTTGTTGATGTTGTAGGTTGCAGTAACCGGACTTGCAGTGATAGTTACATTCTCTTTGGCAGGTAAAACGGTAATATTTACACTGGCAAAGCCCATATCATAATTGTCATCTCCTAAAAATAAAACATAAGCAGTGGAAGTATTGTTTAATCCTGATATTGTGGCTATAGCAGTACCATTTACAATAGGAGCATTATAAAATCCGCTTCCCACAATCACGCTTACATTACCGGTGGCATTCTCCAAGCCGGTGATGATAAGAATGGCATTTTCACCAACACGTATTGGATCCGCACTAACAGTGATATTTAAACCCTTTTTGGCAATGATATCAACAGTGGTTGATGCATTACAATAATTATCATCACCAGGGTAATAGATATATGCTGTAACGTTTTCAGGGGATTGAGGAATAGAGACAAAAGCCATACCCCACATAACGGAGGAATTGTAAATATTTTCACCGACAGTTACAGTAACATTACCTGTAGCGTTCTCGAAACCAACAAGGATAAGAGTGACATTTCCAGTGATGCCCAATGAATATGCAGTGATGTTCAAATCCCTCTTAACAACATTAACAGTCACAGCAGTTGAGTTTAAAGCATATACGTCATCACCGCCTACACTAACTGTAATAACGGCACTGCCTACACCAACGGCAAATACATTACCGTCAGCATCAACAGTGGCTACAGACACATTGCTGGAATTGTAAGTGACCGGCAGACCTTCAGGAGAAGTGGTGGCAACAATACCAAAAGTATCATTGATTTTTAAATCCAAAGTGGAATTGACAACATCAACTGATGCAGGATTTCTAGGATTTAATCCAATGGCATATGATGCAGTTTCAAATTTGCCTATAACCTCTGCGTTTCCAGGTTGTTTAGCAGAATATTTTACTTCTTCGCCAATCAAGACAGAGTATCGGTTCAGTTCTCCAAGAGTTGAGTTTAATTCCAACTCGACATTCATTTCTGATGCATCATAATCACGGATTGTGCCTGAAGTTGCATTGTATGAACATAATTTGAAGGCAATTGATGAGCTTTGATTTACTAAAGGTTCATCGGGATTGGCTGTTGCATTTAAGAACAGCCAGTTGTCCAATCCGATTCCGGCATTCGGTGTTTCATTGTAATTTGAGGCATTATTCCCAAACCAATTATTAATGAGTTGTATGCTTCCTGAATTGACTTTTAAAATAGCTGCATTATTGTTGATGAAAATGGAGCCTCTGATAATAGAATTCTGATCAGATTCATTAATATCAATTACTGAATTTCCTGTGTTTCTTATGAATTTGACATTATTGAAGGAAGCCCCCTCCAATGTTGAAAGAACAGCTATAGCGCCTCCATTCATCGCATCTGCAGAGTTACTTCTAAATTCAGTGCTGTTGAACATGTCTGAAGTTGAAGAACCTTGATAATAAATTACAGAAGCATTATTGGCAGCGGAATTATTTATAAATAAATCTTTATTGAACTTATTGGAAATAGAATCCCTAAAGCCAAATATTACACCTCCATTATTGCCTGCAGCGTTATTTACGAAAGAACAACTTTCAAAGATGTTGGATTTCATGTTTCCTTTGTAATATATTGCTCCACCGTCATTGGAGGCTGTGTTGTTTGCAAAGGAACATCCGTCAAAGGAGTTGTTATTGGACTGGCCATATCCGTTTAAAGCTCCTCCCTTGGAAGCGATGTTGTTAATAAAATCAACATTGACATATTTATTCTCATCATTCACATTATTGTCATTGTTTATTGCACCACCGCTATCTCCAGCAGCGTTTTTAAAGAAGGTAACATTGCTGAAACTTGTTTTGGATGTTTCACCGTGGAAGTTAATTGCTCCACCATCCTTATTTCTTGCCCTATTATCTGAAAAGGTCAGGTTCACAAAGATGTTTCCATTGGAAATGCTATTACTATAAATCGCACCACCATTATTTGCAGCAGTGTTTCTTATAAACTCGGTGTTTTCAAAGATATTGGATTTCATGTTTCCTTTGTAATATATTGCTCCCCCGTCATTGGAGGCTGAATTGTTGGTGAATGAACATCCATCAAATGAATTGCCATTGGACTGACCGTTACCGTTTAAAGCTCCCCCATTGGAAGCAGTGTTGTTAATAAAATCAACATTGACATATTTATTCTCATCATTCACATTATGGTCTGTGTTTACTGCACCACCCCTACCTCCTGCACTGTTTTTAAAGAAGGTAACATTGTTGAAGCTTGTTTTGGATGTTTCCATACGGAAGTTAATTGCTCCACCGTCATTATTTTTTGCCTTGTTGTTTGAAAAGGTCAGGTTCTCAAAGACGTTTTCACTGGCACTGCTGTAAATATAAACCGCACCACCATTATTTACAGCAGTGCTGCCTATAAACTCAGAATTTCCAATGACATTACCTGTAAATGTGCCATTGACATATAATGCTCCACCATTTAAAGTTGCACCATTGTTGATGAATGAACTTTTATTGAACTTGTTTGACATAAAGGCCTTATATGTAAATATTGCCCCTCCATTTCCAGTTCTTGCAGCGTTATCGGCAAAAAAACAATTTTCAAAGACGTTGGATTGAATATTTCCTTTGTAATATATTGCTCCACCGTCATTGGAGGCTGAATTGTTGGTGAAAGAACATCCCTCAAATGAATTGCCCTTAGACCGACCATAACCGTTTAAAGCCCCTCCTTTGGAAGCGGTATTGTTAATAAAATCAACATTGACATAATTATTCTCATCATTCACATCATTGTCATTGTTTATTGCACCACCGCTACTTCCTGCACTGTTTCTAAAGAATGTAACATTGCTGAAGCTTGTTTTGGATGTTTCACCGTGGAAGTTAATGGCCCCACCATCCGTATTTCTTGCCCGATTATCTGAAAAGGTCAAGTTCACAAACTGGTTTTTGCTGGAACTGCTGCGAATATAAACCGCACCACCATTATTGGTAGCATCGTTACCTATAAAATCAGTGTTTTCAATTGTGTTACTGGTAAATTTGTCATAAACATATAAAGCACCACCATTTAGAGTTGCACGATTGTTAATAAATGAAGCATTATTGAATCTGTTGTAATTGAAAGCATTAGTAGCATATATTGCTCCACCACTACCTGCGGTGTTTCTGGCAAATGAAGTGTTTTCAAAGACATTGGATTGGATATTTTTCTTATAACATACCGCTCCACCATTATTGGTAGCAGAGTTATTTGCAAATAAACATCCCTCAAATGAGTTGGTATTGGACTGACCATATCCACCCATTGCTCCACCATTAGAAGCTTTGTTGTTAATAAAATCAACATCAACATATTCATTCTCTTTATTTAGATCTTGATCAGTGTTTATTGCTCCACCATAGTTTTTGGCAGTGTTTTTAAAGAATGTAATGTTGTTGAACCTTGTCTTGAACAGTTCCCAATGGAAGTTAATTGCTCCACCGTCATTATTTTCTGCCCTGTTGTCGGAAAAGGTCAGGTTCTCAAAGAGGTTTTCAGTGGAACTGTTGAATATATAAATCGCACCACCATTATTAGTAGCGACATTGCTTATAAACTCACTATTTCCAATGGTGCTGTTGACAAATGCGCCATTGACATATAATGCACCACCATTTTTGGCAGCGGAATTGTTTATGAATTTACAATTGTCAATTGCTATACCTGAAACATCATTGTTGAATATGACGGCTCCACCCAATTCAGAATTACCGTTTATAAATGTAATATTCCTTAGAACAACATCTGAAGCAGTTATATTGAATATTCTGGATTTTTCAAACCATTAATTGTAAAACCGTTACCGTCAATGGTCAATGCCCTTTTAATTTGCATACCTTCTTTAAAGTTAATGCTTTCATTATATGGATTGTCGGAAGCCAAATCATAATCCGGATTGAAAGTAATATTGTAAGGCAGATAAAGGGTATCTCCAGTACAATTATCAATCATTGACTGCAAATCAGTGTAGGAACCTGTATTGGGATCCAAAGCAATAACATCAGTATTATGTTTAACATCTCCTTCAGATCCTACTTCAGTGCCAAGTTCCGAATAGTTGCCGGAATTGGCGCTCAAAACATCTGAATTACTCTGCACATCTATAATTTCATCATCATTTGCCTGCTCTTCAACCGCCTGCAGATTATCATCTGCAATTTTCTCACTTTGGGACGAGTCAACCTGACTCACGTCCCCACTGGCTATTGCCATATCATTTACATCACCTGCACATACGCTTGCCATGCTGAAAATGCATACAATCAAGCATATTGTCAGGAATATCTTATCAAACTTCATAAAATATTCACCAAAATTTCTTTAAGTGATAATTATTCTATTTAAATAATTATATAATATTTCCTACACATCACGAAAAATTTCATAATCATTTAATTATAGAAAATACAAAGTTTAACCTAGGAGTTAAAATTATGGAACAAGTAAGAACAAGAGACTTCATCTACACAAGCGATGATTTGTATTTCGCATCAACCAATTACATTCACCCTGAAAACAGAGTGATTTCATTTTTAAGATATGTGCCTGACCCTGAAGGGGACCGTGAAAAGGACGGAAAAAGATATAGGAAAGTAGGATCCGAGGAAGCTTACTCCTATTTAAGAGAAAATCACCCAGATTATCTGTATTTCAGCGACGTCACAAACGTTGAAATGATGGGCGTTCCTTTAGACAAGGTAGTTAGAGTCATCAAGCCAGAAAACAGACTGCTGGGTCTCAAAAAGACTTTCGATGAAGGAGGAGATGTCAAAAATCCTGAACTTATTGCAAAATTGATGGATGTTGCCGACTTTTTCCATTTCATGGCAGATATCCCATACGACCATCTGGGAATTTCAGGATCAATCCTTCCGGGCCTTCAGAAAAGCGACGTCAGCGATTTGGACTTTGTAGTATATGGACTTGACAATCACAGACGCGCAATTGCAGCTTTTAAGGAACACCGTGGAAAGGAAGTCTATATTGAAGAGGTTGACAAGCACATAACAGTCAAGGGAATTACCGATGATTACTGGGATTTCGTTTACGACAAGAGAATGTTTGACGAAAGCCTCACCAAAGAGGAGTTCAGATGGTACGAAAACAGAAAGGCGAACAGGGGAACAATAAACGGAACCCTATTCGACATCTTGGCCACAAAGGACTATGATGAGATTGAGGGCACATGGGGAGATACCGTGTATGAGCCTCAGGGAATCGCCCAAATCGAATGCGACATCATAAGCGCCCTTGGAGCATTTGACAATCCTTCACTTTACACAATTGAAAACGTTGAGATTATTGACGGCGCCGATTTTCCTTTAACCGAAGTCGTTTCATTTACCCACACCTATGCCGGCGAAGTAATCGACGGCGAGCATGTGGTTGCCAAAGGAAAAGTGGAAAAGGTAATCGTCAACGGCGAATTTTCACATTACAGGATTGTTGTAGGAACAACCAGGGAAGCCATTGATGAATATCTAAAGCTCAAGGAAAGTCCAGTTTAGAAGAGCATCAGATAAGAGAATCAACTCTTATCACTATTTTTTAAACAAAACAAAAATAATTTACCTAATAACTATCACACATTCACCATTTTTACCAATCGAATATACTTCATATGACAAAAAAACAAATATCGATTTTATTCAAGAATTTTTAGGCAAAGATAACACATGTCATTCAAAATCAATACAAATAATATATAAACTTCAAAAGCTAAAAATAATACTATTAAAATTAATGTGATATTATGACGGAGACTAAAAAATCAGAATGGAATAGTAATCTTGCATTCATGATGGCAATGATCGGTTCTGCGGTGGGTCTCGGAAACATTTGGCGTTTCCCGAATGTTTTATACTCAAACGGTGGAGGGTCCTTCATGGTTCCCTACATCATCTCATTATTCTTACTTGGAATATCATTCGTTTTGGTGGAATATGCAGTAGGATTCCGGTTCAAGAAATCACTTGCAAGGATATTATATTCGGTCAATAACAAATTGGAACCGGTAGCATGGTTCATATTGCTGGTCGTATTCCTGATAACAACATATTATGTCTGTGTTGTCGGATGGGACCTGATTTATATATTTTTAAGCCTTACAAAGGCATGGGGAGCAAATCCGGATTTATACTTTACAAACAATGTCCTTCATGTAGCGAATTCATGGGACGGAGTGTTCAGCATCGTTCCAAACGTGTTTGTTTCAGTATTCATAATTTGGTTTTTGGCATGGTTCATCATCAAAAGGGATTTGAATGACGGAATAGGGAAAGTGAGCAAAATATTGCTTCCGCTATTATGCATAATCGTTGTAGTCATTGTTGCATTTTCCCTGACATTGCCTGGCGCATCTGTAGGATATACCCAGATTTTTACACCGGACTGGAGTGCACTGGCCAATCCGAACGTATGGCTGGCGGCATTTGGACAAATCGTATTCTCTTTAAGTTTAGGTATGGCAATTGCAATGACCTATGCAAGTTACCTGCCTGAAGGTTCAAAACTGGTGGACAATGCAGTGATTGTAGCGTTTTCAAATTCAGGTTTTGAAGTGTTCAACTCCATCGGAATATTTTCCATTTTAGGATTCATGACAGTCAGCAGCGGAATTGCCTTCAATGAACTCGTAACATCAGGGTCAGGCCTTGCGTTTGTAGTTTTCCCACAGGTGTTCAATACCATGGGGCCTGCAGCAAATATAATCGGACCTTTATTCTTCATATGTATCTTATTTGCAGGAATAACATCCGTCATTGCACTGCTTGAGGGTGTCTGCTACTCAATTTCAGAAAAATTCCTAATTGAGCGTAAAAAGACCGCAACAGTAGTATGCATAGTTGGATTTTTCATATCATCAATATTTGCAACAGGTGCCGGAAGCATAATATTAGGAGTATTTGATGCATATCTAAACAACTTCTCATTGCTGCTTGCAGTACTTATGGAATGCATTATCTTCGGTTGGGTTTACAAATTTGACGACCTGATTGAAACATTGAATAAAAATTCTAAAATAAAAGTGGGAAAAACCTGGAAAGTAGTAATCAAATACATCCTGCCGCTTTGTATTGGAGGCCTTTGGATTCAGGGAGTATTCAGCACCATAACCACTGCAGATAGCTTCAGCAGCACAATTATGATAATATTGACCGTTGTATTAATTGTGGTTCCAATCATCTTTGCAAGATTGCCGGCAATCAACAAAGATTACTACAACGTGTAAAATTGACTTCAAATAGCTAAATTATTAGCTATTTACTTTTTTTATTTTATTTTAAAGAATTGTAGGCATTTATAACTTCTAATTTTAAATATCATTAAGTTTAATGTAATATTGAGAATTTCAAGAGGTTATAAAATGATAAAAGTTTCTTCAATAAAACAGCATATGTACTGTCCAATGAAGCTGTACATTAAAACTCATGTTGATACCAGTGAAAACAAGGATTACCAATTGGCCAGGGAAATAAAAAAGCTTAAGATTGACATTTGGGACCTGATTCAAAAGAACATGCGCAAGGTCAAAAAAGAAATGGTTTTAACTGAAATAGAAAATGTCCTATCAGAAAATATCGATCCATACATAAAAAGCACAACCAATTCCATCAAATCAATGAACATAGGCCTTGAAGCATCACAGATAAATGAAATCATCGACAATGCATATTTCAACATCAAAATAACAGCACTGAAAACCAAACAGGCAATGACAATACTTGACAGGCATGCATTTGAAGTGATGGACATGTTCTTTCCGAACTGCATGTATTCCTATCTGATTAAGGACCAGAGCCTTGGAGTCATTGGAATGTGCGACAAGATTGAAATCGTTGACGGCAAATATTATCCAATTCTTTTGAAAAGCGGAAAACCTCCAGTCAAGGGAGTTTGGGATTCCGATGCCATAGAGATTGTAGCAAATGCCATACTGATTGAGGAAGAATTCGGAAATGACGTTTATGTCGGCTTTGTCGATTATGAAAAGATAGGGGACAGGCGTCCTGTTGTGATGGATGTTGATTTGAGAAAATCATACTTCAACATTCTTCGTGAAGTTAAAGAGATTATAGATAATAAGAAAAAGCCCAATGTCAAAAAAAGTGCTCAAAAATGTGAAAAATGCGAGTATAAAGAGATTTGCCTAAAATAATAAATAAGAAAGGGAGTTAAGTAGTAACTCCCTACCTATATGTCCATAAAAATGATTAAAACTTAATATTGTCGCCCAAACGCTTGATGTCAAACACTGCAGTATCTGCAACAGACATCACGGCCAACACTCCCGCCTGTATAGGATCGGTGATTATCAAATCGGCATAATCGGTTACGCTTCCAGGCATATTGAGTGAAATGACGACCAAATTGCTTTGCTCTTTTACTTTCTTAACCGCTTTGGTGATTTCGCCACCCATAAGAGAGCCTGCAAGCACCAATGCACTTACACGAGGAAGCCTTGATATTGCTTCAACAGCTTCTGCCAATGACTTTTCACCAACCAGAGGGATTGTGTCGATACTGATACGCTCTCCGCGTATGTTGTGCCTATCAGCTTCGGTGATTGCACCCATAGCCACCTGGGACACCTGCGCTCCACCGCCAACTATGATTATACGCTTTCCATAAATGTCAAGTTGAGACCCGTGCAACTCTATGGATTTCACTTCATCGATTTTTTTCAAATCCTTGATTAACCCATCAATATCTTCAACATGCTCCAATTCAAGATTGATAGAGCCCATATTGTTTTTTTCAACAAAAAGATGAACATAACTAATATTAACACCATGAGATGTGATAACATCAGTAATGTCGCCTAAAACGCCCTTTTTTTCATCAGATTTGATTGTTAAAGTGTAATCACTCATTTTTCGGCCTTACTTTATCAAGTTCTGCATGTGCCCTTTTCCACATGCTCAAGTAATTGTCATCTTTGGTGACTGGAATCACCTCAAGACCCAGGTCCTTGTGTTCCTGTATCCATTCCTCATGAAATACAGGTATTTCTATTTTAATCGGTTCAGAGGTTTTATTTACAACTATAAGATTCCTGTAAGGAAAATCCCATTCGACAATATATCCTCCAAGACTTACCATGTGATACGGTCTCATAACAAACTTCATAAATAATCCTCCTTATAATAATCCAAGTCCAATGGCCAATATTCCCAGCAGTGTAGTGCACAATATTGTCGGCAATAGCTGCCTGTTGGTGAATACCGGAGCAAATGCTGAGAAGATTCCCATCATGAACACAAATATCAATGCGACCAGAATGTTTATCAAAAATCCAACTGACATGATTGTTGGCGGCACACCGATGAACAATACTGAAAAGACACAGCCAAGCACGAACATGAAAAATCCTCTTGTCAGATAGACGACAGCCCTGTATTTAGCTGCATACTCCATGTATGGTCCTTCAATTACATCGGATTTTGCCTTAATGATTGAAAAAGGATATTCGTTCAATATAATCATGTAACCAATGAAGAATACGAATGCCGCTATTGCACCGGAAACTGTAAACAGGAACGGTCCATGGACTTGCTGATAAGCCACAATATCCTGCAAAAAGATGCTTCTTGCAGTGACAATAGGTGCAAACAATGCCAGATACAATGGGAAAGACCCATAGGTAATCATCCTGAGTGACCTTCTTGCACTGATGTCCTCAATGAATGAAAGATTTGAGTTGTTGTGAACTGCTCCCTTGATCTTGTCAGGGAAAGGCATCCTAACGGACATCACTGATTTTGACAATGCACCCATCAATACATAGCATATCTCTTCGACCTTTAAAAATCCGACAATGGCCACCAAACTTGCAAGTGCCGGAATCTGATAGGCCTGCGGAGTCAATGCGATTAAAACGCACAGAACGACAATGAAACATATTATCGGCAATGCCTTGTATAATCCAGGTACAGGAGATGAGACTTCAACGTTTTCCTTGAACATGAATTTTAAAGGAGCCATAATTCCAGGAGCAATTAAAATTGGTCCGATTCTTTGCTGAATCCTTGCATGAATGTATTTTCTCTCAATTCCCGGAAGCAGTGTTGAAATTATAAAGCAGACTAAAATTGTCAATATTACAACGATAATAGGATTTGCAAGTATATTTTCAAACATTTTTCTATCTCCTTATGATTTCAATTGCCCTATCGGTACATGTGAAACACGGGTCACACTGCACGATACATAACTGGGCATCTGTAATCTGGTCTCCAATACATGCGTACTGCATTGCACCAATGTTTGCCATTGACGGAGTCCTGATGATACAGTGCCTTACTCTTCCGCTTTCAAGTGCATATGAATGATAAAGAGTTCCTCTTGGAACTTCAATATAACTTTCAGAAATATCTGTGTCAACCATTTCCCAGTCACGGTTCACGACTTTACCTTCCGGAATGTTTGCAATGGCCTGACGAATGATTCTGATTGATTCAAATGATTCCAATGCCCTCATCACCAGATTTGACTTTACATCCCCATCAGGCTGGGTTATCACGTTAAAGTCAAACTCATCGTACTCAAACATTGTTGTCCTTAAATCTCTTGCAACACCTGTTGCCCTAAGTGTAGGTCCGGTAACCGCAAGTTCAATAGCTTGCTTTTGCGGCAGCACACCGATTCCAGTAATCCTTGATTGAACAACTGAATCTGCCAAGAACCTTTCGACAAAACCAGTGAGTCCTTCTTCAACTGCATCCATGTCGTTTTTAAGTCTTAACAGTTTAGCTTCATCCAAATCACATCTTGGTCTTACTCCACCAAGGACTGAACAGCCATACTGAACACGGTTTCCTCCAATCATTGCAAGCAGTTCCATTACTATTTCCCTCAGGTAGAACACCCTCATTGAAAATGTTTCGTGGGACAATACTTCACAACCGTGAGCCAAATACAAGAAATGTGAATGCAAACGTTCAAGTTCGCCCATTATTACACGAATATATAAAGCTCTCTGCGGAATTTCAATACCTAACCCCATTTCCGCAGTTCTGCATGAGTTCCATATATGTGAATTAGAACAGATTCCGCAAATTTTCTCAGTCAAGGCATTTGCCTTTTCAACCGGGAGACCTTCCATGATCCTTTCGATACCCCTATGATTAACACCAATAGTGATTTCGGCTTCCTGGACAATTTCATCCTCTACAAAAAACCTCACTCTATATGGTTCCAATGCAGCAGGGTGAACTGTACCCATTGGAATTTCAGTTTCAATAATATTGCTTCTTGGTACTTTCTTATCCATCAAATCCCCTCTAATCCGCATCCAATAATGTAGGTAAAAGTGATACCACACCGGCCAAAACATCCTGAGGCCTTACGGCACAACCCGGAACCTTAGCGTTTACAGGTATGATATTTTCAACCGGCCCTTCAATTTCCTCTGAAGGAATGTCACCATAACAGTTCTTATAAACACCGCCCATCAGAGCGCAACTTCCTGCAGCCACAACCAATTTAGGGTTGGGGATAGCTTCATAAATTGCCTCCAACGGCTTTCTATTCAAATGTGTAACAGGTCCTGTGACGACCAATACATCGGCTTCACGAGGATTCCATGTTAAAAACACATTATATTGTTCAGCATCAAATCTAGGTGATAGAATTGAGTTAACAATCTCGATATCGCAACCGTTGCATCCGCCGGTATAAACCAGCATGACGTGTATTGCCCTTGCTCTTGAAAATGATTTAATACCCATCTAATCACCCTCCTCTCTATTCTTCAATACTGTATTATCTGATAAATATTGTGCAATGAATTTGAGCTTGTCGTCTGAAATTTTAAATGGCTGTGACATGGTTTCTGTGATGTCGACTTCCTGATCTCCAACGTTGCTTGGATGAATAGTCCCCTTTTCACCATAAAGTGAATAGACCGGACAGAAGTCATGACAATAGTAACATACAACACATTTTTCGAGAGTAATTTCAGGCACTTCCTTTTTAGTCCAATCATCAGTGATTTTAACTGGATTTGCTAATTCTTTCATCTCAATTGCACCAGTAGGACAGACATTGGCACAGCCCGCACATCCGATACAGGCCTTTTCGTCAACCCTGTCGTCAACTTCCACTGACAGTGTTGCAATCTGGTTTCTCAATTCCATATCTGTAACCCTATCAGCTGCAAAAAAGATTCTTTTGAAGTTGGTAAAAGCTCCTTCCAAAGCTATTCTAAGTATACTGCTCATTTAAATACCCTCTATTGAATCTTTAAAATTTCTTTCGAATAAAAATGCTCTTGCAGGACATGCATTCTTACATGCTCCACAATAAGTACAGTTCTCTTCATTAACTACATAATTGCCGTCAATTTCTTCTATTGCATCATATGAACAGATTCCATGACATATTCCACAATGCATACATAACTTCTGCTCGATGAAGTTGAAACCGTCTGTAATTTCATTCTTATACATTGTTGATTTAGGAATCGCATCAACAGGACAATGGACTGCACAGTTTTCGCATAAAATACATTTGTCCATATTTACTGAGATTTTGCCCCTATGCAGAGTAATCGCATCTTCCTGACACATCTCAACACAAATTCCACATGAAATGCAATCGCCTGTAACCTTGCCGTCCCATGTATGAGTCATCAGCTGGCGAGCGTTGACCTCATCACAGACCTGCACACATTTTCCGCAGCTTACACAAAAGCCGGCAAGTGCAGGAAGCTCCTCATCTGAAAGTTCATCATAGATGAACATTTCCTCATCTTCACGCAATGTGAGAACCGGACAGTGACTTATGGCCACATCATGTGTAATGTTTTCTGTATCCAATGTCGGATCGTATCTTAACTTGCCATCGACGTTTTTATGTGATTCGTTTTCACATAAGTCCGCACACAAACCGCAATTGAGACATGATATGATTTTGCCGTCAGGCTTTTGATTAAGCTTATTGACAATAATCTTGAAATCATCAACGGAAATCGCATTGTGAGGACAGGCCTTCATACAGTTCAAACAAAGTGTGCATGAAGATGTATTGACAATCTGATGCTTGTTCATTGACATGTTTGGACAAACGTCAGCACATATTCTGCATTCACGACAAATTCCTTCATCCCTGTCCACCTTAACATGTATAGCTCCTGTCGGACAGTATTCCTGACATCTGCCGCAGAGAATACATTTTTCTATGTCCGTTCCGAAGTAAGTCCTTGAAACCTCCCTGACATTACTTTCGCCTTTTGAAGGAACATTATCCAACGGCGGATTCAGGATGTTGAATGACTTGATTAAATTGATTTGCTTTTCCTTTTCGAAATCAAATCCGTCAACACGACATTCAGGGAACTTTTCTGCACAAACGCCACAGCGTGAACAAATTCCATATACTACTCCGTCATCAATATGGATATTGTCTGTAGGGCAGTTGTACATGCACATTCCACAGCCGTTACATTTGGCTCTGTCGACCACATATCCTCCATAGCCATTTTTAAATATTGCATGGTTTGGACAGTTTTCATAACAGATTCCGCAGGTAAGGCAACTGAATGGAACCCCGTTGATCAATCTAATGGATTTTGTAGGACATGACTTAATACAATCTTCGTTTTCCTTACATGTATTAGTTGATAAAAACATTTTAAAACCCCTTATTTACTCCTTGCAAATATTAGTTTGCCTACAAAAATTCCTATTAATGCAGATAAAAATGCTGTTGATACCGGCAAGTCAGTGTAAAACGGATAATTGCCGGATTGCCACGCTACAATAATTCCTGCAATAAGTATTACTATAAATGATCCGAGAGTGAAATGAGTATCACCATTTTTAAGCTTGATTTGTGAACCTATGATTAAGCCCAAAATCAATGCAAATATCATCGGCCATATGAGTAGCATCATTCACCCTCCTCGACATATTTCTTAAAACCTGCAAATGCAATTGCAATTGCGGATAATCCTGCAAATACCTTCAAACCTACAAAGATATTGAGGTATGGGATAATTCCGGCATTTGTAACATCAGGATAATGCAATACAGACTGGATAGTTTGAGGAACAACATTAAGGATATCAGTTCCTACATTGTAGAGATAAAATCCTCCAACAAACAGTCCGATCAATCCGAATATTACGAAACCTAAAGCACCGACAGATTCTAAAACTTCAATGTATGTATGTGACAATTCAAATGGGGAATTACCTATTCCATAGACAAGAACAGATAATATAATACCGCCTGCTATCATTGCACCACCTTGGAAACCTCCACCAGGAGTGATGTGACCTCCAAGAATGGTCATTATACCTAAACAGATCAATATGATTGAAATCGGCAAAGATATAAGTTTTAAGATTATACTACCCTGACTCATCTTTTATCCCCCAATAATCCTCTGCCGAATATTAGTAAAACCACCAATCCAGCAGTCAACAATATAATTGATTCGCCTAAAGTATCGTATGCCCTGAAATCAAAGATAACAACTGTTACCATATTCGGAGCAATTTGAGTTCCTAAAGTATTATAAATAAAGCTTACACCAGGATAAATCATATCGCTTATATGAAATATCGCATCGAATAAAGTAGCGGAAAATATTGCTGTTAATATTCCTGCAAGCAAATTGCGTATTGTAGTATTAGACAAGATTACCACCCCAGTACATGAATACAGCTATAAGCGCAAGTGTTATAATTGCATAGAACAGCATTTTTTCAAGTGAGTCTTCCTGTTCTATCTTGAACTTCGGAATAAGCGGAATACTATAAATAAGCACTATGGCCAGTATCAAGGTAAAGATTCCTGCAAGCAATACATTTACATGCCTTAGCAATATTGCAGACAGGACCAATGATACAATTAAAAATATTTCTGCTGTAAGACTTCCTGAAACATCCGCATTGGTAACGGGTCCCGGTGAAAACAATTTTCTGAATTGTTTTACAACATTAAATATCTGATCATACAGTTTCATAATATCCCTCCTACAAAGTTAGAAATTCCGTTTGTAACGACATCCGGGAAAATACCTAAAAGTATAACAATGATTAGCAATACTCCCATTGCGAAAATCATAGCTCTTGGAACATCTTTTCCTTCCAGTTCCAGGTCATTTGGTTTCGGTTTTAAAAACATTGTGTAATATGTTTTTACAAATACTACAAATGTGGCTATACTTACCATTATGGCCAAAATGGATATCTCAGGGAATCCGCAACTTAATGATGCCTGAACAAGCATCAGTTTGGATTGGAAACCGCTTAATGGAGGAACTCCTGCCATTGCAAGACCGCCTATCAGAAGCATTATGGCCACTTTAGGATGGTATGCAAGAAGTCCGCCCAATTTTCTTGTATCCACTTCATTTGTTGCATTTACTATTGCGCCAAATCCTATGAATAATAATGCGGTGATTACGATTTCATTCAATGCCTGGAAAAGTCCTGCTGTAATTGAAAAGTTTGTTCCAAGCCCAATACCTAACCCGATGAAACCTAATTCACCTACCGCTAAAAATCCAATCATTCTTCTGAAGTCCGTTTGGGTTAATGCGAGAGAGACACCCAATATCATAGCCAAGATAGAGAAGAAGACTATGAGAACCTCAAAGATTGGAAGTGAAGCGTAAATTCTAAACATTATCAATACGATTGAAATCATTGAAATGACTGTAAATGACTGCAATAACGCTGCACCATGTGGTTCGGCTTTTGAATAGATTCCAGATTTTATTGTATGGAATGGTGGTAAACCGGATGCGTATAACCAACCAAAGAATATTAATGCGAGTGATAATAAAAATACTGGAGAAGTAGCATCAACCAAACCGTTGTGAACCGCTGCTGCAATATCTGTAACGTTTACACTACCTGTCAATGCCAATAAGAATCCAATTCCTAAAAGCATCATTGGAGAACCGATGGATCCCAAAACCATATACTTCAAAGCCATTTCATAACTGTAGTCAATTGAAGATGCCGCAACTATTCCCACCTGTGCAAGTGCCAATATCTCAAAGAACACAAACATGTGGAATATATCGTCAGTCAAAATCATTGCGGTCACTGCTGCAGTACCTAAGAACAGTAGGAACAGGTACGGTCCTGAGACTTTCCTGTATTTTGTCAGGTAAATGAAGATTACCAGGAATGTTAAAAGCCCGACTGCCCCTATGAATATCTGCTGCAGGAATGTGAATGAATATGTGATTGCCGGATGATACATCATCTTTACCGCATCATTTATCATAGGCTCATAACCACCGAAGTAGTGAAGGCCATAATTGGACAATAGCGGAATTATCGGCAAGCATATTGCCACAACAAATGCAAAAATCTTAGTTACAGTATTGAATTTTGAAAAGGCACTGATTAATAATGCTGCCATTAAAGGAACAATAACCATAAGTGGAATTAATTCATTCATCGTATTCCTCCTTTTTTGATGTGTCAGCTAACATTACTTTTGTAGATAATGTGCCATATCGTCTGTATAAAACCATTACTAAAGCAAGCATGACTGCCAGTGTACTTGCGCCAATTACGATACTGGTAAGCACCAAACCGAATGGCAAAGGATATGCTGCGTTTGAAGCGAACCAGGAAGTATCCATTCCAGGCATTAAAATCGGTACGACACCGCCTGCTTTATAACCGATAGCAACAATGAAAAGGTTTACGCCCTCTTCAATGAAACTGATACCAATAATCTTTTTGATGATATTGTCAATGAAAATTGCTGAATAAAGTCCGATTACGACTAACGCAACGGATGTCAACAATATCACAAGCTGTACATTAGCCATCAGCCATCACTCCTTTGAGTCTTCTTAACAGCCAGTGCAATGAATATCGGTATGATTGCTCCTTCAACAATTGCCTGTGTCAATGCAACATCCGGCGCCAGCAATACTTGGAACAATACTGCAACGGATGCACCGGCAATACCGGTCAGAATTGCCGCTTTTAGCAAATCTTTTTGAATAAGAGCAAGAATTGCGCTTAATATTATCACAATACATAATATAATTTCCAACATGACTACTCACCCTCATCAATTTCTAGTGTAGTTACTGAAAATCTATCATCAGCCTTAAGTTTTTCGGAATTTTCACTTTCCAAGGCCTGCATCTTTTCTTTAGGATGAATAAATGGATGATTTTCATCTACCTCTTCTTCAACTGTCATTAAATCAGCGTTATTTTCTCTATCTTCTTTTTTCCAATAAGCATTAGCTATTGCATGTGCTGAGAATGGTGCTATAATAAAGTAAACACCCGCCAGGAGATATTGGCCAAGGCCAATCATAGCAATAATTACTGCAATATCAAACAAACCAACAATGTGGATTCTACCATATACTGCATTTTTAGTATCTTTGCTTAAGCTAATAAGACCTATTGCTGAGATAATAATCAGGAAAGCTGCAATAATGAGAAGAGCTGATTGAATATATTCGATCATTTATCTTCCCCTCCTACAGTTACAGCGAAAGCAATAGTTCCTACAAAACCAAAGAATATTAAAGCTAAAGATATATCTCTATAGAATGCAAGATTATATAACTCCCCACCAATAAGTAACACTAATGCGAGCGCGTTAACAATAACTGAACTTCCCAAAAGCCCCATGGATGTGGATTTATATGCGCTTGCCCTTAGGGTAGCCAGCAACATTATAATTATTGCAATAACCAAAATAAATTTTGAAATAAACAATATATCCATACTATCTCACTCGTCTTTTTTGAAAATGTATTATTCCAACATTTTCTTTATATAATGTTCAAAAGGAATAATGTCCTCTTTTTTTCTTGGAGAAATAGCAGCTACTTTGATAATGTTATTCTCGCTGTCCAAATCAACAGACAAGGTACCCGGAGTTAAAGAAATACTGTTTGCTAAAATTGTCTGTGAAACAGGCCTCTCCAAAACTGTTTCAATATCAACGACAATAGGATCAATATTTCTCCTCATAACTCCATTAAAAGCAACGTCAAGTGTTGCTTTTATGATTTCGTAAATAAGGACTAAGAAATATGCAATTCCATAGCCAATTCTAGTCAAAAACATTAAATAAGCTCCATTTCATTAATATTAATAATAGCCATACTACTGACTAATTAGTAATATTATTATTTATCATGATTATTCATTATAAAGTTATGCTTTTTTAAAAAAAATATTCAAAAAATAAATTAACACTGTTAAAAATATTAAAAAAATATACATGAATGAAAATACCCATTAAATTAATTAAATACCGTCAAATCACCAGTTAAACTAAGAATCAAAGAATTTTTCATAACCTATAAAATATTATATATGATAATATACAAATTTAGTTATACCTAAAAAAGTGATATTATGGATTTAGTGGAAAAAATTGAGCCGATTATAATATTTCTTGCAATAATATTGGGACTGCTGTTTTCCAATGTAGGCATTATTGCCCAAAACACCGGCAATCTGATAACACCGTTTTTATGCCTGATGCTTTTCGGCCTGTTCCTTGAAATACCTTTAAATGAATTGAAAAACAGTTTTAAAAATGTCAAATTCAGTCTGACAAGCCTGATAATCAATTTCCTGTGGACCCCATTATTCGGATACTTTTTAGGGACACTTTTTCTGAAAGGAAACATTGACATACTGATTGGATTCTTCATGCTGATACTGACCCCATGTACAGACTGGTATCTGGTGTTTACAAAACTTGCGAAAGGAAACCTGACACTAAGCCTGTCCATACTTCCAATTAACCTAATCCTGCAGATTGTACTGCTTCCAATTTACCTTATAATATTCTTTTCAAACGGAATCAGCCTGGATTATCCGCAGCTTGCATATTCACTGCTAATCGTTATCGTAATACCATTCATCGCATCACAAATTGTCAAATTCATTTTAAAAGACAAATTGAGAGACAAGGTGATAAACTCATTCGGAAGTCTGCAGATCTGGTTTTTATCATTAGCCGTGTTCTGCATTTTTGCAAGCCAGGGAAAACTCCTATACAGCAATCTGGAATCAATTGTGAAAATATTCATTCCTTTAATCATATTTTTCACAGCTAATGCAATAATTGATTTGTTGCTGTGCGAAAAAATTAATTTTACCTATCCTGAGTATGCAAGCCTAACCATGACAACACTGGCCCGAAATTCCCCGTTAGCTTTGGCAATAGCAATCAATTCATTTCCGAGCCATGAACTTATAGCGATGGCGCTGGTAATCGGCCCACTGATAGAACTTCCAATACTGTATATCGTTTCCAGATTCTGCCTGTGGATTAAAAATTCAGGACTGTTCTTTGTCTGCGGCAATTTCTAGGTGGATAAAATATAATGGCCATACAATTCAAAGAGAATTGGAATATGGTACAGGATGGAGAGAACCGCCAATAACAGTATCATGCTAAGCCCAAAATTCCTGTGAACTTTTTTGGAGGACAATGGAGCGAATATCTTAATTCCGGCCGGAGTGAATGCATCCAATACGATATGTGAAAACAACCCTAAAAACAATGCCAAAACAATTTCAATATAGCTGATTTCCGCTGCAGGCACTATAAATAGGCTGATGAAAAACAAGGGCAGAAAAACCATCAGAACTTTCTTGTTTAAAAACAGAAAGCTTAAAAGGGCGATTAGAATTGCCATTACCATATAATGATTTTCCAAAACAGTTAAGAATGTACTTAGCTGAAACGCCCAAATCAATATCAGGCTAACTGCCGATGCTAATGTCAAAGCCCCGAAAATGGAATGCGTAAAACTTCGATGTTCGGAAAAATAAAATGTTGCTCCTAAAAAAACAATAATCAAACCGATATAATAAGGTAATTTAAGGATATAAAGTGAAATGAACACTATCAATCCCAAAATAATCATCCTATAAACATTTTCCCGTTTGAACTCATGGTCAAAATCCGGAATATTTGCACCTATTAATGTTAAAGCAATTGTTAGAGGATTGTGAAAAAACATCAACGAAAGTAGAACTGCAAATATTGAATGACCCTTATAGGACGACATTTTAATCACCTTAGTTAAAAATAGAATTTCCCTATTTAAATGATTAATGAGAGAGCATTTGCAAACTAATCGTCATCCTTCAGAAATGCTCCAAAAACTCATCATCTGTGCATATGACCTTAACCGTTGCCCACATATATTGGAAAATGGACATATAACTTCACCAGTGATGGACAAACACTCTTGAAATTGTAAATATCCCCAACTGCTCCTTTAAAATAAGCGCCTACAAAATCAACAGTTAAAAATAGGATAAAATTTAATTCTATTAAAAAAAAATAGGTTTAAACTCTCAGGTCGATTGAACCAAAGAGCTTAAATCAATGAATTTATTTAAACAAAGCTTCAAGATCTTCTTGGGTAGGAGCTGAAATTTCAATTAATTTGTCATCCTTATTGTAGTCAAAAAGGACTCCATCTTTTTCTTGTGTTAAAAATCCAGCTTGTCCACCAATGGTAGCATCTTTTGAACCTTGTGGACCAGTAACATTAGTTATTCCTGCTTCTGAGAAGATTACTTTAATGGTAATAGCTTTATCTCCATTTTCTAAATGACAAGAGGATATTTTTGCATTCTTACCATCACCTGTTGTTTGAGCAAGAATTCTAGCATCTTGATCTTCTTTGTAGCCATCTGGAATTTTAAATGTTTCGTCTTGAATTTTTACTTCGTTATTGTTGACTTCAATGGATCCTCCGTCTGTGTTGCTTGCACTTGAAGATGAGAAGGACCATTCTTCAGCACTTACGACACCAACTGCAATACAAAATACAGCTAATGCGACTAATATTGCTATTCCTTTTCTCATTATTATCACTTTATTAAATTTTTTTATAAAATAACATATGATATATGCTATATAAAATAATATAATCTTCATTATTAATAATATTTATTATAACATCTTAGATTTTCTGAAAATTTTTAAAAAAAATATTAGGGAGAGGATTCCCTAACGTTTAACTTTAACATTTCTTTTTATTGTGTCTTTCAAGTAAGTAACGGTAAATTTGTATTTTTTACCTACTTTAAGCTTTTTGATAACATTTTTCTTAATGGTAACCTTTGCAATGCCTTTCTTATTGGTTTTGGCCTTGTATTTTTTACCTTTAAATTTGAATATTATCTTCTTGTTTTTAAGAGCCTTTTTGCCTTGTTTGAGTTTGGCAGTCAGGACAAGCTTTTTAGCAGACTTTTTGACCTTTAAATTCTTAGCTGAAAGCACTTGTTTTACCTTGATTGTGTTCTTAATGGTGTATCCCTTGTAAGTTGCTGTTAGTGTATATGTTTTAGGAACGTATGTTTTGGTCAGTTTTATTGTGATGTAACCATTACTGTCTGTTTTGAGATTGTAGGTCTTTTTACCTATTTTAACAGATACGATTACTCCCTGACCAACAGCATTACCATCATCACCAATAACTCTGAATTTGTAGTTAAAGTTACTGTTGTAATATTTCACAACATTCTTATTATCAGTGAACCTTTTGACAACATTGAGTGTCTTTGTAACTGTTTTGCCACAATCCAAAGCAGTGATTGTTATTGCGTATGTTCCAACAGGCAAATCAACCTTAAGGCTAACAACACCATTGTCATCAGTGATGAGGGAATATGTCTTTTTGTTTACAGTTAAACTCACGTTTTTACCTTTCAATGGATTTCCATTGTTATCAATGATTTTGACCAGATAAGAAAGGTTGCTGTTATAAGCGCAAGTCATGTCAGAAGCAACTATCCTGGTGTCGACAGTAAAGTTGGTTGAAAAACTTCTTCCCACGAAATGACTGTCTCCAGTGTAATTAATCTGCACATTGTTTGAGCCCTCAGCCAATTCAGGAACAGTGATGTTGGCGGAACCGTTAATCAGACCCGCAACATATGTTTTATTAGCAATTCTGAGAGTCACATTACCTGTTGCGTACATAGGAAGACTGAAAAATACCGTCTTATCAACCATGTCCACAATAAAATCATACTCGGAATTACGTAAAACACTGAACCTGGCCTCTGTAATATTAGGCTCATAATTATAAGGATCATAAGAGGTAACAGTACTGTAATCTCCAATTTCTAAAAAGATACTTGCACTTCCACTGCCGTTTACAACACTAACTGCCAATTCCTCACCACCAATTAAGATAGTATAAATGTCATCAGACTTTGAATGACTTGGAAGCATTACTTCCGGCCACATCAGGTGTTTCCATATTAGTGATGTTTATAACATAATCTCCAACATCCAAATTAGTGAACAGAATACTGTAATTAGTTTCATCCCCCTCATAAATGATTTTGCCTTCTGAATCAGTTATTTTTACATGCACAATGGTTGGGTTTTTAACTTCAAAGCCTATTAAAACATTTTCGCCGTAGACAGCATCCTTCATGTCATGTATTGTAACCGCTGATTCATATTTGTAAACCGTGAAATTGCTAATGGAATAGTTTCCGAACACGTTTTTTGTTTCTAAATTGGTGACATTGACCGTATAATTTCCTGCAGGCAATCCTGAAACTGTAATATTGGATGAATTCACATTTTCAGCAGTGAAAACGACATTGCCTGTTGAATTAGTGATGACAATATTGATTATTCCTGTAGGCATCACATAATATGCAATGAATACTGTCTCATCGACATAAACTGAAGAGATGTTCTTTATTTCAACAGTGGAATTGCCTTTAAATATTGTCAGATTCCATGAAACGTTACAGCCAGTAATGTTCTCATTACCATTATTGATTATATCAATTGCATACTTGCCACGGGACAAATTATTCATGATATAGAAATAAGACCCAGAATATGTTAAATTGCCTCCAGAAATCACGTTTCCATTACTATCACGAACAATAACGGAAATATCTGTGAGATTTTCACCGTCAAAAAGTACAATGAAATCATAACCCCAAGGGAGGGTTTCATTAAATTGCAATAAGTCAAAAGTTGAATTTGCTTTGGAAATTTTGAATGATTTAGTATAATTGCTTCCGGCAACATTGTCAGTAGCCAAATTGTTTGCAAACAAGGTATATTTGCCGGAACTCAAATCAGGTAATGCGAAATAATCTCCTTCAACGGTTCCGTTAAATACCTGTACACCTGAGTCATTCTTAATTGCGACAACAACAGTTGTGCGATTATCAACAATAATGTCCACTTCCACATCATCGCCATAAACGTAATCAGCCAAGCCATCAATAACAATTGAAGAATCGATTTTTAAAACATTGAAAAGTTTGGAATCACTGCTTGAAATGCAGCTTTCAGATTCTTCAACATAAAGAGTAATGTTATAACGTCCGCTGTCAAAATACAAATCGGAAATTGTAGTGCTTGTTGATGTGAAATTATATTTGATTCCGCCGGTGGCGACATCACGAATAACCACATTAACTTCAGAAGCATTGACAAGCTCATATGTTATTGAAACATCATCGTAGAAATAATCTGCAACATCATCAAGGTTAACTGAAGAAATAACTTTAAATACCTCAAATACTATTGAACCATAACTGGTTTCATGATTATTGTCTCCAACATTGGTCACAGTAAGATTATACGATCCGGCATGCAAATTAACAAGAACGAAATCTTCGGAAACGTTATCATTTAAAACTATGCTTCCTGTTTTTCTGTCCACGACTGTTACAGTGACATTGGTTCTGTTGGTTACTGTGAAATATATTTTATAATCATTGAACGCATAAATGGAGCCAACATCAGATATGACAACATCAGATTCCATCTTATAAACTTCAAACATCGCTGTAGATGAACTAGACGCATGGTCATCATCGCCAACATTGGTACATGTCAGGGTATAAATGCCCGTATCCAATGAATATACACTAAACTCGGTGCCGCTATCGGTTGCCCTATAAATGACATCGCCGGAAGCATTCCTGATTTCAATTACTGCAGTTGTTAAGTTTTCACCATCAATTTTTACGTTTAAAACCTCACCATAAGTAATATTATTCAATGAAACAATATCAACGCTGGATGGGAATTTGGACACATTCAATAAAATGGAGTGTGTCTCATAATTAGAAAGTGAATCAAATACCAATGGCATAACCTCATATATGTCATCAGGATAACAGTGGACATTCAAAATCCAATCAAGACCTTGTGAACTTTCATTATAATCAAGGACAGGGTCAACATTGAATTCCAAATCATTAATCAAAATAACATTGCCATTGTCATCATAGACTTTAGCGCTTAAAGTCAAGTTATCATAGATTGACAAATTGCGATACTTTTCACCGGCAATGACGACATGGGTTTTTGAACTTATAACCCCATCATTGAGAATGTATTGGGAACTGCTTAAGGTATTATTGGATAAATATAACTCAGAATCAACTGATACGAAAATCGGATCGACCAAATTAACTTCATTAAATTTAGAGGAGTAAATCTTGGCATTGGAATCTGCTAAGTAAACACAGTATGAACCGACATCATTACCAATGAAATTAGTATTGTTAATGACCACAACACTGTAGGATGCATTGATAATATCTGTATTATTTACAAATGTTGAATTGGAAATGAAAACCTCATAAGCAGAATCCAAATCAACAACATTAGAATTATTCCGGAAATAACAACCCAAAATTTCCATGTTGCCGGCAACAACAGATATCACGTCGGCGTTATTGATAAATGAAATATTATCAACAGCAGCATATCCTCCATCAATTAAAATGGAGTTTATGGAATTAACGATAGACAAATCATATACAGCAACGTATTCCCCGACAATATTGAACACTCCGGCTTTATTTGAAGCATTAATAATATGTCCATTCCCATCAATCTCAATGGCTTTATCAATTTTGATTCCATCTTTAAAGTTCCCATCATAATCGTAATACTTGTAGTCATGCTGCAAGACAATCTTGCCCGTAGCATTGTTGATCAATTTCTGAAGGGCAGTGAATGAATCATCATCACAACTTACATCAAAGTATAATTCCTCAGTGACATTATAACATGACATTTCCAGATATCCATGTCTGATACCATCACCTATGAACTCTAATTGGGCAATGCCATCAATCAGTGTGGCTTCGGAAAGGTTTACTTCTCCACCAACACAGGACAAGTCAAAAGTGACTGGAATTTGACTAGTAAATGTGGAGTTAGTTCCGCTATTGGCATTATACATATTGGTCAAGTTAAGTGTAATGATTGCCTTCTCGCCAACGAACAAGTCGAATTTAGACACATCGACTGTCAAGAACAACCAGTTGTTTAATTCAAGATTGCCCACATCAACTACAGGAGCAACATCATAATCATCAACTGTATTTCCAAACCAGTTTTCATTCGCAACAAAATAGAAGGGACAATAGATTAATGGACCGGTTGAATTTAAAACGTATGAACCTGACAGCTTATTGCCTGAAGAACTTGAATAAATAACGCTACCGGTTTCCGCATAGGCATTGACCAAAATGAGATATTGCACTTCAATGCCAGTGGTGGTGAGATTAAATAAACGGGCTCGATTTGCACCGTCAATCACATGTCCGTTACCATTAATCATCAACGCCTTATCAATCACGATACCGTTATTGAGGTCACCATCAAAATCAGGATAATATTTATATGACCTGTTTAATACTATGCTGTCATGAGCACTTGCATTATTAATAATTTCTTGTAATTTTGTAAATGAATCCTCAGGAACACTGACCACCTTAAATTCAACATCCCTGTTAATTGAATAATATTTGAAAGCGACGCTTCCGACACCTTCATCAATAGGCACATAAGGCATATAACCTTTGCCGCCAACCAATTCAAGCTTTTGCATACTCACTGCATTATTGACGGACTCAACATCAAAACTGAAATCCGGCAGATTAACTCCGACACTATAAACCTTTTTACTGACACGGTCATAAACATTATTCAGGCTAACGTTAATGATTGCTGATTCGCCTGATTTTAAAAGAGTGCTATTGGCACTGACATCTAAAAACAACCATTTGTCCACGTTAACGCCTAATCCGACTTTAGGTTTGACGGTGTAATTTTCATTGGTATTTCCAAACCAGTTATAATCCGCATAAACCTGGCTCATTTTACCTGCACCGATGTCATGGGCACCTTCATTGTCTAAGAAAATTGAATAGGAAACATCAAGATTATGAATATTATTACCATACCTCAAGTCAACAACCGCCCATTTAGCATGATTTGACACGAACAGTGATTTATAAATCCTACTTAAACCACTAGGACTGTCAATATAAACAGCTGCACCAATTTTAGCGCTATTGTCTAAAAATATTCCGCTGATTGAAACCTCAGAGCCAGTGGAAGAAATTGCACCTCCCTCACATGCAGTGTTATTAAAGAATGTTGACTCGATAAGAACATTATTGGACTTGTCAACCTTAATTGCACCACCGTCACTACCATAGTTAGTGTTATTGATGAAAGTTGAATTAATCAAAACATTATTTGCATTAATTAAGAGGGCAGGGAGATAATCATGGAAGCTGTTAGCAAAAGTAACATTTAAGATTTGAACACCCTCACCAGTGATTCTGGCGATAGAGGCCATGTCCTTAGCATCTATTGTAAAGCCATTACCATTCAATATCAATGGTTTATTGATGACGATAGAGGTGAGTTCAGAATCGCAAACAGGCATATATTCATAGTTACATGTCAGATTTAAATCAGCACCCGCATTGTTAATCTGATGCTGTAAATGTGAAAATGATCCCGGCAGGTAATTTACAACATAAAATAGGAAATCACTGGACAAATGACTTAAGGTCACATAATTTAAGCTTAATAGATAATCCATCACTCCCACACCGGAAACGACATCAACAAATCCAAGGTATTTTCCTTCAGAAGAAACATTGAACCCAATATTCAAATATGTGCTGTTTTCAATCACTTGGGAAGTTGCATTATACGGTTTGAGATAAATATACTTTGTTCCGAATGTATTTTCATCATTTACTATATCCAAGACCATCCAATTATCCAAATCAACATTGACGTTCGGCCTGAAATTATAATCATTTATAGTATTTCCAAACCAGTTTAAATCATAACTTGAATTTGAAGGATTGCCCTTTGTAAACTTAAACATTTCAGCGAAGTTATTATTCAGGAAAATGTTTTGGATAATGTTAAATGATTTGGAATGAGTACCTTTTACAAGGGAACTGGCATTATTTCCAATAAATTCACAGCCGACCATTGACAAGGTATAGTTCTTTTGACTATTGCAGAAGATTATGGAAGACTCCGAATAACAATCATAAAATTTGGAATCCTTAATTGAAATTTTTTCTCCTAAAACAGTCAATACATCAAAACCAATTCCACAATTAGTGAAAGTACAATTCTCGATATAAATATCCCTTGCCGTTTTAGAATTTACAACTCTTTTGAGATTGACCAGGTTGAGATTTTTCAAGGTCAATTCCCTATATGTGTTAAATAATGAAGAAACATTTTTTCCGTCGATAGTGTGTCCATTACCATCAAGGACAAGATTCTTACTAACATCAAATCCGTCAATTACCTCTTTGTCACAGATATCCATATATCCATAATCACTGTCCAAAATCAGTTCTGCAGTCAATTCTCCTCCTGCATGATCAATATTATTCTTTAGATGAGACAGGGAAAGATTATTAAAGACAGCGGAATCAAAATTCATATTAATCTTGTAAGACCACTTGCCTCTTGAAAGAGTTACGGCAGTGTCGGTTGCAGACAGCGGATAAATGAAATCACTTAAACCGTCACAGACCATCGTATTTGAATTTGAAACCACATTTGTGAAAGCCATGTCAAAAGTGAATTTTGGATAATTGGTAACCCTAGACCCAGACACTGGAGACCAAAGACCAGTTCCAAGAACCGCAGTAGGCAATGAACCGGTATGGCCGTATGTAATATCTTCTTTAAGATAAAGCCAAACGTCACCAAGATTCACTTTCTTTTCAACATCCGGTTTGACATTTTTATTGCTTAGGACATTTCCCCACCAACAGCCTTTAGCGGAGAATGCCTTAGAAGAATAAATTGCCTCCTTAGGATTGTTTCCCAAAACAACGGAATCTGAAAGAGTACAATAGCTGGAATCACAATAAATGTCATAACCCTTTTTAGCAGCATTTCCCAATAAACTGGAAAAGGCAACAGTAGTGTATCTTGCATTGATATACAATGCACCACCTTCGTCCTTAGCAGTGTTATTTGTAAATAGGGCGTTTTTAATTGTATTATATCTTGATTCAACATAAATAGCTCCACCATCATCATCAGCGGAATTGGAATCAAAAATAGAATCCTGAACAACAACCTTAGTAGAATCGAGATAGATTGCTCCACCCTTATCATTAGCCTTGTTTCTGGAAAATACAGAATTTGAAATTTTATAATTGTTACAATCGGATGTTGAATATATTGCACCACCACATTTTGTTGCACGATTGCCGGTAAAATTACAGTCTACAATATTTCCTCCAACAATCCTATCATCGAGATAGATTGCACCACCATCTTTACAGTAATGCTCATTTCCATCATATCCATTATTAATGAATGTGCACCTGGCTATATTAACATCGGTCTTGTCATTCATAGAATTACAAGAAACAAAGATTGCTCCACCTTTTTGCATATAACTATTGTCCAGATAATTGGAATCGAAAAGACAATCCTCGATTCGGGCATTATTACCATATGTTGCAATTGCACCCCCATAACGTCCAGCATGATTTCCAATAAATCTGCATCCCTTAACTAGGGAGTTATATCCCTGTCCAATATAAACAGCACCTCCAATCAAAGGGGACTCCCAACATTCAGATCTTCCACCATGATTTCCGGCAAAAATACAATCTATTATTTGGACATCATCACGTGCGTATATTGCACCCCCGTCTCCAGCAGAACAATTATCAAATCTACAAGATTGAATTGTCATAGGGCCAGTACAATAAATGGCGCCGCCATCACTAAATGCAGTGGAAGACATAGTAGGCAGAGTCTCCCATGTAACAACCGTAAAAGACCCTTCAGCATGACATGCATTAAAAGTACAATCAACAACATAAGATTTATATGTAGCCCTTAGGTCAAGTGCACCTGCAGAAAGACCTGCATAAACAAATGAGAAGCTGCAACCAGAAATTACAAAAGGACAACAATCTCCATAAACTGTAATTGCCCTATTACATCCTCCCAAAAAAACAATATTTTTTATTTCTATCTTTCCATATGGAGTCTCATAATTTAAGTCAAAAGCAGGATTAGCACCAAGGAAAATTTTATGCCCCTTACCGTCGATTACAATACTCTTAGTTATTTTAACAGGATCCTGATCCCCTACAAACTGAAAATCCTCATCTAAAGTAACTGTTGAGCCAGGCAAGGCATCCTCAACCAGCTTGTTGAGCTTGTCACGAGTTCCATAATATGAGTCATAAGATAACTTATCCTCATCACTTGCATTTAAAACATCCATCCCAGAAGAATCAATTCCCAAATCCTGAGAAGAATTATAATTAGCATTTACCGGAGAATCATCAACAGTGTTTAAAACACCACCCTTAGAAGAATCACTGCTTATTGAAGAATCATCACTAACAGTGTTTAAAACTTCAACAGGAGAATCTGATTCATCCAAACTTAATACATCGTTTTCTAAAACAGTTCCATTGTCAGATTCGCTTGCACTAACAAATGACAAGGAACATATCACTACCAAAAAGGCAATGATAAACATCGTTTTATAAACCTTCATGAATATAATACTCCTTGTTTTCTATGTATAATATTTTTGAATAAAAAACATATAAAATTAACATCTTTTTAAAAAAATAATTAAATATTCATTAAATCCCAAAATAATCTAAAAAACTTTTCATTTGGGCAAGGGATGTTTCAACACTGCCACTAATGACATTTGCAAAGGGACACAGCACCTCACAAGTGACTGCAGGAATTTTTTTCAGATTGCAAACGTCCTCAACCGCCCCCTTATAAGAAGAACCCGCAAAATCAAAGGATATGACTTCAGAGCCTACATTTTGAGATATGTAATTTGCTATCAGATAGCTTTCGGGAGAGGGAGACTTTGATGAAAATACAGATTCTATACCGGGATTTGCATTGAAAGCTGTTGAATGAAAGTCCCCTACAAAATTGATTGTAAGATTCTCAACCGCCTGAACAATCAGATTGCTTAAGGAGTTCTTAATATGGGCTGAGCGGTTCAGATCCATATCATTGAATGTCCTCTCATTGTACATTGTTGATTTGGGTGATGCGAATGGTATGAAATATAGCGTATTTTTCAAATCAACATCAATCAACTCATTTAGCAGTTTCACATTGGCAATTTGCGGAGATAGCTCGTTTCCATGAATTCCCGACAATATCAAAATCTTATTGCCACCATCGCCCAATTTAAAAATAGGAGTTCCATAAGTGCATTTTTCAAGGATGAATTGAGTCAATCGGTTTAATTCCAATTTTCCAAAAAGATTTCTGTTTCGTGAAATGTATCCTCCGGAAAAATCACATACATATGACATTTCCAGATTGCCGAATTCCCCAATTTTTTCAAAATGCATAATTAAATATACAGTGAAACTCTTATTTAAAAATAAGTATGAAAATGAAGAAATATATTAAAAACCTGATAACGCTTATCAATTACGAAAGAGACGCTGAAATTGACCTTATGACACGTGAAATAAGCACAATGTCAGGTCAGAAAAGGGAAGAGCTCGGAAGAGCAATAAATAAAGTGAAAGGAAAAAGCCTGGGCAAGGAATTGGGCTTGCAGATTGTTCAGTTCGGAAGGTCAGAGGTAATCGATACCGAAATATCCGTTGGAGACATGGTGCTGGTCAGTACCGACAATCCACTTAGAAGCGATTTGACAGGTACAGTTACAGAAAAGGGAGCCAGATTCATCAAGGTTGCCTTTGACAAGCGAGTTCCAAAATGGGCAATTAAAAAGAAAGTCAGGATTGACCTGTATGCCAACGACATAACCTTCAGGAGGATGGAGGACAATCTGAATCATTTAAGTTTGAAGGGCAAAAATGCCTTGGAATACATTTTGAATGAGAGAAACCCGAAAAAGAACAGAGATGTGCCATATATCTCATATATTGATGAAAATCTCAACGATTCACAAAAGAAAGCTATTGAAAACGCACTTTCATGTGAAAATTTCTTCCTGATACACGGGCCTTTCGGAACAGGAAAAACAAGGACACTGGTTGAACTAATCTCACAGGAAACAAGACAAGGCCATAAGGTATTGGCGACAGCGGAAAGCAATGCTGCAGTCGACAACATCCTGGAAAGGCTGATGGACAACAAGAAGCTGACATTGACAAGGCTCGGACATCCCCAAAGGGTTTCAAAGCACAACATCACACAGACCCTGGCATACAAGGTTGAAAATCATAAGCTGAACAAGAAGATTAAAAAAATCCACAAAAAGATTGACAACATGATTGAAAAGCGCAAAGTCCACACAAAGCCGACTCCACAGTACCGAAGAGGCTATGGTGATTATGACATTCTCCATATGGCATCTAAAGGAAAGGGAGGGCGCGGAATAAGCTCTGAGAAGATGAAATCAATGGCAAAATGGATTGAAATCAATCAGGAAATCGATGAGGCCCATGATGAAATCAAAAGGATTGAAAACAGGATGATTAAAGACATCATCGACTCAAGCGATGTGATACTTGCCACAAACTCATCATCTGCGCTTGAGGCCATTGCAAGAGTCAAATTTGATGTTGCAGTCATTGATGAAGCTTCACAGGCCACAATTCCAAGCGTACTGATTCCGATTGCAAAAGCCCACAGGTTCATTCTTGCGGGAGACCACAAGCAGCTTCCTCCAACTATAATCAGTGACAGGGCAGGGGCACTATCAAAAACACTGTTTGAAGAGCTGATTCGCATTTATCCATTCAAATCACAATTATTGGATATTCAATACCGTATGAACAGCCTGCTCATGAAGTTTCCAAACGAAGAGTTTTACAATAACGGTTTGAAAAGCGATTCGAGTGTCGATGACATAAAAATCAGAGACATTTTGGATTCCCATCAGGATGAGGAGGCACTGCTTTTCATTGACACATCCGACATTGCAGACAACAGGGAAAGGCACCTGAAGGATTCCAAATCAATTGTCAATGAGATAGAAGCCGAAATTGCAATAAGAATTGCCGACGATTATCTGAGTGACGGCGTGAACGAATCAGATATCGGAATAATCAGCCCATATGCCGATCAGGTCAAGATAATTCAGGAAAACACTGAAATTGAAGTCAAAACAGTCGACGGATTCCAGGGAAGGGAAAAGGAAATCATCATAATTTCAACTGTCAGAAGCAATGACAATGGAAATATCGGGTTTTTAAGTGATTTGAGAAGATTGAATGTTGCAATAACCCGTGCCAAACGTAAGCTCATCATTATAGGAAATAAAGACACCTTAATAACAAATCCAACATATGAAAGATTGATTAATTTCTGTGAAGATGAAAACTTGCTGGAAAAAGTTTAGGTATACCTAAACTTTATATAGTATGAAAACCTAACTATAATCAAGGATGAAACACTTTCCTCCATACTCTTAATTGGGGTGTCCTTATCCATAATACACATACTTCAACCTCAATTATTTATCCTCAATTAAGAGTTTTTCTTCTGTCAACTTTTTTTAGAAAATTATTAAATACTATTAAAAATATAATTATTATTGAATATTCATTCTTATTACGGTGATTATTATGACTGATAAAGTAGTTTTAGCATTCAGCGGAGGTTTAGACACCTCTGTCTGCGTTAAGTTATTAGAAGAAAAATATGACTATGAAGTAATTACTGCATGTGTAGATGTAGGGCAAGGCGAAGAAGAAATGGAAAAAGCAAAAACCATGGCCGCAAAAATCGGCGGACTCAAACACTACAACATAGACGCCAAAGAAGAATTCGCAAACGAATACATCTCACGTGGAATAAAAGCAAATGCAGAATACGAAGGATATCCATTAAGCACCGCTCTTGCAAGACCATTAATTGCACAAAAAATCATAGAAGTAGCTGAAAAAGAAGGGGCAGTCGCAATTGCACACGGATGTACCGGAAAAGGAAATGACCAGTTCAGATTCGAAGCCGTCATTCTTGCAATGTCTGATTTGGACATTATCGCACCAATCAGAGAAATGAATCTGACAAGAACTGAAGAAAAGGCATATGCTGAATCCAAAGGAATCGAATTAAGCTACGATAAAATTTACAGTATTGACGAAAACCTCTGGGGAAGAGCAATTGAAGGGGACGTATTGGAAGACCCTGCAAACGAACCTCCTGAAGACATCTATGAATGGACCAAATCCTGGGAAGATGCAAACGACGAACCTGAAAAGGTATCCATCGAATTTGAAGAAGGTATTCCAGTAGCCATAAACGGCGAAATGATGCCATTGGTCCAATTGATTGAAAAGGCAAATGAAATTGCCGGAAACAATGCTCTCGGCAGAGTGGACACGATAGAAAACAGAATGATCGGTCTTAAAAGCAGAGAAATCTATGAAACCCCTGGTGCAAAATTGTTAATCGCTGCACACCAAGCCTTAGAGGAATTGGTATTGACAACCGATGAGCTAAGATTTGCAGAATACGTGTCAACATTATATGCTGATTTGGTCTACGGAGCACTCTGGCAGGAACCATTAAGAGAAGACCTGGACCAAGCAATCGACAAGATGCAAGAAAGAGTAAGCGGAGAAGTCGTAATGAAATTATTCAAAGGTTCAATCCAACCTATTATCAGAAAATCTCCATTCAGCATACACAGCATCGAACAAATTACATTTGAAGACAAGGAAACCGAGCAAAGCGAAGTTGAAGGTATGATTAAATACCACGGTCTTCAAGCTGCAAATTACCAAAAATTAAACAGATAGCTTTACGCTATCATTTTACTTCTTTTTTTGAACCGCTTCACTGAAATATTCATTGAAAAATCCACGGTTATACTCGAACAGCTGCTTAAAGCTGGAATCTATTATATACATTACACACCAATCATCCATATCACGTATTCCACGTCCATAAGCCTGCATCAATGCCATTACAGTCTGGTAGTAGAACCATTTTGGATCAAGGTCCCTTCTGTACTTGACCTGCTCATTTAACTGAGGATATGGAATTTTAAAAACAATCTGGAAGCGGCACAAATCGCCCTTGAAGTCCACGCCATCCTTTATGGAAGCCCCGATAAGAACCAGATTCTCCTTTGATTGTGTAAAGTCCTTTAGAACGACATTCCTGTCACTGCCGCCAACAAACACCAGAGGATAATCCTTCAGCTGTTCCATAATCCAGAATGCCTGTTCATTGCTTGAGGTGTGGATAACACCCTTTTCGTTTGAGTGCTTGTCCAAAAGCTCCCTGATTTTTTTGATTGCCCTCGGATTTTTCCAGTTTGGAATCTTTCCCCTTCTTCTGCCACTCATCCTGCCTACAAAATCAGTGTATATTGGCCTGTTGGCCACATTAAACGGAGACTTCTCATAAATATAATAAGTCTCGTCAGGATTGATATTGTTCCACTCGCAGAACTTGTCCTTGCTTCCCAGAGTTCCGGTCAGGAATATGCAGACATTGCCCATGCTTAAAAGATTTTGGGTATCATCAGCAACGGAATAGGGCTTGAATTCAGCTGATATATCCATCTGATTGCTTAATATGCTATCTTTAGTAGGCAAATCAATAATCAGCTCATTGTGTGTCAGACCCAAAGAGATTGAAGCGAACGATTTCATGTCCTGCTCCAGGTTCTGCTTTTCAACATAGTCAAAATTGGAATACTTTGAAGGGTCGCTTTCAAACTCATCCAAGCTGACCTGAACCGTTTTGTTGGCGTCTCCCTCAATTTTCTTGATTCTCTTTTTGCATTCCTTAATAAGATCATCGCACAGCCTTGTCCAGTACTCGGGATTTCTTTTCAAATCATTGATTGATTTAGTTCCATGCATTATCGGCTCGAAAATATCAATACCGAACTTGGTTGATATGTATTCACGGTCAAGCTCCGAAGATGACAGCATAAGCATCTTGCGCTCCAGGTTATGGGCCTCGTCCAGAATCAGCAATTCCCTTGAATCCAAAAGAGGATTGGCCACACCTGCATAGTACAGGAAATCATAGTTTGTAATGACATTCTTGGCTTCCTGAGCCTTTTTGAATGCCTTTTGGAACCTGCAGGTGCTGCATCTTCTTAGATTATACTCTGCCTTGATACAGAAGTCACAATATCCCTTATAGTTACATTTATAATTTCCACGACCTTTTATTTCAACTAGCATATCTCCAAAATCATCAAGATATTGTTCCTGGAGCTGTTTTGTCATCGTAAGAATGTAGGAATCATCATACATGTTGGCAAGGGTTGTGGCGATTGCGCTTTTACCTATTCCTGTTCCAGCCTCAAGGATTATGTATTTAAAGCCTTTTTTAATTGCGAAATTGATTTCATTGATTAACCTAATCTGGCTGTTTCGGGGATTGTACTTCGGCAGGGACCAGTAAACCATCCAATCAAGATTTGAATCATTGTTTTCCATGAAAATTCCTCGCAATTTTAATAACAAGTTAATAATATTATTATGTGAAATATCATATTTAAAAGTTTATTTGTGAATCTAGGGAAAAATTAATATTGATTAATAACATACATAACAATATGTCTAAAATTAGCCAATTACAAGAAATCATCGACACATCAGACAATATAGTATTCTTTGGAGGCGCAGGAGTTTCAACGGAAAGTGGAATACCGGATTTCAGGTCTGAAAGCGGAATTTTCAAAAGTTTGGAAAAATATGGCGACACTCCGGAAAACCTTGTTTCACACACATACTATATGGACCATACAGAGGAGTTTTTTGCATATTACAAAGACAATCTTGTTTTCAGGGATGCTGAACCCAATCCTGCCCATTTAAAGTTAGCTGAATTGGAAAATGCAGGAAAGCTTAAAGCAGTAATCACCCAAAACATAGACGGACTCCATCAAAAGGCAGGAAGCAGAGAAGTTTTGGAGCTTCACGGATCCATACACAGGAACTATTGTCAGATTTGCGGTAAGGAATATTCATTGGATTACATTTTAGAAAGCGACGGCATTCCAAAGTGTGAATGTGGCGGAATTGTGAAGCCTGATGTGGTATTATACGAAGAGCCGTTGAACAATGCAGTCTTAAGCTTTGCAATTGATTATATCCAGAATGCGGAAACATTAATCATCGGCGGAACTTCACTTGTCGTCTATCCTGCCGCAGGACTGATAAACTACTTCAACGGAAAAAATCTAGTGCTGATAAACAAAAGCGAGACACCATATGATGATGCCGCAAGTCTAGTCATCAACGATGCCATCGGCGAGACTCTCTCCCAAATCAAAATCCAATGATTCGGGAATCAGTTCTATGCCGGAAAGTTGATTGTCGCAGCGATAGACCAGTATTTCAACTCCCGCATCATATGCATCATTTAAGGTTTGGCTGAACACAGGATCATTTTCCCAATTCGGCCTGAAGAATTTTCCGATAGGATGCTGTATCAGGAAAAACACCGCACACCGGTTTCCATCCTTTTTGAGTTTAATCAGCTCTTTCAAGTGTTTTGCTCCCCTTTCGGTTGGAGCATCGGGAAATCTTGCCTCCCCATCAACAATCAATGTCACGCCCTTGACTTCAACATAACATTCCTCTTTTTCATTAGACAAGTATATATCTATCCGTGAGTTGTCGACTGTCTTTTCTCTTTGGTGATGATTATAGCCTGCAAGCTCTTTTATTTTGCCATTCGTGATTGCATCATATACTATGCTATTGGCTTGCTGTGAGTAAAGTGATACCAACACTCCCTTGTTCTCGACGAAGTGCAGGGAAAACTTTGTCTTGCGGTTAGGATTGTCGGAAGGCTTAAGCCAGACCACTGCATCTTCGACCAAAAGCTCCCTGCACCTGCCTGTATTTGGCACGTGTGCAATCTCCAAACTGCCATCCACCTCAACTTCGGCAATGAACCTGTTTGGACGGTTCTTAAAGATTCCCTTAACGTAATCCATCCCTAATCACACTGCCTATGTAGGATACCAGGTCTGTTGCAGAAAATCCATTTCCCTTAACGTCAAATGCCCTTTCACCGGCAAGGCCGTTGATGAAAACTCCAAGGCATGCACAGTCAAACGGATCCAAATCCTGTGTAAGCAAGCTTGCACATATTCCTGACAGTGCATCACCTGTTCCTCCAACGGTCATTCCGGCATTTCCTGACTTATTGATTCTAAAACGAGTGTTCTGTAAAATCAAATCATACTGCCCCTTAACGATTACAGTCCCCCTGATTTGGCGAGTGATTTGCTGAAACTCAGTGATGTTTTCATCGACCTTCTTAAAGTCATATGAGTCGATGTCAAGCTTTAAATCGTTATTGATGTTGAAAAATGATTTGAACTCAAAAATATGCGGTGTCAATATGACGTCTTCACGGTTTTTGATCAATTTCAATTCGACCTGCTTTAAGGCATCAGCATCCAAAACAATTGGCTTTTTAATTTTTGCAACAAGCACATTGAATAGCTTTGAAGTTTCCTCATCAATTCCGGCACCTGGACCCATCAAAACGCAATCGACATTATCCGCCAATTCCAATATCTCTCTGGAATGATTTAATGACAGGTTATCCCCTTCCAGAGACTTTACAATCAAATCGGGAGATGTTGACTTGATGGCCTCGGCTGACTTTTCAGGTGTTGCGACGTATACCAAATCGCATCCCGCACCTATTGCGGCCATTCCGGCAATTGCCGGTGCACCTGAGTAATCCCCGCTTCCGCCAACAATCAATAATCGTCCATTGTTTCCCTTGTGTGATTTTTCATCCCTATTCTTGAGCCTTAAAAAGTCACCGTAGCTTACAAAGTATTCGGCTTCGAAGGGAATTCCTATGTCTGCAGTTACAAGACCTCCGACAAGCTCCTCTTCAGCATCCCTTACGCCTGTTTTGATTTTATGAAAACTGATTGTATAATCCGGAACCACGGCAAGGTCAGTTACTTCACCGGTCAGAGGGTCCATTCCTGAAGGCACATCAACACTTATCTTAATGCCGTTTGACTGGTTTATTATCTCGATTGCCCTTCTGACATTGGTCTGAAGCTTTCCTTTGATTCCAGTGCCTAAAAGCCCATCGACAATGACGAATTCACTGTCCTTGCTTTTGGCGACTTCAGTATTGTTGATGTCATCCAATGTCTTTAAATTATAGATTGTCAGGCGTGACAGTCTCGGTTTCATGTTTTTTAAGATTTCAAAGTTTATTTTAGCCTCTTTTGATCGGATATTCTCCTTCAGCATATAGACATCCACATCATAGCCCCTGTTAAGCAGGTATCTTG
The DNA here is from genome assembly GCA_900320515.1 of uncultured Methanobrevibacter sp. Classification (GTDB taxonomy): domain Archaea; phylum Methanobacteriota; class Methanobacteria; order Methanobacteriales; family Methanobacteriaceae; genus Methanocatella. Next base: position 35,980 of record ONSJ01000019.1, on the reverse strand, counting down.
CGGCCACGAAACCATCCCCTCCATTTCCGCCGGAACCTGTAAAAATTACTACCTTCACAGGTTTTGAAAATGTATAAACCGCAATTTTGCCCACTTCCTCAGAAAGAGATTTGCCGGCAGATTCCATCAAGCACAATCTAGATAAACCTAAATATTCACAATTATAATCCGTAACCATCATATCAATGGGTTTCATAATATCTACACCTATTCTAAAACAATATTTTGTATGAATCTAACCCTTAATAAGATTTTTTAAAATCACTGAATTATTTTTACTATGTGAATTTTTATTCACACTTCAAAAACATTATTCTCTTCATGTATTTTGAAATCAAAGCGTCCAAAACATGCAAAGATTCAATGAATGTAGATTATAACAATATTTATATTGAACGATAAATAAAACTAATACTTACTCATACTGAGTTTAAAATAAAACAAGGTGAATTAAATGAATTTAGGAGATATAATAAGTGACGCTTTGATATATCCATTACATAATATTAAAGCTTTAGTTTTATACATAGTTTTAGGAATAATTGCAGCAATTGTCGGAGGAACAACAATAATCGCGTTTTTAACTGCTGCAGGTACAACAGGAGCATCCTCTTTTGCTCTTGACGGAGTGGCAATTCTCGGAATCATTGTTTTCATTTTATTGCTGTTCCTGATTGAAGGATATGGACTGGACATTGTAAAATACGGTATTGAAAGAAGAAGTGACACCCCCAACATTGATTTCGCAAGGCAGGTTCCAAATGCAATCAAATTACTTGCTGTTGATATCGCATATTACCTTATCCCTGCGGTCATCATTTTTGTTTTGGGATTTATCTTCAGAGACTGGATCCTAGCCATAATCAGCATAATCTTAGTTATAGTATTTGCTTTAGCAAACTTCATGGCCAGATGCAGATTGGCAAAAACAGACAGTTTGGGTGAAGCTTTAGCTGTAGGGGAAGCTATCGGAGACATATCCAGAGTAGGTATCGGCAAACTTATTACAGCAATACTCATCATCATAATCATAGCTGTGGTCATCCTATTTGTTACAGGCATCGTTGCCAGAATAAACACTATACTCGGAAATGTCCTGTTAGGTATCGCTATGGTTTACCTGGTATTATTCTACCACAGAGTTATTGGTTTATTATACTCTGAAGTATAATTAAGCCACTCTCTTTTCTTTTTTTAATCATGATTCCCTTATCAATCCTGTTTTCTGACACAAAATTATCCGACATTTTTCAAATATTTAAAACAGATTAGTGATATAAATATAATTAGATTAAGTTTAGGAAAAATCATATGCGAAAAATAACATTTAAAATCTTAACAAAAATGCCGACAAGATACATAGACAACGGCATTATTTTTATAGCGGCCCTCTTCATTTACGGAATCGTCGGTACACATTATATAATGAATTTGGGCTGGTTTGACTCAATATACTATGCAACCATTACAATGACCACAGTAGGATATGGGGATTTCCTGCCGTCCACCGGAATTCAAAAGATATTTGCAACCACACTGGCGATTGGAGGAGTCGGATTACTTGCATATGTATTTAATATTATTTTAACAAATTTCCAGGAAAAAATGAGTGAATATTCACAAGGAGCCAAAAAAATGAAAGCCATTGAAGTAATGAAGGATTATTATATTATCTGCGGTTTAGGAAGAGTTGGAAAAGTGGTTCTTGAAGAGCTGCTTGATAGAAATCAGAATGTGATTGTAATAGACAAGGACAAGGACAAATGCGAATCCCTTAAAGAAGCCGATAACCTCATCGTCATAAATGAAGATGCGATTGAAGATGACCTTATAGCAAAACTGGCAGGCAAAAAATGCAGAAGCGTCATAATATGTACCGGAGATGACGTGAACAACCTGTATATCGTATTGACAATCAGGGAAACAAATCCGGATGCATGGATTGTCACAAGGGCCAGCAAACTCGACAACATCAAAAGACTTAGAAAAGCCGGGGCAGATAAGATAGTCTCACCGGAAATAATTGGAGGAGAAGACCTGTACTACGAATCCACAAGGCCACATATCCTAAGAGTTACAGTAAAACATACTGTTGATGAGATATATGACGAATTTAGGTTAATTGCAAAGCATGGCTGCACATTGGAAAGCATAGATTACCACCTTCCAGGAATTGAAACACCACTGACACGTGAAATCAAAGCAATGAAATTGCATGACGGAAAACGATACCAGAATTATTTAAACAGCCATGATGACCAGAGGCATGCATTGGAAAACTTATATAAAACCGTGAATACCGTGCATTCCCATTTCATTTCAGGCCCTGACCAAGTAGCATTCGATAAGCTGCTGAAAGATCTGGAAAAACAGGAAGAAATAATCGGCGTAAACCTGACAAATGAAGAAATAGCTAAAATCACATCAAAAGAAATAAATTAAGTACAATCAAGTTATTTTAATTGTACTTTTAGCGGATACATAATACCTATCATCTCCGGAGAAGATTGCAACCTTATAGGTTCCCTCATCCAATGATTTGGTATTGAACTTCGCAACACCCTTTGAATTTGTTTTTACCGTATAAACCTTTTCGCCTATCTTTAGCTTAAGCTTGAGATTCTTGATTGGCTTTTTGGTTTTCTTATCCTTAACTGTTATGTCTAAAGTCTTAGATTCATTCTGGACTTTTGTCAGTTTTGGAGCATTGACCCTTGTTTGTGTCTTGATTAACTTGTCTATGCTTCCGAAGCTGTGAGTGCCAAGCAGCAGTTTGGAAGGTGTTTTAGGCAAATGATATTTTGAGAAGAAAACGCCCTTGAATTTTACATCATCCATAAGGCCCCCTGTGCTTCTTCCAACCAAACGGCCGTTATCGTTTGCAACATAAACCTTTAAAGTGGAAGTCGTTTTGCCCTCTTTTGTAGTCGCTTTCCAATGGAATGCAGTCACATCCCTTCTGTTGACCCCATATGAATCGGTTGCGGCAGCCTTGATTGCGGCAGTTGCAGGATTTTTAGATAATTTTGCCCAATTTCCATGCCTAAATGAAGAGCGAACATTAGGAACATCAATAAACTCGCCGGCTTTTAATTTGCCTTTAATGATACTGCCACTCCAGACAAGACCATACTCTCCATTTGGAGCCTTGATTGAAAAATGACCAAGGGACAATCTTCTTTCATAACTTTGAATTTTTCTGAGGTGTGACTTTTTGATTTTACCCGCCTTGATTATTTTGCCGGCAAGATTTTCTATGGCATGATTGACAGTTGGATTATCCACACCACCTGTTCCAAACATCCAGCCGTCTGCTGTTGTCACAAGATGGAAAAAGTAGCTGTTGGTCTTATATTGCTTAATTGCGGCCTTGCCGTTTATTTTGTATTTAACAATGTGCAGTAATTTGGCATTTGTCGCATCCCTTCTGAAAGCCGCAACGGATTCAGATTTGCCCACCTGCAGATACAGGGAACTGCAACCCATTTCAGCAGTCTCCTTGATGGTCAATTTTGCCTTTGCCTTTTTGGCCTTCAAATTCTTGCTTTTCTTAATTGATGTCACAACATTGTAAGATCCGACCTTAAGATTTTTCTTCAATTTTGCAACACCCCTCGCATCGGTAGTTGCCCAATAGGTCCTATATTTATTGTTCTTATAAACTTTAAAAGCTACCCTAACGCCTTCAACAGGTTTTTTAGTAACCTTATTGATGACCTTTGCCTTGAAATAAAATCCTGATTCAAAATAAGTCTTAAAATTTTTAGTATTTATTTGCAGAGATGCCTTATTGACCTTAACAATGGCATTTGCACTGCATGCAGCATAGTCACTGTTTCCTTCAAAGCTGAATTTCGCAGTGTAGGTTCCCGGATTCAGATTAAGCTTTAAAATAACCTTGCCCAAATTATCGGTAATTTTATCATAATTTTTATTGTTTAAGGAAATGAGAATCTTCTTGTTTGCAATTGGCTGATTGTTGGAATCCTTTAAATAGGCAACCAATTCGGATTTTTCCTTATAATATGTATTTACATCTTTGACCTGTATTGTAGTTTCCTCGAAATTCTGTATATTGTCATTACCATCACTTTCAATTTCTTCAGTTAATGGAGTTTCAGAAAGATTTTGAGATGGCATTTCCTCATTTAGTGAAATGTCATCCGTAATATTATCATTTGCCGAAACTACACCGACAGTTAAAAATATTAAAAGCAATAATAGAATTATTGAATAATTTCTGTTTAGCAACATATGCATTACCCAATATTATTTTTATTAAAATATTATTTTAATTTTACTAAAACTTTTTATTTTTTACAAAGCAAAAATCCCCTTATTTTACCGTAAAAAATATCATACCCCATATAATAATAATCAGACAATCAAAAAAAGAATAATAAAAACTATGACCAATATTAAAAAAATATCAAAAAAAAGAGAAAAGAAAGAGAGTTTAACTCTCTCTAGAATAATTCTTGTAAGTGGATTTGGTAAGGACCTAAGCTTCCGCCGTAGTTACCAGCACCGATTTCAATAACACCAGGCACTTGACAAGCAGCTTCAATACCTGCTTTCATAGCAGCTTTGACGGATTCTTCATCTACACCGTCAATAACGATTTCCATGTTACCGAATACGTTTTCTGGTAATTCAGTTTCTACTTGATCTTTTAAAGTTACACATTCTTTTTCGTTGGTGGATGCGCTCATGAAAGAGTATTTTGAACCAGTTTTAGAACCGGAAGCAACCATACCACCAGAGAAAGGAGTGATTACACCAGGAACAGCGTGAATAGCATCAACAGCAGCTTCAGCAGCAACGATAGAAGCCATTTGACTGTCAGCCATGATGAAGAAGTTTCCACCAGCTACTCCGTCTTTGCATCCCATTTCATCTTCAACCAAGAATTCACCAGACATGATAGGAATAACGTGCATTTTTTTGCCGTTTACGTCTTTTTCAGTTTCGAATCCGTCACCGAAGAATTTGAGTTGTTTTCCGGTTGGGAAGGATTCTTCACTTTCTAAAGCATTGAATGCTGCTGCTGTAGGAGCAGTTAAAACACATTGTCCGATTCTGTCCATGATTTGTCCGCCTAAAGCTTTTTTGGACATGTGACAAATCATAATTGCATAACCTGGTCTTCCATCTGGGGATTCAGTTGGAGGAACATATTGGTCAATACCTGCTTCTGCAGGACATCCGATAACTGAAGTAGCAAATCCGGTAGCTTCAGTAGCTGCAATTTTAGCTAAATGTTTAGTAGCTGCAGTAATAATCAATCTAGATACTTTAATTCCAAAACCTTCAGCAAAGGTATCTTGTATTTCTACACCATTAATTTCCATATTTTCACCAAAATTTTTTTAAAATTTAAATTTTTTGTGATAAATAAATTTATGATAATATATTAAAATAAAGTTTTCTATTTATCTGCCGGACCATCTTCAGATGACTCTTCAAGCTTATCGTCAGATGAAAAACCGGATATCTTATCCAAAACAGAGGTACCATAATAAGGTAAAATACATAAACCAATTATTATAGCCATCCAAAATGAAATTAACCTTTCAATAAGAGTTGCAGCCATACTAATTGATGCTGTTACTCCTGCAGCTGAATAAAAGACAACCATGATTCCATCTACAGCGCCCACTCCTCCAGGAAGCAAAGGAATCATTCCAACTAATGAAGCCATAATAAACACCTGCCCGATAACGAAAGGATTGATATTGGCTCCAAATGCTAAAAATACAAAATAGACTCTGAATATTTCAAAAAACCAAATTACAAATGACAAAGGCAATGCATAATACATAACCTTCTTATTATATATCATGTTTCTCATTGTACCTTGAAAATCACGGATGGTCTTATGGATCTTTTCTTCAAACTCTTCGGAATTTTTCTTATAAAACCTTCTAGACAAACCGATTATCCAACCCTCAACCCTTTTTCCGAAATTTGGGTTAATGGACATGTAAATAATGATTGCCAATATAATGACTATTACAATGACTGCTAAAGTCATGACAACAATCAGCCATTTATTGAAATTATAGTAAAAGCTCACTCCAATGATTGTCATGACCGCCAAAACAACAAATGGAAATGTATCCAATGCCCTATCAGCCACAACAGTTGCGAAGGTTTCCTCCATAGGATAATTTTCTTCGCGAGATAAAATATAAGCCCTTACTGGTTCTCCACCCCCACGGCCGGAAGGTGTGATGTTGTTAACTGCAAGACCCACCATAACCATCGGAAGCAACTTTTTTATGCCAACATTAATATTTGCCACATCATTTAATATTTTCCAACGCAATGTGTAGAGATAATAAGTGAAAATTTGCATGGCGATACCTATAGCAATATATTCCCATTTGGCGATCTTTAAAGCTTCAATAACTTTGTCTATGCCCACAAAATATAGCATAACCGCCAATATTGCTATGCTCACACCCAATAAAAATACGGTTTTTTTATCCATAGTAATATATAATTATTCTATTAATTACTTATAAATTTATATAGAAATTTGTTCAAAATTTAATTAATGAAATATATTACAAAAACGGACTTACTGATTGTTGCGAAAAATTCAGGATATTTAATGATAGGAATAGGTGTAATGTGCTTGATTCCACTTATATTCGATTTAATCTATTTTGAATTTTATATTCTCAGTTTTGCCATTCCTGGATTGATTTCAATATTATTAGGCGTTTTTGGACTAAAATATTTTGAAGAAAAAATCGACAAGAAGATACGCTTCAAGCATGGTATGATAATATCAGCTTTCGCGTGGCTATGGGCAAGTCTTATTGGAGGTTTTGTTTTTACATTAGCAACCAACATACCGATCATTGACGGCGTTTTTGAAAGCATGTCCGCCCTGACCGGTACCGGAATCACAATGTTCATGGATGTGGAAATATTACCTCACAGCATACTATTTTTTAGAGCTTTTGAACAGTGGGTTGGAGGACTTGGAGTAGTTGTTATGGTAATTGCCGTTTTAACAAAACCGGGCAGCGTTTCATCAAAGCTATATCACTCAGAAGCCCGTGAAGACCGTATCAAGCCAAGTATCAAAGCAACAATGGAAAAAACCATTCAGATTTATGCAATTTATACAGTTGCAGGAGTCATATTGTATCTGATTGCAGGAATGCCCCTGTTTGATTCCATCTGCAATACATTCCATACTGTTTCGACAGGAGGAATGAGCATCAAAAACGCAAATATGGGATTCTATCATAATAACCTCATATACCTGATTTCAATCGTTTTGATGATTTTAGGTGCCACAAGCTTTTTGGCGCATTATAAGGTCATAAAAACAAAAGGAAAATCATTGCTTGGAGATTTGCAATTCCAAATAATCATAACAGTCATTGCAGTGGTTACCTTAATGCTTTATTTTGTCTCAAACATTGTTCCAATCGAACTGCTTTTTACAGTCGTGTCTGCAATGACAACAACAGGAGCAAGCGTAGCATCACCTACAGCAATGGCAGGATGGCAACCTTTCGTTTTAATCTGTTTGATGTGCCTGATGCTGACTGGAGGATCCAACGGTTCAACAGTAGGTGCAATCAAGCTTGTGCGTATGATAACTTATTTTAAAGGAATATACCGCCACATCAGAGAAATCCTATCTCCGGACGGAAGGGTGGTGCCTGTCAAATTGCACGGACACACCATCCCGGAAAAAGCGATTGCACAGGCAGGAAGCTACATAACCCTTTACATGATGTTTATCATGTTTACATGGGCACTGTTCTGCCTATTCGGCTACGACCCATTCAAAAGCCTGTTTGCGGCAATGTCCCTTCAGGGAAACAACGGTTTAGACCTTGGAATAATCAATTATCATCTGGATCCTGTGCTTAAAGTAGTCAGCATGTTTGACATGTGGACCGGAAGGCTGGAAATATATCCTGTATTGATTACCCTAAGGGCCGGTTTTGAAATTTTTAAAAGATAGATTTATATTATCATAAAATATATATTGATTATCAATTGTTTAAGAGGCGATATTGTGTATGCGATAATTATGGGAGGAGGTCGTGTAGGACTTGCCCTTGCGAATTTATTAATTGACACCGGGGCAGACATCACTTTAATCGAAAGTAATGAGACATTATGCAATGAAATTGCAGGAGAACTCGATGCATTGGTCATTCATGGAAACGGAACCAGTTCCAAGCTACTTGAGGAAACCAACATCGAAGATGCGGATTTCTTCATTGCAACAACCGGAAACGATGAAGCAAACCTTTTATCATGCATTATAGTTAGAAAATATGATGTTGAAACTATTGTTGCACGTGTAAGTAACCCTGAACACGAAGAAGCATTTAAAGAAGTAGGAATCGATAAGGTAATCAGTCCGGAAATCAGTGCAGCAAGGGACCTTGCGCAATTTGTTATGAATCCGAGAGCATCAAAAATTACAACCCTCGGAGAAGGTAACGCTGAAATTGTCGAAATGACAATAACAAATGATAAAGTCATCGGAAAACGCTTTAAAGAAGTGTCACCTACAAAAGACTACATCATTATTGCCACCTATCAGAATGGAAAACTGGTAATCCCACAACCTGAAAACGTAATCAACCCTGGGGAAAAAGTTTCCATACTCGTAAAAGGTGGAACTATGAAAAAAGTATCCAAAGACCTAGAGAAATGAGTAAGACATTCTAATATGCTCTTTTCCATTATTCTCAACTATCGGACCATGACCGGGATAGATGTTTTTAACATCTAATTCCATTAATTTTTTAACGCTGTTTTTCATGTCCTGGTAATCACCGCCAATGTCGGTTCTGCCGACACCGCCACCGGCAAATATTGTATCTCCTGAAATCAAATTTTCACCATCCCAAAGACAGATTCCACCACCGGTATGTCCTGGAGTGTGGATTACTTCAAAATCCTCGATTTTATCCCCATCTTCCAGTTCAATATCTACCCTTGAGTTATCCTCATTTTCAAAAGCGGACAGTGAGGTTCCCAGAGTATCCTTATTTTTCATTGAAATCGCATCCACCTTATGAACCGCAATCTTAGCGTCAGGGAAGAAATGATTGCCGCCAATATGATCAAAATGGCAATGGGTATTTACAATCATTTCAATATCTTCCGGTCCAACACCATTTTCACGAAGTTTTGAGAATAGATAATCCTTGTTCTGGCCAGCGCCAGTGTCAACTAAAATTTTATCGTTGATTAAAAAACAATTTGAATCGTAATTAAAACCAATTATAAAAACAATCGAACTCATGAAAGATAATATAATCAAGAAAGTAATTAAAAGTTTTGAAAAAAAGTTTTGTATAAAAATGGGGTCATAGGGATTTGAACCCCAATCCGGGGATGTCTCTTGCCTCAGTACTCCAATTGTTCATCACAACAGGTACTGTTCAGTTACGCGTATATTTTCTTCAAAGACAACTGGAGTCCCCGATGCTGCCAGGTTACACCATAACCCCACATAACATACAGTAATAAATTTTACTTTAATAATATATAAATATTTGCAATTATTCAAATTTCATTTGCTTATCGATACCAGCTATCTCATCAATTTCAAAGCCTTTTTCAAGTGCATAATCTTTTTCAACACGATAATTTCCGCTTTTGGTCCTAGGAGTATTTTGAGGTTCTAAAAATAGCCATTTAGTATATTTAAACCTGACTCCGATATATGGCTTTGCACCAAATATTTTTGAAAACTCACAAAGCGAAGTAATTTGCTCCTCTTCAATATAGATTTTTTCCTTGGTAGTCGTTTTAACTTCAATAGCCAAATAAATCTTGCCATTTCCAGCCAAAACATCAGGTAAAGGTCTTTTAGTTGCACCTCCAGAAGCTGGAGCTCTCATTGCAGCAAAATTTCTTTCCCATAATTTATGTACCAAATCCCTTTCTTCAGCAGATCCTTTTTTTGCCATGATAACACTCTATTAAATAATCTAAATCTAACCCTATATAAACTAAATGAGAGAGCATTTGAAAAGTAATATCGAAAAAAAATAGTTTTTATAAATGGGGCCGGAGCCGAGATTCGAACCCGAATTGTTAAAAGTGCGGGAGCAGGGATTTGAACCCTGGTAGACCTGCGTCAACAGGTCCTAAGCCTGTCCCCTTTGGCCTCTCGGGCACCCCCGCTTATAAAAAGTAAGGATACATAGAAACCATTAAAAATCTTAACAAATTTTTTGAATGCTCCGGCCGGGATTCGAACCCGAGTCTTCGGCTCGAAAGGCCGAAATGATTGGCCGGACTACACCACCGGAGCAAATACACATATGAAATTTTTTACATGGGCCCAATGGGGTTCGAACCCATGACCTTCCGGTTATGAGCCGGACGCTCTACCTGGCTAAGCTATGGGGCCCAAAAGCGCCATCGACAGGGCTCGAACCTGTGACCAATCGGTTAACAGCCGAACGCTCTACCTACTGAGCTACGATGGCATAAGACACCCATCTTACTTAACCAAATATTGCCCATGATTAAAAATCAAAAGACTTTAAACAGTAATAATAACTATGCAGTACATAGTATATAAATGTTTTGATTATTTCAAAAATATAATGAAAAATCAAAGTACACTCTAAATATTAATTCCAACCAGTATATAAACTTTAAGGACAAATATACTACCATGGATTCTAACATATTCGACCTAATCAAAAAAGCTAACGAAAGCACTTTAAAAAACCACGGCGATTTAATCACTCTTGAACGAGCAGTGTTCCTCTCCTGGTGGTGCGATAAGGGAGATTGTGCATTTTGCTACATGTCCACACAAAAGGACAAAATAAAAAATCCGAAAAAAGCAAGGCGAAATGTTTCAAACATCTATGCGGAAGCTGAAATGTGCAGACGTCTCGACTGGAACATCGAATTTTTATCAGGAGGATACGAATCATTCACAACACAGGAAATCAAAGAGATTGCAACCACAATTAAAAACATTACCGGAGACGGCGTTTGGTTGAATACTGGAATTACTGATGATTTGGCCGAGTTCGGCTCAGAGATTAAAGGAATAACCGGTGCCGTGGAAGTCGCCAATCCTTCAATTCACAACAGAGTCTGTCCATCAAAAAAGTTAGAAGACATCAGCAATATGCTGGATGTTGCAGACGATTTGGGATTTAAAAAGGCGATTACAATAATTTTAGGTCTTGGTGAAACTTTGGATGATGTTGACTACGTTATCGACTACATCAAAGAACATAAAATAGACAGGGTGATTTTTTATTCGCTTAACCCCCACAAGGAAACCATCTATGCCAACTCTTCCCAGCCTGCCTCACTTTACTATGCGCAGGTTGTAGCCCAAGTCAGGCTTGCTTTTCCGGATATCGAGATAATCTGCGGAACATGGATCGATAATCTGGCAAACATTGGAATACTGATTCTAAGCGGAGCCAATGGAATAACCAAATTCCCATTATTCAAAATGTTCGGCACAAAATATGGAAAAAGAGTTGAAGAAGAAGTCAAATGGGCAGGAAGACAATTGAAAGGAACATTTACCGACAAAACACAATTGGGGCCTGAGAAAAGTGAAGTTTCACCTGATTTGGATAAATTCATTAAGCGATATGTTAAAGAATCTTTAAAAAATAAATATTAATTATCATATATACTATTATAATAAATTAAAACAAGGTGTAATAATGACAATGAAAGTAGGCGTTATCGGTGCTGGTTCTCTAGGTACTGCACTTTCACAGACAATCAGTGAAAATGTTGACCAATTATTATTACATGTCAGAAAACAGGAATTATGTGATGACATTAACAATATGGGATACAATACGCACTATTATCCTAACAGAAAATTGAATGACAATATTAAAGCAACAACAGACATGAACGATTTGATTGATTGCGAAATCATATTTTTAGCGATTCCCTCTTCTGCATTTAGGCCAACTTTAAAAAGCTTAAAGGAAGTGATTTCAAATGATACCATACTTGTTACAACCGCTAAAGGAATTGAATATCCTTCCTTAAACACAATGGGGGACCTAATCTCAGAATATTTCAATAACGAATATGTTGTATTGTCCGGACCTAATTTTGCATCAGAAATCATGATAAAGCAACCTACCCTCACAAATATCGCATCAAGAAACCCGGAAAATTCCAAAAAGGTTAAGGAAGTCCTAACCACCAAACATTTCAAAGTCAAAATCATTGATGACATCAGAGGAATCGAGCTTTGCGGCGTTTTGAAAAATATCAATGCCATTGCAAATGGAATCTGTGAAGGTATGAAAATTAATGAGAATGCAAGATATGGAATCCTGACAAAAAGTTTTGAAGACACAATCACAATTATTGAAGCATTCGGAGGAGTTTCAGAAACCGCACATGAATACTGCGGATTTGGAGATTTGATTCTGACTTCAACTTCTACCGAAAGTAGAAACCATACCCTGGGAATACTATACGGCCAGAGGTTAATCATCGATGAGGCTGCAAGCGGAATAGTGTTTGAGGGAAAGAATTCAATCAGAGCAGTGAAAGACATCTGCGCCAACAAAAACATCAACAGTAATATTGTGGATTTCGTTTATGACGTTATTATTGAAAGAATGAACCCTGTTAAAGCATTCGATATATTATGGGAGAAAATAGAATAGAAGGTGAAAAAATGATTGGAGTAATTTTATCAGCAGGAATGGGTACAAGATTGATGCCCCTTACAAAAGAAATTCCAAAACCTTTGCTTGAAGTTAATGGAATGACTTTGCTTGAGAGAATGATGAAAAACCTAATGAATGAAGACATTAAAGAATTCATTGTAATCGTCGGATACAATAAGGAGAAGGTAATTGATTTGGCTCCTAAACTGGAAGAAAAATATTCAGTTAACATAAAAATCCTGGAAAACGAAAAGTACGACGTTACAAATACATCAGTCTCAACATACATTGCAAGCAAATACATTGAAGAAAATCAGATGGATGACTTCATATTAATCAATGGAGACAACGTAGTTGACCCTGAAATCATCACAAGAATAGCTGAAAGGGAAAATACCAGTCTGATTGTGGACAATTTCAAAGACCTGAATGAGGAATCATTTAAATTGATCATTGAAAATGAAACATTCAACGAAGACAAGACAATTGCAAACGGAACCATTGCAGAAATCGGCAAAGGGATTGACATTGCAAGCTCCACAGGAGAATTCATCGGAGTTTCAAAAGTCTCCAAAAATGACCTTTCCAAATTCAATGAGATTCTTGAGGACCTGATGGATGAAGACAAACAAAACTACTATGATTTTGCATTCAAAACATTAAGCAGAATCAGTCCGATTGATTATGTTTTAACAAACGGACTTAAATGGACCGAGATTGATGACCATAACGACTGGGATCAAGCTCAAAAATTAATTGATGAATTTGAAAACTAATTCATTAATTTTTATTTCTTTTTTTATTTTTTCAAATCATTGAAAAATACATTAATTTCAACAATATTTATAAATCGCTTTAAACAAATATAATGATAATATAAAAATTACCCTATAAGGGAGGAATTATTATTAGTGACGATGTTGACATGATGTGTGGACTTGAAATCCACGTACAATTAGAAACCGAATCAAAATTATTCTGTGATTGTCCTACAAACTATCAGGACGCACCTATTAACACAAACATCTGTCCAGTTTGTCTTAATCAACCAGGTGCAAAACCACATCCTACAAATGAGAAAGCTCTTGAAAATGCATTGATGATTGCATTAATGCTCAACTGTGAAATAGACCAAGACGTAATTTATTTTATGAGAAAACATTACGATTATCCTGACCTGCCATCCGGTTATCAGAGGACCTCAGTTCCTATCGGAATCAACGGCGAATTGAACGGAATCAGAATCAGGGAAATTCACGCAGAAGAAGACCCAGGTCAATTCAAGCCGGACAGAGGTACCGTAAACTTCAACCGTTCCGGAATTCCATTGGTCGAAATTGTAACAGAACCGGACATAAAATCTCCAGAGGAAGCAAGGAACTTTTTAAAAGAGTTAATCCGTGTTATACAATACAGTGGAGGAGGCCGTGGTGAAGGTACCATGAGGGCAGACGTAAACATCTCCATCAATGGAGGAAACAGGGTTGAAATGAAAAACATCAACTCCATAAAAGGTGCATACAAAGCATTGAAATTTGAACTCATAAGACAAAAGAACCTTGAAAAAAGAGGAGTTGAAGTAAAACAGGAAACCCGTGCATACCTCGAATCCCAAATGATTACTGTAGGTATGAGGATGAAAGAAGATGCTGACGATTACAGATTCATCACAGATCCTGACCTGCCACCGATGAAAATTTCCGATGAAACAATCCAAAGGATTCTGGACACAATGCCTGAAGCTCCACACAATAAGGTTAAAAGATTTGTTGAAGATTACGGCATTGATGAAGAATCCGCAAAAGTACTGACTTCCGAATTGGATTTGGCTATCGCATATGAAGAAGTTGTAAAAGAAGTCGATTCCAAATTTGCTGCAAAAGTAATGAGAGACGAACTTAAAAGAGTATTGTCATACAACAAGCTAGACTTTGCAGACAGTGGAATCAGCTCTCAGGATTTAATCGAATTTTTAAACATGCTTCAAAATAAAGAAATTACCGCAAAGGCAGGCCATAAAATTATCGAACAAATGCCAAACAATGAAAAGTCTCCAAAAGAAATTGCTGAAGAGTTAGGATTGCTTGGTGTTGTTAAAGATGACGAAGTATTGGCTGCGGTAAAACAGGCAATTGATGAAAATCCAAAGGCCGTTGACGATTACTTAGCTGGTCAAAAAGCTTCCTTAAACTTCTTAGTTGGTCAAGTGATGAGATTAACTCGTGGAAAAGCTGATCCAGGAGAAACAGTTAAACTTTTAAAAGAGAATATAGAATAGGAGGAAAGCTAAATGGGAAAAAAATCTTTTGTTAAAGATTATATGACTAAAGATGTTATTAGCGTTTCTCCAGAAACTAAAACCACTGACATTATAAAGCTAATGCAGAAAAGTCACCACAACAGTTACCCTGTAGTGAAAGATGGAAAGCTGGTGGGAATGGTAACCGCATTCGATATCGTTGCTAAAGAAGATTCAGAAACCGTTTCTGGAATAATGAGTACAAAATTAGTCGTCGCTAATCAAAACTTATCAATAAATGATGCTTCAAGAGTGATGTTTAGAAGAGGCATTTCAAGAATGCCCGTTGTGGATACTGACGGAACACTCGTGGGCATTATCACAAATACAGATATGGTTCGTTCACACATCGAAAGATCAACCCCTAATAAAGTGGAATACTTCAAAAAAACAATGGAACAGCTTTATGGAATCAAAACAACTTTAAGGCATATGCCTGTTGAAACCAAAAAATTAAGACCTACACAGGACAGGGTTTATGCTGACGAACTGGAAGGAAGAGCTTATGAGTTAGAAAAAGGATTGGCAGAACCTGCAATTGTTGTAAAAACCGGTGACAGATGGATTTTAGTTGACGGTCACCACAGAGCTGTTGCTTCAACACAAAGAGGCTATGAAACCGTTGATTCATATGTTGTTGATTTAGGCACTGACATCAAGTTAGGTATGGAAAAAACTGCAGACAAGGCAGGAATCAAAACCTTTGACGACATTGAAATCATTGATGATGACAAACATCCTTTGATTGCACTTACCGAAAGTATGCAGGACCAAGAATCAAAAGGTGACGATTAATGGACAATGACAAAATCATAAGAGAAGTCTATGAGGTATTAGAATCAAGAAGGGACAATCCCATCGATTCATACACTTCCAACATCATGAAAGACAGCGACAAAAAAGCAGAAGATAAGATACTTGAAAAAATAGCTGAAGAATCAGGGGAAGTGTTGATAGCTTCCAAAAATGATGAAAACCTCGTATATGAATCTGTTGACCTGATATTTCATACATTGTTGCTTTTAGTCTATAAAGGTGTAGAACTTGATGAAATATTTGAAGAATTCGCCAGAAGGCGAAAATAAGTTAAATTATATTAATAGAATATAACATAAATTTAGTTAATTGAAAAATATTGGTAATTACAATGTTTGATACGATTTCGGAAAAAAAATTTTTACTAAAGGAGTTAGTTAAAAAGAATTTAACTTCAAAATATAAGGATTCAGTTTTGGGAATCCTTTGGAGTTTCTTTAACCCACTTCTAACTATGTTAGTATTCACAGCAATATTTTCCATGCTGTTTGGACACAATATCCAAAACTATCCTGTCTACTACTTGGCGGGAAGATTGGCATTTGATTTCTACAACCATGGAACCAAAGGAGCTATGAACTCCATTAGAAAGAATGCAGGTCTCCTGAAAAAGATTTATGTTCCGAAACGTATGTTTGCCGTGAGCTCAATATGTTACGAATTCGTAAATTTCCTAATTTCATTTGCCATACTCTTCGGAGTTATGATAATAACAGGCGCACCGTTCCATGTTACATTAATATTTACAATTATACCAATTGTCTTTTTAGTTGTGCTTGTATTTGGTGTGGGATTGATTTTAGCGGTCTGCAATACCTATTTCACTGATATAGGTTACCTGTACAATGTATTCACATTAGTGCTGTTATATGCATCCGCAATGTTCTATCCAATAGAAATCGTTCCTGCCCAGGTTCAAATTCTGTTTACTTTAAACCCGGTTTACTGTGCAATGTCCTGCTTTAGACAATGCGTATACGGAACAATACCTGACATTTCAATGCTACTGTATCTGGGCACATTTGCATTAACAACATTAGGAATCGGATTATTATTATTCCACATTTACGATAAAAGATTAGTTTTAGAATTATAGGTGTTATTATGAGTATAATAGGAAAAATAAAAAAATTACTTAATAGATCCTCAAGCGACTCATATAATAACCAGATTGAAGATAATGTTGCCGTTAGAGTAGAGCATGTATCTATGGAATTCAAAATCAGCAAAGACAAGATTGACACTCTAAAGGAATATGTTATCAGAACCATTAAGCGCAACAAAAAGGAAAAGGAAAAGATTAGAATTTTAAATGACATTTCCTTTGATGTGCAAAAGGGGGACAAACTTGGAATCTTAGGATTCAATGGTGCCGGAAAAAGTACTCTTTTAAAGATATTGGCCGGAATTTACGAACCGACTCATGGAAAGATTACAATAAACGGTAAAGTGGCTCCCTTATTGGAGTTAAGTGCGGGTTTTGACAAGAATTACACAGGTAAAAATAATATTTACCTAAACGGTGCATTTTTAAGTATGGATAAAGATTTCCTTGATGAAAAATTTGATGAGATAGTTGAGTTTTCAGAACTTGGGGACTTCATCAATTATCCCGTTAAAAACTATTCTTCAGGTATGAGAGCAAAACTCGGTTTTTCAATTGCAACTTTAATAGAACCTGATATCCTGATTGTCGATGAGATACTGTCCGTTGGAGACATCAAATTCAGGAAAAAAAGTTCCGAAAAGATCAATGAGCTTATGTCCGAAGGAGTTACCGTATTGCTCGTATCCCACTCAATCAATCAAATCAGAAAGATTTGCAATAAATGCATTTGGATTGAAAACGGACAGATCGTTATGGAAGGGCCTTCAGATGAAGTTTGTGATGCATATGTTACAAACGCCGAAGGCGACACCAAGAAAAAGAGAAGGAGAAAATAGCCCCGAGGTAAAACTATGGATAAACGATGGATAGGAATTATCATTATATTGCTTGCAGGATTAGGGTGCATGTATCTTATTGTTGACAATTCAACAAGCGTGGGAAGCGCAGTTAGCGTAATTAGTGACGTTACAATAACATTGCCTCATGGATATGCTAATACCGAAGACGGAAGCAATTATTGCGTATTATACAAGGAAGCAACCAAAGAAACAATGCGTATTAAATGCCTGAAGGATTCAAAAGGTTATATTCAAGAATATAATACCAATTTAGATTTTCTTAAAAAGCAAGGAGACATCAAAATCAAAAAGAACTTCACCAATGATACCTTAAGCATGATTGAATATGAAAACCAATCCGCAACAGATAAAAAATTCATCAGCATGGTTTACTTTGACAAGTGTGAGCATACCTTTTCAGTTCAGATGGAACACTTCACAGACGATGAAAGTAAAGAAAAAACAATCAATTTCATCATTAACAACATGAAATATGATTTCAAACAGAGAAAATAATTCAATCTCTTAAGCAATATTGCATATTGCACATTCCTCTTTCAAAATTGAGGAATTTCACCCTTTTTTTATTGAATTCCCTAAATCCTATCCTTTCATAAAGTTTCTTTGCACTGACATTTCTGAAATCCGCATCAATGGTGACTCTCTTATAGTTTTTGGATCGGGCATACTCTATTACATCACACACAACCCTTCTTCCGATTCCCTGACCTCTCAGACTGGAATCGATGGCAATTTCTGCAAGATACAAGTCATAATCTTCGATATCCGCCAATGTAAAATGGTCCAAAATGTCCACTATCAACAGTCTGGGGGACTTCAAATAGAACTTATGAGAAATCCGAGAGTCATAAAGCATCAAAACCCCTATGATTTCACCATCATCATTCAGAATGACCTTGAAAAAATCGCCCAAACCTCTTTTGGGCAAATCCTTGGCGATGGTTTTGATTGCACTTTGCTCATCTTTAAAAAGCATGTCAAATGTCCTGAAATCAACATCATAGGTCAGCTTAGCAACTTTATCCAAATCATGTTTTTTAGGATCAAAGGTTTCATATCTCATTTAATCACTATTTACGATAGTTAAGGCAAACACTCCTGCTCCGAATCCATTATCAATATTAACAACAGCTATACCCGGGGCACATGATTGAAGCATAGCATCAAGGGCCACCCTTCCACCTTCTCCAACACCATAACCTACAGATGTCGGAACAGCAATGACCGGCACGTCAACAAGGCCTGCAACAACTGACGGGAGTGCCCCTTCCATTCCTGCGCAAACTATAAATGCCCTGACACCTTCGCCCACCATATAAGCGATTTGAGGAAAGAGCCTGTGAATTCCGGCAACACCAATATCATATGAGGTTATCGCCTCGCATCCGCCTTCCTCTACAATAACGCGGGCCTCTTCTGCAATATTGATGTCCGAAGTGCCTGCGGTTATTATTCCTATTTTGGCAATCGGGTCCCTTTCAATTATTTCCTTTCTTATAATCAAAATCTGAGCCCTTTTGTTATAGTCGAAAATGTATGAATTCTTGCCTAAATCCTCGGTGATTCTCTCGTATCGTTCATGAGACAATTTTGTAATTATCAAATTCTGACTGCTTTTTTCAAGATAACTTCTAATGATTGTAATCAAGTCCTCATAGTCCTTGCTCGGTGAAAATACCGCTTCTGGAAAACCTGTTCTTTCAGTCCTTTTGATGTCGAATTTGGCTATATCGTCAAACTCCAATATGTTATTGGCCTTGAGAAGTTTTTCCGCTTCATCCACATCAAGTTCCCCACTTACCAATCTTTCAAGAATATCTTTCATAATATAATATATAGGATAAAATTATATAAAATTTAACTTACAATATTATAATTTAATGAAGGCTTTAATGATTTTAACTCAAGGAATTGTCCAAGGCGTAGGATTCAGGCCATATGTATATAGGTTAGCGACAGATTTAGACCTCAAAGGATACGTAAGAAACCTTGGAAATGTAGTTGAAATCGTTATTGAAGGAGATGAAACCTCCAAATTTGTTGACAGGCTAGCTAAAGAACTGCCCCCAATTGCAAAAATAGATTCGATGGAAGTCAGCGAAATTGATGCCAAAAATTATTCTGATTTTGAAATCATTGAAAGCGGAGACACATATTCCGGAGTCAGCGTAATACCACCGGACATCGCAATATGCGACAAATGCCTTGAAGAGATCAGAAATCCTCAGGACAGGCGCTACAAATATCCTTTCAATGCCTGCACCGATTGCGGACCAAGGTTTACCGTCATCGAAAGCGTTCCCTATGACCGTGTGAGAACCTCGATGGAGGATTTCCCATTGTGCGACGACTGCCTTGTCGAGTACAGACAGCCATTGGACAGGAGATATCACGGAGAGGCAATCTGCTGCAGCGACTGCGGACCTCAAATGGAGATATATGAGGGAAACGCAAAATTGGATGTGGAAAATCCGATAAGAAAAGGTGCCGAAATCCTGAAGGATGGGAAAATTTTAGCAATCAAGGGAATCGGCGGAACACACCTTGTCGTTGATGCATACAACGACAGCGCAATCAGGGAGCTCAGGTCAAGACTTAACAGACCGAATCAGGCATTTGCGGTAATGTGTAAAGACCTCGAAAGCCTTGAAAAATATGCTCTTTTAAGCGAAAGGGAAATAGAGACAATAACCTCAAACAAAAGGCCTATCGTTATTCTTAAGAAAAATGAAGGTTACAGATTCCCCGAAAGCCTATCACCTGGCCTCCACAACATTGGAGTCATGCTTCCATACTCACCGATGCACTACCTATTATTTGATGAAAGCGACATCGACACCTACGTCATGACATCTGCCAACATTCCGGGAGAGCCGATGATGATTGAAAACGATGAAATCATAGGTGGCGTCAATGACTATTCCCTAGTTCACAATCGCCGAATACTGAACAGGTGCGACGATTCCGTCATCAGATTCAGAAACAACGAACTTTCATTCATAAGGCGTTCACGGGGATACACCCCAGAACCCTATACAATAAATTATGATGTAAATGACCTTAACGTGCTGGCGGTAGGTCCCGAGCTTGACGTGACATTCTCCATAGCCAAAGGTGACCGGGTATACCCTTCACAGCATATCGGAAACACCAACAAGCCGAAAACACTGATGTTTTTAAGGAATGCCATCAAAAACATGGAAAGGATTACGAAAATCAATGAGTTTGATGTCATTGCCTGCGACATGCATCCCCATTTCTTCACAACCCGCCTGGCACATGAGCTGGCAGAAAAGTATGACGCGGAAGTCCTGCCGGTTCAGCATCATCATGCACACACAGTGGCCCTTGCAAATGACCATGGAATCGATGAGATGATCAGCATTTCAGCAGACGGCGTGGGATATGGCAGCGACGAAACCAGCTGGGGAGGGGAAATCCTATATACAGATATCAATTCATTTGAAAGGATGGCCCATCTTGAGCCCCAACTGATGCCCGGAGGAGATGTTGCAACAAGATATCCCGCAAGAATGCTTGCAAGCATCCTTAAGGATGACGATTTGATCGGAAACTATATTGACTACTTCAAATATGGGGAAGTTGAAATCAGAAACATCAAAAAGCAGATTGATGCGGGCATAAACGTTGGAGTCACCACAAGTACCGGAAGGGTTCTTGACTCAATGGCGGTTGCTCTTGAAATCTGCCATGAGCGTACCTATGAAGGGGAATGCTCAATGAAGCTTGAATCAGCCGCATATTATTCAACAAAAGAGCTGGAAATTCCAGTGATTGTTGAAGGCAATCAGCTGAACACCACTGAAATCCTTCGTGAAGTTGTCAGATTATATCAAAAAGGCGAGAAAAAGGCCGATGTTGCAGCAGCAGGCCAGATTGCAGTTGTAAGAGGTTTAAGTGAACTTGCCATACAATCCTGTGATAAAAAAAGCATTGAAGACATTGGTGCAACCGGTGGAGTGTTCTACAACGAAGCAATAACCGACTGCGTCAAGAATCATGTTGAAAACAATGGATATAATTTCATACAACACCTGAATACCTGTGCAGGGGACGGTTCTGTTTCTCTTGGTCAAAGCATTGTTGGAAAAAAAGTTTGAAAGTATTATTTGGATAATACTTTTTTAACAAAATCTAAGTTATAACCAGTTAAATTAACAATATTTTTAACACTGCAACCATTTTCAAACATGTTTAAAACTGTTTGTTTCATACTTTCTTCAACTTTATCATTGGCAATTCTTTGAGCATAATCTTCTACGATTTTCATATTACCACCTAATAGATTAACTACTGTTTTTTTAATTGAATCACTTTTAACGAATTTATCAGCTAATATTAACTCGATTCCTTTGATGAATTGAGCAATTTCATAATCCAAATCATTTATATTTGATATTAAGTATGTAGTTCTTAATATACTTTGTTCCACATTTGTAGAATTGGTCATGAAAGGAACCAGACTTAATAACATCAGTTCATCATCAGTCAAAATTATATTATGAGTTATTTTGTCATTTATCATGTTAATGATTTCATCACCGTCAAATGATTTAAGGGAATGGACGTATATTGGAAATACTGCTTCATCACTGATGCTGTAATATTTGGTTTTTTCTTTTTCCACTGTACTTAACACATGGACTTCAATATCCTTGTTGGATTTGTTTTTGATGTGATCAATTAGTGCAGTGTAAAATCTGAATCTTTTCTTGTCATGGATATCGACATAAGTACTTTGAAATTCGATAATATAGATTTTATCAGTTACTTCAAGGACAAAATCCGGCTTGTACATCTTGGGTTCGATTACACTGAATTCTGTTTCATGCACCTGAACTACTTTTCCCTCTAGATTCATTATTCTCAATATGGATTCTCCTGCCCTCCTGCCATGACTTTTGAAAATGACATCCTCATGAAACTTCAATTTTTCACCTCTTGAGATTTTGTAATTACAGTCTAATTTATAATTAAAAGTATTTAAAAGTATGTATACTAAATTAAAGCAATATTTTCTAATTAAATCAATTAAATAAGGTTAAATAAATAGTTATAATAAAATTAAATATGATACAGTGAAATAAATATTAAAAATATAATATAAAAAAAGTAAAAAAAGTGTTTGAAATTAAATTCAAACAAAATTATCTGCTTCTCATGGTCCTTTCAAGGATATATTCTGCCCTATCCAAAAGGTTACCATATAATCTGATTTGATTTCTCAACTCGTCGATTGCCTCGAGTTGTCCATCGTCGATTCTCTTTTCGATATCCAATAACTTGGACCATTCGTCTCCTGATGGCAGTTGCAATGTATTGAGCATGTCGTCGGTAAACTGCACATCGAAGTTATTTCTGTTGATTGTAATGTGGATGTTAACTTCGTTCTGCAAATCGTAGTATTTACGAGGACGGCCTCTTAAAATCTTTTTATAAGAAGAGTTTAGGATACCTATATCTTCCATTGCACGCAAGTGTGCGATAATGGCTTTCTGTCCAATGTCAAGTTCATTGGAAATTTCACTAACAAACATAGGTTCTTCCCTTAAAAGATTTATGATATCTCTTCTAGTCTTACAACCCATTACATCAAGGATATCCTCTACATCAATGTCATCTGAAGGCCCATTGTAATTGGTTCTCAATTCAATGTGACCTTGAGGTGAATCAGCATTTCTGCGAGGTTTTTTATTTTTCTCAATGTCGTTTGCATTAGTCATGATTATACCTTATGTATCGAAACCTTTATATAACTTTTTGTTACTATAATAATGTAAGAGAAAGATAACTTTTTGTTACTTTAATATTTGGTTCAGAAAAACTTAAAGTAATAGCTCTTAAATGATGAACCATTTTCCTATATGTCCATAAATTCCCAAAAACCGAATATTAAAGACAAAAAAGAAACCTTCTCGGTTAAGAGTTATTACATTAGTTTTTCAAACAACCTAAAAAAGGTGTAACTATGACTGATGAAAATAAAAGCGAAACTGAAGTGGAAGCTCAAGATTTACAAGAAAAATATGAAGCACTCCTTGAAGAAAAAGACCAGGAGATAGAAAAGCTTCAAAACGATCTTGAAAAATCCGAAAGTGAAACTCAGGAATACATTGCACTGTCCCAAAGGCTCCAGGCAGATTTCGAAAATTTCAAGAAAATAACCGACAAAAGAAATCAGGACCTGGTAAAATTCGCAAATGAAAATCTCATAAAAGAATTCCTGGACTGTTATGAAGACTTCGGTAGAGCTTTGGAAACAGAAAACAATGATGATTTAAGAAAAGGTATTGAATTGATCTACAATAAATTTAGTGATGTACTTGCAAAAGAGGGAGTGAGCGAAATTCCTGCAAAAGGAGAAAAGTTCGATTTGAACAAGCATGAAGCACTGATGGTTCAGGACTCCCCCGATGTCGAAAACGGATACATTATTGAAGAGCTAATGAAAGGATACATGTACAAGGACAAAGTCCTCAAATACTCAAAAGTTATAGTTTGTAAAAAATAACGTTTATTAAATAATCTATTAAAAAAAATAAGGTGATAATTATGTCTGATACTAAAAAAGAAAAAATTATTGGAATTGATTTAGGTACAAGTAACTCAGCCGCATCTGTGCTTGTAGGAGGAAAACCAACCACAATCCCTTCTGCAGAAGGTGCAAGCCAATACGGAAAATCATTCCCAAGTTACGTTGCATTTACCGATGACGGTCAAATGCTTGTCGGTGAACCTGCAAGAAGACAGGCAGTAACAAACCCTGAAAACACCATTTCAGCAATCAAAAGAAGCATGGGTACCGACCACAAGGTTACCGTAAACGGAAAACAATACTCTCCACAGGAAATTTCCGCTTTCATCTTGCAAAAAATCAAAAAAGATGCTGAAACCTTCCTCGGAGAACCTATCCAAAAGGCTGTAATTACCGTACCTGCATACTTTGACGACAACCAAAGGACCGCAACAAAAGATGCAGGAACAATCGCAGGACTGGATGTAGTAAGGCTCGTAAACGAACCTACCGCAGCAAGCCTCGCATACGGTCTTGACAAATCCGAAGAGGATGACATGAACATCATGGTATACGATTTAGGTGGAGGTACCTTAGACGTAACCATCATGGAATTCGGTGGAGGAGTGTTTGAAGTAAGATCCACCAGCGGAGACACCCAACTCGGTGGTACCGATATGGATAACGTATTAATCAAATACCTTGCTGATGAGTTCAAATCACAAGAAGGCATTGACTTGATGGACAACGACCAAGCAGTACAAAGGTTAAGGGAAGCTGCTGAAAAGGCAAAAATCGAATTGTCCACAACCACAACCACTGAAGTAAACTTACCTTTCATTGCAATGGGAACTGACGGAACCCCTAAAAACCTAATCATTTCACTTACAAGAGCAAAATTAGAAGAACTCGTCGATTCAATTGTCGAAAAATCAGGAAAACCAATGCAACAAGCATTAGATGATGCTAAAATGAGCAAATCAGAAATCGACAAAATCATTTTAGTCGGTGGACCTACCAGAATGCCAATCGTACAGCAATATGTGGAAAAATTCATAGGAAAACCAGTCGAACGTGGTATCGACCCAATGGAATGTGTATCCATGGGTGCTGCAATTCAAGGAGGAGTATTGGCCGGTGAAATCAAAGACATCGTTCTTTTAGACGTTACCCCATTATCCTTAGGTATCGAAACCTTAGGTGGAGTTTCAACCACTTTAATCGAAAGGAACACCACCATTCCTACCAAGAAAAGCCAGGTATTCTCCACAGCTGCCGACAACCAGCCTTCAGTAGACATCAACGTTCTTCAAGGTGAAAGGAAAATGGCAGCAGACAACACTTCACTCGGACGTTTCCAACTCGTAGGAATTCCACCTGCACCAAGAGGCGTTCCACAGATTGAAGTAACCTTTGATATTGACGCAAACGGTATCATCAATGTAACCGCTAAAGACAAAGGAACAGGTAAAGAACAGGCAATTACCATTACCTCTTCCACCAAACTGTCCGATGAGGAAATCGAACAAAAAATCAAAGAAGCGGAAATGAATGCTGAAGCAGATAAGAAAAGACAAGAAGAAATCGAAATCAGAAACAATGCAGACTCATTAATTTACACTTCAGAAAAAACCTTAGATGAACTCAAAGATCAAGTATCTGAAGATGAAAAAACTAAAGTCGAAGGACTTGTAGCTGAATTAAGAGAACTCATAGCTGGCGATGACGTTGATGCCATTAAAGCAAAGTCCGATGAACTATCCAATGTAGTTCAGGAAATTGGTGCTAAAATCTACCAACAAGCACAGGCAGAAGCACAAGCTCAACAACAAGCAGGAGCTGACCCTAATGCAGGTGCTGGCGACAACAGCAATGATGACACAATAGATGCAGACTATGAAGTAAAAGACGATTAGATTAAATAATACAGTTTTATTGGATTGTTAGGTTAATGCAAAATCAGAATCAGAATCAAAAAAAATAGTTAAACTAACAATTAAAATAAAACTATTATTTATTCTATTTATTATTTTTTTTAAGGTGAACAAATGGCAGACAAGCGAGATTATTATGAAGTTTTAGGCGTTGACAAAAGCGCCGATGAGAAAACAATTAAAAAAGCTTATCGTAAATTAGCCAGAAAATACCATCCAGACGTTTGTGATGAACCAGATGCAGAAGATAAGTTTAAAGAAGTAAGTGAAGCCTACGCTGTCTTGTCTGATGATGAAAAACGTCAAAGGTATGACCAGTACGGTCATGCGGGAATGGATGGATTTACAGCTGAAGATTTCTATCAGAACGTGAACTTCGACGACATTTTCCAGGGATTCGACATCGGAAACATATTCGACATGTTCTTCGGTGGAGGAGGTGGCCGATCCAGAGGAGGAGGCAGAACCGGTCCTCAAAGAGGCTCAGACATTTATACAGAAGTTCCTATCACTCTTGAAGAGGCATTCCAAGGCTGTGAAAAGGAAATCAAGATTACAAGAAGCGAATTATGTCCGACTTGCCACGGTTCCAAATCAAAGCCTGGCTCTGATCCGGCAACATGTTCAACATGTGGAGGAACAGGCCAAATCAAGGAAGTCAGCAACACTTTCCTAGGCCAAATGGTTAACGTAAGACCATGCAGAGAATGTGGAGGAACAGGTAAGATAATTACCGACCCATGTGAAGACTGCCACGGTAAAGGAAGCAAAAGAAAAACAAAAACAATCAAAATCGAAATTCCAGAAGGTGTTGATGAAGGCAATCACCTGAGGGTTTCCGGCGAAGGAAACTGCGGTGAAGCTGCAGGCCTTGAAGGGGATTTAATAGTGACAGTGCATGTCAAAAAAGATAAGAAATTCACCCGTGAAGGCGACCACATTTACATGGAACAGCAAGTGAGCTTCCCTCAAGCGGCATTGGGTGATGTCTTGAGCATACCTACCATCGAGGGAAAAGAGGTTGAGTTCAAGATTGCTCCAGGAACACAAAGCGGTACAGTATTCAAGCTAAGAGGCCAAGGTATGAACTCCGTCAGGCACAAGGGTAGAGGAAACATGTACGTTACCGTCAATGTTGTAGTTCCTAAAAAATTAAATTCAAAACAGAAGGACTTGCTCAAGCAGTTCGCTGAAATAAGCGGAGACGAAATCAAGCAGGTCAAAAGAGGACTCTTTGACAGGGTCAAGGATGCAATGGAGTAGATTAGTCAACACTAATTTACTTTCTTTACTATTTTTTTGTGAAATATTTTTCATCACCAATACGATTTCAAGGACAGATTTTTCCATGCATATTCTTGAAGATACGATTAATTAAAGTAGGTGTGTTGAAAGCAACTATATGAATAAATTAGATTACATTGCAAATAATTAATCGATGATTGAAAAACAGTTATTTTAAATTGAGTAATCTACATGAAAAAATAAAAAAAGTAATAGAGATTAAAAATCTCTATTTTTTAACAGTAATTTCCTTACTAATGGTCTTTTTCAAGTAGGTAATTTTAACTGTGTATTTTTTACCCTTTTTAAGTTTTTTAATAACTTTTTTCTTGATGGTGACCTTAGCTACACCGTTCTTATTGGTTTTTGCAGTGTATTTTTTACCTTTGAACTTAAAGGTTATTTTTTTACCTTTAACCGCTTTGCCATTTACTTTTAATGTAGCCTTCAACACAAGTTTTTTAGCAGATTTTTTAACTTTCACGTTTTTGGAAGTTAAAACGATTTTATCCTTAACCGGAGGAACAGGTTCACTTACAACTTTTAGAGTGGTGGATCCAGTGAATGCATTGTATTTGGAATCACCAAGATAGTTATAAGTCAATTGCTTATCTCCTGCAGTTAAACCGGCAATATCCACTTTTGCAACACCATTTTGGACATTTGCATAATATTTATTGCCATCCACATCAACTAAAACTATTCCTGTTGCATCGGCAGGTAAATTAATATTTACGCTGGATGCTTTTCCTGCAGTAATGGTTTCAGGATTATCCACACTGGATGAAGGAGTTGCTTTAGCAACGTTTGCAGACATTTGTTTAGTGAATGCATCATATTTGCCGTCACCAGAGTATTTTACGGATATATCATGTTGACCTGCAGTTAAATTTGAAATAGGCACACTTGCAGCACCGTTCACGACAGGAACAGTTATTTCATTACCATCAACATTAACAGTCAGATTACCTCCCGCATCGCTAGGCAAGTCAATTGATACCACATTATCTCCGGTGGTTAGTTCATCAGGAACACCGATATCCGGAGTGACAACCACATCAGAGCTTGAACCGGATGCAGCATACTTTTTATCTCCGGAGTATACTGCTGATATTTCGTGTTCTCCCATGGATAAGTTGTCTAATGGGATGTTGGCAGTACCGTTTACAACAGGAACTACAACAGTCTCATTATCATCAATTGTTACTGTTACATTACCTGTTGCGTCATTTGGTAACTTAATGGAGATTTCACCGCCATTGTATGGGATTTCATCGGGAATGTCAATATTAGCCTCGACATTGATTTCACTGGAAACTGTTTTTGCAGGATATTTGTCGTCACCGGAGTAGCTTACAGTGATTTCGTGACTGCCATAATCTAATGCAGATGCATTAACATGTGCAAAACCATCTTCAACAGTTGCTTTGAATGTTTCATTGTCAATAGTTACGGTCACATTACCTGTAGCTCCGTACGGCAAGTTAATCATAATAATAGAATCTTCGCCGTAAACTGAGTCGCTGTCAATATCTATTTCATAGGATACTTCAAATTCGGCTGTTGCTTCACTTCCATAATATGTGTCGTCACCGGAGTATACCACTTTAACATTGTATGTTCCGTTAGTCAAATCAAATACCCAAATATTTGCGTAACCGTCTTTCAGTTCCACAGTTTTCGGATCTTGACCGTCAACATAGAATGTGACATTGCCAGTAGCATTGGATACGGTAACTTCGATGAATGCGTCCTCGCCAAGTTCGATTGATTCGACACCGATTTTAGGAGTGATTTCGAATTTGTCAACCACTACAGTTACGGTTGTTTCATCCTCAGCAAATACATCGTCACCGGAATACTTGACTGAAAATACGTATGTTCCATTAGTCAAATCAGGAATGCTGATAACAGCAATACCACCATCAATTTCGCCGTAATACTTACCGTCAACAACAACAGAACCATTGGCAGTTTCATTAACGGTGACAATAATCTGAGCCACATCACCAACATGAATCGGTTCAGCACTTGCACTAATGTTAGCATCAAGTTTATCAATTACAAATGAACCGACATGAGAAACCACACCATTATAGATTACAACCAAACTGTGTTCACCATATGAAACATTTTCAAGTGAGTAACTTGCATTACCATCTATGATAGGTATTGTTTTTACTTCATCATCCACAATTACAGTCATTTCACCAGTTGCATCAGGTGCTGAAATTATTATAGCTGAATCTTTAGTTATCTCAGCTTCAACATCAACTTTTACAGCCACGTTTAATTCCGTTACAGTGAAATCAACTGAAGTGCTTGCAGGTTCATATTTTTCATCACCTTTGAAAGTTACACTTGCAGTATTTTCACCAACTTTTAATGCAGGAATGACGGCCACATATTCACTATCAACCCAACTAGTGCCATAAGAAGTTCCATCAACTGAAACTACAACAATACCTGTTGCATCTTCAGGAATGCCTGAAATGATGATTGATACATTGTTTCCTGCAGAAGCGTTGATTGAACGAGCACTAATTTCTAAAGAGGTTTTAGATACTTCGAAAACCTGTGAAATTGCACCCATAGCATAATTGGTACCTTCATAAGTTACATTGAACGGATAGACATTTTCTTTTAAGTCAGATATGATGAATATTGCCTTACCTTCAGAAATCGGTTGGACTTTAATGTTTCCATTGATTTCCAATTTGACTGCAGCATCTTCATCATACTCAGAGAATATAAGTTCAATTGTTTGATTTTCACCCACTTTAATTGTTTCATTGAAATTGATCAATGGAGCAATTGACTTTTTAGATATGGTAAATGATGTTTTATTGTTTGCGACATTAAAGTTTTCATCACCATTGTATGTTACGTCAACCTCATATTCACCAGCGTTCAAAATGCCCAAATCAAGTTCAGGATTATTTACATAAACGGCATATGGTTTGTTGTTGATTAAAACGGTAAAGTTACCTGTTGCCTTATTTGAACTTAAGGCTAATGCAATAACTTGTTTTTGACCATATTCGATTGATTTTACAACGGTTGAAACTTCCACATTTGTTTTTTCAACATTGAAAACGAATTCAATTACATCACTGCCGAAATAGTTTACATCGCCATTATATTGGGCTTTTGAAATATAGTTTCCAACCGCCAAATCATCACCAACATTTAAAGCAGCAACACCGTCAGTTAAATCAACAGTATATGGAACATCATTTACCCAAACTGTCACGTTTCCAGTAGGAATAACATCATCCCTACCAGTTACATTAATGGTTATTGTTCCGTTTTCCCATCTAACGGCGTCATCAACAGCGCTTGTGATATTTTCAATGTCCTGTTTGAATGATAATGACATTGTTAAACTGCCGATTGTAGCGCTTACCTTTTCACCTACTTTCAATTGTTTTTCCAATGTTGCATTGGCAACTCCGTTTTCATCCAATTTATCAGCACTGGAATTGAGATTATCAGAGAAAGCTACAGGAATATCCAATGAGGTTATGTTATCATAAGCACTGCCGTCATTTAAAGTGTTTAAAGTGACTGTGAATACTGTGCTTTCATTATTCCAGGTCATTACAATCCAGTTATTCGGTTTGACTGAAAGGTGTGAGAAGTCAGGGTCGTTTGATGACCAGAAGTTATAATCCAGATTACCTTCACCAATATCAATCCAGGTCCATCTGGTGTTGAAATCCAAATCATATAGGATACAGTTTGACATGTTGAGAGATTTTGACTGTACAAAACTGGAATATGTCGCTTGTGTTCCTTTCATATTAGTGAATATTGAATTTGTAATGACTGCACTAGCACCTGCACCGAATCCTCTGGAACTTTCAATTAACATGTTAGCATATGCCAAGAAATTACTGAATGAAGAGTTATCGATGAAAATTTCATTGCGAGCATTGCTCAATCCTTGATTTACACTATTTG
Source organism: uncultured Methanobrevibacter sp. (assembly GCA_900320515.1). Taxonomy (GTDB): domain Archaea; phylum Methanobacteriota; class Methanobacteria; order Methanobacteriales; family Methanobacteriaceae; genus Methanocatella. The sequence goes on along the minus strand of ONSJ01000019.1, from coordinate 4,504 downwards.
TTGAAATGAGTCCAAATCTTCCATATGATGCCAAATTGTCGAATTTGGAATTTGAAATGGTTAATTTGACGTCATAGTCTTGCAGGTATATTGCACCGGATTTACCGTTTTTAACAAACATATTGTTAACTGTGGAGTTGATGAAATCCAAGTAATCTGCATCGACAACATTTACAAGACATCCATATGTTGTACTAATGGAGGATAGATTATTAAATGTTACATTAATGAAACGAACATTTACCTTATTGAATGTAAACAGTGATGTTTCAGGCATTTCTGCATCAATAACTGCGTCATTACCAATTATGTCCACATTAATCATTTTTGAGGAGGAATATGTGAGACCGACATTATCTGATCCTTTGAATAAACCATTAAGAACGATTGTTCCATTTCCTTTCAAGACTGAAAATGCTTTTTTAATTGATTTGAATGGGTTTTCACCAGATCCATCACCATTTTCATCATCACCTACAGTTGCGTTAACATACACAATATCAGTGACATTAAATGCTGAAGTTAAAGTTTCTGAAATGGTTTTATAGTTCACATCACCATTATAAGTTATTTCAACATCATTTGAACCTTTAACTAACCATTCACCAACATTATAACTAGTTTGACCATTATTATCCAAATTAAGTTCTTCAGATAATCCGTTTACTTTCACAGTCACATTGCCTGTTGGAATAACACCATTTACAGGAGTTACTTTAATGTACACCATAGCATCACCACCAACAAACACTATTGTCTCGCTAGTAGTTATGTTCAATGAAGGGGTTTCCTGACTAATTGTGAATGTGGAATTGGAAGATTTGTTAAAGTAATTATTATCACCTTCATAGTATACTGAAATTTCATATTTTCCTGCGGTGAAATTAGAACCGACATCGATAGTGAATACACCAGCACTAGCTTCAAATTTCCTGACAATGTCGCCGATTTTGACAGTGACTTCACCGGTAAGAGGTAAACCCTCATGGCCGGCGATTCCAACAGATACTGTAATATTTTTACCCAATTCACATTCATCTGGAGAATTAATGTCAATTGTGGCATTATAAAATACTTTTTTAACCTCTAATTTGAGAGTGTTGTTGAAGCTAGGATTATAATAACCGTCTCCACCGTATGAGATTTCAACATCATATATTCCTTCATCCAAGACATCACCTAATGTCAGATTAATTTTACCGTCTGCAATAGGAACCTCTTTAGTTATTTCACCAACTTTAACAGTCACATTACCTGTCGGGACAACATCAGGAACATAGGTTGAACCAGATTGCCCTTCACCATAAACAGCTATTTGATCTACTACATTAGTGCCCTGTGCAAATATTCTAAATCCGAAGTATGCTTCAGAATAGGAATATGCTGTGGAAGTAATCAATGCATCATTTATGTAGTAATATATCTTACCATCTTCAATAGTTGCTTTAAATGTGTCCCCATTAGCAGGAGCGGTTGTATAACCAAGAGTAATAGCATTTCCTGATGGAGGTTTGCATTTCCATTTACTATAAGCCCATTCAAGGTATGTTAAAGGAGTATAGGATAGTTTATTGAACTCGGTATTAGGGTTGTATGTGCAAATTGTAAATTTATTTTTATTTGAACTAATAAATTTGAATTCAATTGAATTGCCTTTGACTGGAAGCGCTACATATCTATTATCACCATTTCCAGAACTGATAATTGCGACTCCGGAACTGGTTATTGAGGCAGTAGGTGCAGGAGAGGATTGTGTGAGATATCCTAATTCAGATAACATGTCTGCAGGAGAATCTTTATCCAATGTATACAGTGGTCCGTCTCCCCCTTCTATCTCAACACCTTGAGGAGTTATTGTAACTGATATTGTAATGTTTTCTCCAATTGGAATTGTGGCTTTTGACAATTCTGCAGTTACGTTAGTATCATATTTTAAAACAGTTAGAATATATGGCTGAGTTTCAAACGGATTGAATACATTATCCCCTGAGTAGATAACGGTAAAGTAATAATCTTTTGAAATGTTTAAATCTGATCCGATAGGAATAAATGCCTGTCCTTTATTTATTTTAGCAGTAATGTTTTTACCATCAATATTAATAGTTACATTACCTGTTGGATAAATATTATTGCCTGTTAAATCAACAGTAACAGTTGTATCCAATCCCAAATAAGTTGAATTTTTATATGTAACATTTACCAAAGGATCATTTTTACTAATTTTGAACTGATATGATGATTTTTCCTTAATAGTGTCAGTGTAATATTGATCACCGTTATATTTGAAGTAAATGTCATATACTCCACCATCTAAATTATCCCCAACAGCCAAATTCCATTCACCATTATTAAATGGTACAGTAAATAATGTATCATTAAGCCATAATGAAATATCACCACTAGGGTCAAAACCCTCTACACCGGTTACAACAAATTTAATAGTACCATTAGAACCATATGTTGTATTGACAACTTCGGTAATTGAAATACTTGTTATTTCCGGTTTGATAGATAAGCTTAATGTCTGTGAATCGATTTTTGCTGTAGATTCATAAGCAATTCCGGCAATTATTTCCTTATCAAATTTGACATGTGCAACACCATTGGTAGTATTGACCACATGAGGAGTATCTTCCCAAGTAAATATTGACTCCCTTACAGGCAGTGCTTCAGGATTAGAAATTTCAGTGCCGTCATTTAATGTGGTGAGAGTAGCATAAATGTCTTTACCGTCATTATAGAAATCCATCACAATCCAATTTGCCAATGTTACGCCAACAGATTGAGGGTCATTGGTACCCCACCAATTAGCTTGGTAGTCTGCAGATCCGCCAACGGTTTGAGCAGAAGTTCCTACAAATGCATTATAATTGACAATGGCATCAGCATCAGTTACTCTCATGGTGTTTGGAGCGGAAGTAGCGGTGTTTCCTTCAAAAATATTTCCTTTTAAAACACCGGTTTTAATTAATAAAGCTCCAGCAACAAGTTCACCATTACCTCCTGTCCTGAAAGCTGAATTTCTAATGAATCTGGAGTTCATGATGTTGGTAGTAGCGGTTGTGGTATAGATTGCTCCACCTCCACCACCTACACTGGAAGATGAATAAGAGTATCCACTATATGCATTTCCTTCGAATAATGAATTATCCACATTTAATGAACCGCCGTTTAAGTAAATAGCAGCCCCTCCACCTAAACCAGTATAGTCTGTTTTAGTTAGGGTATTGTTGATAAAACTACTGTTTATAACAGTCACTTGCGCATTATTGGCTGATAATGCCGCACCGGTTAAAGCTGTTACCTTATTGTCAATGACAGTCACATTGATTAAAGTCAATGACCCTCCGCCAATGTAAATGGCCGCACCACCAGGAGCAGCAACAGATCCGCTTGTCAAAATCATGTTTTTCAAGGTCACATCAGCATTTGCAATGTTGAAAATCCTAACCTTATTTCCATTTGCATCGGTTGCGTTAATTGTGAGCCCATGACCGTCAATTGTAATGCTTTTATCAATTACAATACCGTTTTTATAAGTAGATTCTTCATTAATATTTACATCATTTAATTTGACTCCTTTTTCCAAATCAATGACATCATTTTCATTAGCATCTTTAATTTTAGAGTCTAATTGAGCGAAATTATTAAAATCAGAATCGATTGGTTTTAAAGTGTAGTTTGCCTCAACATCTAAAACTTTTACTGAAACATTATAATTTGAATCATAGGTAACAATCTTATCAAATTCAGCAGTTGCAATACCTCTTTCAAGATTTGAGTTCTTCACAACATCATCCCAAGAAACAGTGACAGGCAATGCAGGTAATTTTTCAGGATTTGGAGCGTTTACACCATTGTTTAAAGTGCTTAATGAGACCTTAATCAAGGTATCATCATTTGTGACGTTCATAACAATCCAATTATTTAATGTTACACCAACATTTTCAGGATTGTTGGTTTTCCACCAGTTATAATCGAAATTACCAGTTCCAGAAACTGTCTGTGCGTTAAAGAATACATTATAATTGGCACTAGCATCATTTCCGAGAGTTACTGCACCAGCAGAATTACCTTCAAAAATAGAGCCTTCTATGGTACCTTTTTCTATATGAAGAGCACTTGAAGAAGTTGCAGAATTATTTGCAAAAGTAGAGTTTATTGCATTAACAATACCATCAACTGAATAGACCGCACCGCCGTTTGTTGCAGTATTTTCAATGAAAGCAACACCAATTAAATTTAAAGTTCCATCACCGACAAGGATAGCTCCACCGTTGTCAGCAGAACCTCCAGCCAATATGATATTCTTTAAGGTTACAGTTGCCCCATTTGTAATTTTGAAAATTCTTACTTTATTTCCATTAGCATCGGTTGCGTTAATTGTGAGCCCATGACCGTCAATGATTATATTCTTATCGATGACAATACCTTCGGCATAAGTCACTTCTTCACCGGCAACATCTGCATTTAATTGGAAGTTTCCTTTTACATCATATGTTTC
>ONSJ01000039.1 GCA_900320515.1 uncultured Methanobrevibacter sp. | reverse complement strand
GCTGGTTAGAGCGCACGGCTCATAGGGTAATAAAGCAGTGCTCTAGCTTATTCCTGGGATACCGTGAGATCGCGGGTTCGAATCCCGCCCCCGGCATCCTAAATCCCAGGAATATATCCATCTAAATACTATTTTTTAAAGTCAATTTCTCAAATCATAACAATTTTATAGCTTATTTTACAAATTAGAATTAGAGGATTTGAAATGATATATAACAGACTTGGAAAGACTAATCTTGAGGTTTCAAGGCTTGGGTTTGGAACCATGAGGCTTCCGACCAAAGCGAACAATGCCGACATAGACAAGGTCGAAGCGTCAAAAATGTTGAAATATGCAATTGAAAACGGAGTCAACATTATCGATACCGCATACCCATACCACGCAGAAGGCCTTGGAGGAAGCGGAGAGAGCGAAAGGTTCCTGGGCGAGTTTCTCACAGAAAACACATTGAGGGACGAAATTATTTTACAGACAAAATCACCCTCATGGGCGATAGAGGAAAGGGGAGACTTTGAACGCTACCTTACAGAACAGCTCGAAAAGCTTCAAACCGACCATATTGACATTTACCTGCTCCATTCCCTGACCGTGCCGGACTGGGAGAAGGTCAAGAATCTGGACGTGCTGGACTTTCTCGATGATGTCCTCTCGGATGGAAGGGTGAAGCATGTGGGCTTTTCATCACACATCGAGGTCGACCACTTCATAGAAATCCTTGACGAGTATCCGAAATGGGAGGTTGCCATGACCCAGATGAACTATCTGGACGAATATTACCAGTCAGGAATCATGGGGCTGGACTATCTCAAAGACATCGGCGTGGGAAGCATGATCATGGAGCCGTTAAGAGGCGGAAGACTTGTTCAAAACATACCGGAGGACATCAAAAACCTTTGGAATCAGGCCGAAACCAGAAGGACACCTGTCGAGTGGGCTCTTCAGTACCTGTGGAACAGGGATGATGTGGACTGTGTCTTCAGCGGAATGACAAGTCTCGACCAGGTCAGGCAGAACATTGAAATAGCTTCAAGAATAGATGAAATCTCTGAAAACGACCAGGAGCTCATAAGGGAAGTTGCAAGAACATACAGGACACGCCTCGGAAACATGTGCACACGCTGCGGCTACTGCATGCCGTGCCCTCACGGAGTGGACATAATAAACTGCTTTACCGAGTACAACATCGCCCACATGATGGACAATCCAAAGGCAAGTGCGATGCAGTATTTCTCGCTTATCGATGATGACGCAAGGGCGGACTGCTGCGTTGACTGCGGAGAGTGCATACCATTCTGCACACAGATGATTAACATTCCGGAAGAGCTTGAAAAGGTTTATGAATACTTCGGAGACGAGTTTGACCATTTCTGATTTCATGAAAAATGAAACCAAATATTTTTCTCTTTTTTAAATGAAATTGAACAGCCATATATAAACAATTAAAGTAACTAAAATTTGTTTATTGAATAAAATAAAATATAAACATTTCCCTAATAAAAAATAAAGAATACAAAATATCTAAAAGTTTATATACGACGAAATGGAAATATATTTTTAATAGGAAGATGATTTCCGATTATTCAATATTATTGGAGCTTGATTTTAATGAGCGATATCCCAGAAGAAAAAATTGAAAGAATTTCAGAGAAGATGAGAGAGGACAACATTAAGTTTATCCGCCTGCAGTTTGTTGACATTAACGGTACTGTAAAAAACATCGTCATTCCATTCAACGGAAAGGATGACATGAGCGAACTGTTCAATGAAGGAATGCTGTTTGACGGTTCATCAATCGCAGGATTTGTTGGAATCAATGAAAGTGATCTGGTCCTGAAGCCTGACATCAACACCTATTCAAGGCTTTCATGGAGACCTGAAGAATCCGCAACATGCAGGTTCATCTGTGACGTATGGACAGCGGACAGGGAACCGTTTATAGGAGACCCAAGAGGGGTGCTCAAAAAGTCCCTGGCACACCTTGCAGACAGGGGACTTCAGTACAACATAGGTCCGGAACCTGAATTTTTCATTGTGGACATCGATGAAAACGGATATCCTATGCCCTACGATGAGGCGGGATACTTCGATGTGGAACCGCTGGACAAGGGCCCTGATTTCAGACGCGAACTGACCCTTAACCTTGAAGACCTTGACTTTGAAGTCGAGGCATCACACCACGAAGTGGCACCCGGTCAGAACGAAATCGCATTCAAGTTCAAGGACGCTCTAAAAACTGCAGATGCAGTAATCACATTCAAACAGGCGATAAAGGCAATCGTAGACAATATGGCTACCTTTGACCAGATGGACTACAGGGTTACATTCATGCCTAAACCGTTCTTCGGAGTGAGCGGAAGTGGAATGCACTGTCACCAGTCAGTGTTCAAAGGAGACAAGAATCTTTTCTCAGACCCTGATTCAGAAACAGGACTTTCAAAAGATGCAATTCACTTCATGGGAGGACTACTCAAGCACGCTCCTGCAATCACAGCAATCACAAACCCAATCGTAAACTCATACAAACGTCTGGTTCCAGGCTATGAAGCTCCAGTATACATGGCATACGGTTTCAGAAACAGATCCGCATTAATCAGAGTTCCTGCAGCCCGTGGAAAGGCAACCCGTATCGAATACAGGTCACCTGACCCTGCATGTAACCCATACCTTGCATTTACAGTAATGCTTGAAGCGGGTATTGACGGTATCATCAACAAGATTGACCCTGGAGAACCTGTTGAAGACGACATCTACAGAATGAGCGAAGAGGAAAGGGAATCAAGAGGAATCCAAGTATTGCCTACCAGCCTGTGGGAAGCTTACCACTCCCTTGAAGAGGACCCACTCATACTGAATGCCCTCGGACCTCATGTCAGCGAAAAGTTCCTTGAGCTCAAATATCAGGAATGGGACGAATACCGTGTCCAGGTATTCGGATACGAACAGAGAAAATATTTGGATATCTAATCCAAATATCTATTTTTTTATTTTCAGGTGCTTTTTATGTCCGAATCAGAGTATAGAATGATTGAAATTCTAAGGGTGCTTGTAAATCAGGACAAGCCTACCGGCTCAAAGGTGATAGCTGACGAGCTGAAGGAGAAAGGCTTTAACCTGGGAGAGCGTGCCGTAAGATATCATATGCAGATCCTGGATGAGAAGGGATATACCGAGAAGAAAGGCTATTCCGGAAGGGTCATTACGGATTTGGGCCGTGAAAAGCTTGAAAAGGGACTGATCTATGACCAGGTCGATTTCATCTATTCAAAATTTGAAGAAATGATTTACTTGACTGACTTCAACTATATGACACAACAGGGAAATGTTGTTGTCAACACATCAACCATTTATAATGAAGAATCGATTGAAATAATGAAAGAAATTTATAAAAGTGGTCTTTCTGTTAGTCCTTACGTTAATATAAATGAAGATAAAACCACTGGTGAAATCGAAGTCACCACAATATGCGGAACAACAATCGACGGAGTGCTTCTCAAGGAGGGAATTCCAACACAGCCGCAATATGGAGGGCTTCTGAAAATAGAAAATAACCAGCCGGTGAAGTTCACTGAAATAATATCATATAAAAAGACTTCAGTAACACCTCTTGACGCATTTGCGAACTCCAGCCTGACATCCGTTCTGGATGTGATAACCAAGGGAAACGGACTGATTCCCGCAAACTTCAGACTGATACCTGGAGTTGCACGGGAAAAAACAATTGAAATCGTCAAGGACACGACAGACATAGGAATTGGAGGAGTGATAGGCATATCCAAAGAGGGAGAAGACCTGTTGGGATTGCCTGTGCCTGACGGCATGGTTGGAATGGCAATAATAGGAGGAATAACACCATTCTGTGCAGTCAAGGAAATGGGAGGCGACATCGATTTGAAAATAGCTGAAAAGCTGCAGGATTTCAACTCCCTGAAACCCTTAACATCAAGAATGTTTTCGCCGCTTAAGCCTCCGGCAAACCAAAATCCGGAGAAGATATCACTTGTCCTGTCAAAATCACTGAATCTAATCCAGCAGGTCAATTTCGACGTCGAAAAGCAAAAGGGAGACATCATTGCCAACATTTCATATGTACATAGGGACAACATTGACCGTGCATTGTCCATCATGGAGGATACATACAACAGCAATCCTAAATTCATCAATCCATACTATAAGCTGGTTGATCATCCCGAAAATGATTACATGGTTGGAATAGCGACAATCTGCAGCCTGAGCATTGATGGAATTTTGATAAACAATGGAATAATGAGCAATCCTACATACAGCGGACTGCTTGAGCTGACCGAACCTCCGCTCTTTATAGACCTGATTTCATACAACGGAACAACACTTGATCCCCACAAGATTTTCTTGTCAAAAAACATGACCTCAATAACAGGCGGCGACGGTCCAAGCAAGATACTGGCAAGCGTCAAGGAGATTCCATATGTTGCAAGGGATTATGCTGTGGAGCTTCTGGAAATCCTGAACAACATCGGATTTTCAATCTATAAAATCGGAAAGCCAAGGGAATTTGTCTACAATTCAAAGGTTGAAAACTACAATTTCGGAGTCATCACAGGAGGAGGGCTCAATTCAATCGGCGCCGTTAAGGAAAGCGGAGTGCCTATACAGGTAAAAGCCCTTGAAAAGCTCATGCCATTTGAAAAGATGGAACGCTTATAAATGTTTGTATGTTTACGAACAAAATTATTCATCCGTGGGAAATCAAAAAGAAAAAAGTAATAGAAAAAAAAGAGAATCTAAAGTATTTCAATGACCAGTTCTTTTTCGTCATTGATATGGCGCATTTCGATTAAATCATCGCCAATTTCTTTGAAATCGATTTCAACAGCCTGATTTAAAATCTCACCATTTAATTGCAAACCGACTCTGAAACCTTCACCGGTTTCTTCATCTTCCTCGGTGAACCCTAAAACATCACCAGGAGCAAAGATACGATTGTAGGAAATTTCCAAGACATCTCCAACTTCAACATTGTTTCTTACGTATTCAATTGCCTCTTCCAATGTCATTTGTACTTCTTCTACCATAATATCGCCTTAAAAAAAGAAAAAGAGAAAGGAATTATAAATTCCTGTATTCTCTGATTGAAGTATATTCGTCGTCTAATTCGCCGTAAGTAGCTAATTTTTCTTTGTTAGCTTCAGCGTCTAAGTAAAGGTTACCTTTACCGTTGAGACCAATATCTCCAGTGTATTGAATATATTTACCTTCGTAGGTAACTCCTTCAACTTCAGGATCTACAACGATACCGTTGAGGACGAATCCTTCAAGTAATCTTCCGAGGAATCCGTGAATGATGATGTTACCGTTTTTCATCTGACCTCCAGGCCAACGGTTTACGTCACCGTCAATTTCAATGACACCTTTGGTCATGTGAATACCTGCTAAGATATCACAGTTACCTTTAACGTGGATTTTACCACCGGTTAAACATTCACCACATTGTTTACCAGCGTTACCGCCGACAACAATTTGTCCTCCGGTCATACCTCTCCATTCACCGATGTAAGAAGCACCAGTGAACTCTTTGGTATTTCCTTCAATTTCAAGGTATCCTCCAGACATTTCCCTACCTGCGTGAGCTGCTGCGTTACCTTTAACGAGAATGGAACCGCCGGACATTTCTGCACCAACGTGTAAATCTACACTGCTGTTACATACGATGTTTCCGCCGCTCATTTTACAACCGATGTATTTTACTCTGTTTAAATCACCGTTTATAATCATTTCAACTTCATCAGGTCCGTTAGCTTCACCTTCAACAGTTACTTCAAAGAAGTCTGTTAATGGGAATCTGGAGTTTCCGATAGGAACTTGATATTTTGCGAAATCTGCTTCGGTCCATGAATAAATTTCATCAGGAATCAATTCATCGAATTCTAAAGCGATTGAAGAAGTTTTGATTTGATCAAATGTTATTGTTTTCAAATTAAACACCCCTATTTACCGTCAACGTCTATTCTAATTGGGTTGGATACGTAGTGATCGTGTACTGGGTAGTTTTCCCATTTGACTGAGTAGTATTGGGTGAAGAACGGCATAATGTTGTTGATAACTTTTTCTTCGTTTTTCTCCCATCCTTGTACGTTAACCCAAACGTTTTGACTTTCTTTAACTTTTACAATTTCTTTGTCTTTTACTAAGATTTGACCATCTTTGATTGTGTAGTCAGCTACATTGAAACCTTTTTCGATTTCAGCATATTGTCTGGATGGGTCAATATCATTAGGGTTTATGTCGTATACTGCAATGTCTGCTCTGTATCCAGGAGTAAGTGCACCTTTATCGGTGAATCCGTAGATTCTAGCTGGAGCAGCTCTTGAAATAGTTGCAATATCGTAGAAATCGTATTCTCTGTCGAGAGTTGCAAGAGTAGTTCTTTTTTCTGCCCATTTGTGGACTTCTCTGTTTTCGATCATTTCCATTCTTCTGGTGTTACTCATCAACCAGGAGATGATTCTAGGATATCTAGTGAATGGTCCTGCGTTAGGGTGGTCAGTAGTTAAACATACTTTCCATGGGTCGTCAATGTGTAAGAACAATTCAAGACCGATAGCCCATTGTAATGTGTTAACAGGGTTTTTAGCTGAGTAGATACATGGGATGATACCTGCTGCAGTTTCACATTCAATATCTTTGTTAGCCCATTTTAAACCAGATAATTTGAATAAATCGTATTCCATAGGAGCGTCTGCTGTCATGGTTGTGGTTTCATCTAAAGTTACTTGACCGATATCACAAGTGATGTGGTCGTGTTTGTTGATGTAATCAGCAACTTCTTCAGCACCGGATGCTGCGTCCTTCCAGCTGTTTCCTGTGTAGGAGTGGAACTGCAAGTGGCAGACGTGCATGACTTGGTCTCTGATTTCAGCAGCTTTGGAACCTTTTTTAACGTCTTTTACACAATCCATGGTTTCGATAGTGGTTGGCACGTTACCAGGGTGTCCTAAGTCGTTAGGGTGAATGTGAATGGAGTGAGGTAAGTTTAACATTTCGTTAGCTTTTGCGAGTGCTACAACAACTTCTTTGGAAGTTACGTCAAAGTAAGGTGCTTTGTCGTTAATACCGTGTACGTTCATACCCCATCCCCATGCTTCACTTCCACATGGGTTTACGATTTTGATTCCGTAACCTTTGGTAAGTTTTAACCATGCAGCTACGAATGCTGCAATGTCTTCAATATTGTTATCTTTTGCGTATTCCATTACGAACCAGTTGTTACCGAATAATGGCATAGCTGGAATATCGATTTGTGGAATGGTAGCAATTTCTTCGTGAGTGTGTTTTGCTTCAAGAGGAGGCATAGCTGCTTCGACAACAGTACCGTAACCTAATCTTGAGTATCTGTAACCGGTTGCAGGACAACTTGGAATGGAGAATCCAGATTCTGATCTTAATACTTTAGTTTTTTGAGTAACACCTCTTCTGGAATCTTCAGGCCTGTATAATCTTCCTACTACTAATTTAGGACCTGCAACGTGTGCGTGAGGGTCAATACCTGCTGGCATGACTATTTTATCGGTAACGTCTAAAACTTCAGCATCAGCGGATACGTCATCTACGATAATTCCGTCTTTGAACATGACGTCCATCTTTTCCCCGTTGACTTCATTAGCAGGGTCGTAGACAATACCGTTTTTAAGAATATATTCCATTATATCACCTTTATAATGCGTTTGGATTTGGCACATATTTAGGAGCTGTGTTTGGCTCTTCTCTGAGTTTCATTACTCTTTCTTTCAATTCACGGACAATCCATTCGTCGTCACGACAGGTTTCTGGTTTGTCGATAGCTTTCTTCATGAAAATAGGCACTCCATCCATACGATAACTGGTACCGGCACATTCTACACCGATGAATGAACCTGGTAATACTACATCAGCCAATTCGGTTGATGGACCCCAGTGGATATCGATTTGGATAACAGGAATGTCAGCTAAGTGTTGGTTAGCTCCGTTAGGGAAGTGAGCACCTGGGTCAGCTGCAATAACCATGAAACAGTCTGGTTCTTTTCTTACGAGCAAGTCGATTGTGTTGGTTTCACCCATCATATATCTTGGGTAACCTCTACAGTAGTCAACACCGAAAGCGAAACCACATTCGAATGCCATGAAAATGTTGAATCCGTTTACGTTAAAGTGACCTCTCATTGGAGTAAGACCCCATTTACTGTATTTGTTTAGGTCTTGTACCATTTTAATTGCAATATCAATGTTTCTTTGTTTTGATAATGTGTGGGTTAAACCTAAACCGAAGAAGAGAACACCGAATTCAGCGTTTTTCATTTCTTCTGCTAATTCGTAAATGTCTTCTTTAGGAATACCGGAAATTACGTCTTGGTATAATTCTTTTCCTCTGAGAACAGCTCTGATAGCGTTGTAGAAACCGTAGTCACCGTTTTGTTCAAATCCAATCCATTTATCTGAACATTTAGCAGTATCGGAGAATTTTGGGTCCATGGTAACAACGGTTCTGTCGAATCTTCCTCTTTGTCTGAAGTATCCTCTACAGAACACAGCGTATCTTGCCATGTGTCTTGGGTGAGAGTTCATAGCGTTACTTCCAGAGTAAGCAATCATGTCAGCTCTGTTTTGAACTTCTCCTAAGGTTTGAATAGGGTAACCTGCGTTTTGCACAGCTTGGAGAGAAGGTCCGTGACAGATGGTAGCTTGGTTATCTAATACAGCACCGATGTATTCACCTAATGCTACACCTTCTTTCATGGTTTCGGTGGAAGTTTCAGACCATCCGTAGAATACAGGTCTGATGGAATTAGCAATGTATTCTGCAGCTTTGTCTAAAGCGGTATCCCAGTCAACTTCTTTGAGTTCTCCGTTTTCATCCCTAATCATTGGAACAATTAATCTTTGATCCATATCTTCCATAATTTTACTTGCACCTAATCTGCATGCGTGTCTTACAGCAACTACATGACCGTCTTTTACTAAGTAGTCTAAATCGTCACAGTTACAACCACAGAATGCACAGGTACAGTTTTCAACAATGTGATCATAATCAGTTACAGGTGGTTCATAAGTCATGGTCAATCAACTCCTCCCATTTACGTCCGTGATAAACAGGCAATTCACCTAAAGAATCCATGTTTTCAACAACATCGTCATCTTCTTCATCAACGTATTTTTTGTATACCCATCTCATTAAGTCAGCCATGAGTAATACTTTTCTGTCGGTTTTTTCGACAGTGCATCTAATTCCTTTGTAGGTAGGGTCAGAACAGCAGTAAGTGTCGTGACTTACAATGGTGTTAGCCCATGGTCCTTTACAAACGAATACAGTTCCTTCGTGAGGTGCATCTCTTGATACTGCGCAGTTTAATACTACTTCACCGAAATCGGTTTTTACAAGTACAGTATCCCAGTTGTTTACACCTAATTTTGCCATATCTCTAGGATCCATGTAGCAAGTACCGGAAGCGTTTTTGTATTCTTCTTTTAATGTGGATCCTCTTTTTTTACAAGCACCTTGGTAGATATCAGAACCGGTGTTTAACATACATTTTAAAACATCGGTAGTTCCTTCACCAGTAATTTTTACATCAGGTACTACAGGTTTTTCTAAATAAGTATTAGCATAATGCATAAGATTCTCCCCCTATTCTAACCATATAGCATTTACTGGGCAGAACATTTGGCATGTTCCACATTCTTCACATTTTTCAGGACTGAAAAGTTTGATAAAACCGTTTTCTACCATCATAACAACTTCTTCAGTCTTAGCACCATTACCACCAGCGTTTTCTGGACTGATAGCAGCATTTACAGGACAAGCGATTACACAAATCCCGCATCCTAAACAATTATCTTGTTCTACTTTAAGTTCCATATAATCACCTAGTCTTTAATTGCATCTAAAGCTTCTTTCCAAGTAGTTGAGCTAATAGGTGTGTGGTCAATTTCGGTTCTCTTTACAGTGATTGCACCGTTAGGACATGCTTTTGCACATGCTTTACATTTTACACAGTAGTCACCGTTAGCAATGACATGTTCCATTCTTGAACCAGGACCGGAGGATACAGGGAATGCTAAAGCGTTACATCCACAAATATCTACACAAGCTCCACAAGCTTGACATTTTTCATCGTCGATTTCAATAGAACCTTCAAATGGTTTTTTGTGTTTAGCAGCGTCAGTTGGACATACGCCTTCACACCATCCACAAAATACACAGAGTTCTGAGTCGATGACGGAGTTTCCTTTAACTACAGCGTTAGCAGGATCTAAGTCGTATTCTCCGTAGCTGCAAGATCTACATACTGCTTTGATAGCGGTAGTAGGACAAGCTTTTTTACATACTAAACAGTAGACACATTTGTCTTTGTCAATGACAATGGATTCTTTTCCAGTTTCTTTATCAACGACGATTGCTTCTGCAGGACATAATTCTTCACATACGCCACAGTAAATACATTCATCATCATCCACTTCGATTTCACCAGTCACTAAGTCAGCACGGTTTGGTAAAATCCTTTCGATAACGATTGCATCACGAGGACATGCGATTTCACATCTTTTACAGTAAATACATTCATCATCATCAATTTCTGAGAAAGCGTTATAATGAGGATATGCGTCAATTTCTTTGATTGGAGTGCCGTCAATAGTTAATACTAATGCATCAACAGGACATAGGCCGCTGCACATACCACATAATACACATTTACTTTCGTCAATGCTTATTCTTTGAACATCAAATTCTTCTTTGAAGTTTTGAGCAATCTTTTCATGACCACTGAAGTAAACGTCGTTAAAGGTTCTGTGACGTGCGTCCACAGCAATTGCATTTAAGGTAATTGCTTCTACAGGACAGGTTGATTCACAAATCCCACAACCTAAACAGGTAGAGTCATTGAAAGACAAGTTTCTAACTTCTTCAGCATCTCTTGTGATGTCAAAGTTGTTGTCTTTAACCTCTTTTAAATTTCTAATCATATTCAATCTCCAAAATTTTTATTGAATTAGTTGGGCAGTCTTCACTACAAAGTTCACAACCACAACATTGTATGGAGTCTGCATGCGCCTGCAATGATTCTAAGCTAATAGCCTGCATAGTGCATGCATTTACACATAAGCCGCAACCAATACAAGAATCTTCTATAATTACTTCGAAATTTCTTTCTCTGCAAATATTCACAATTTTACGACTCTGTTCCGGCTCGTCAAATATTGCCTCGGTCATTCTCAAAAAATCCCTGGGAGTCAGGTCGATGATTGTTCTTGCAACATCAATGGAGTTCCAAGAAAGGTTTCTGCCATTCAGGTAATGTGAAATGGTAGACCGGTCAACGCCCAACTCATCAGCAATTGCTTGATGACTTTTACCAGCATCTTTCAACTTGACCGCAGCCAAATATTTTAAACCAGATGCAATATGTTTCGGCATTTTGAACCACCAATGTGTAATGATATAAAATATATTTACTTATATAAATATAGTTGCCTACTAGAATTAAATAGAAAGTATTATATATTACTGTGGGAATACTACACATTTCAAGTTTAGTATATTGGTTTAGAAGAGTTAAAACGAAAATTGTAGCAATATCCTAATTTTTTTATTATTAAAAGTCAATATCAATAAATATAATGTAAAACAAGAGGATATACATCATATTTTGATGTAAAAAACTAAAAAATTACTTGAAATTTGTAATAAAAATTTAGCTAAAAAGTATTACAAAATCATGAAAATCTGAAAAAAAAGTTTAGGTTGACCTAAAATGTGTAGTAACTACACATCAAAATCGCAAATCATCGGAATAATCGAAATTGAAGATATATTAGCGAGTATTTCGGATTTTTACCAGATGATGAAAAGTGATATTTTTTCCATGATTTCATCAAAAATTCATTGAATTTCGCATCCGGAAACCATGCACAAAATGTAAAGAAAATAAGTCATCGGACAAAAATGTGTAGTAACTACACATAATCATATGTAATAAATCAACTCAAAAAAAGGGTTAGATAGGTGATGGTTTTGGGTGTATAGATATCTATGAACTTTATTTGCCCGCAAGCAATGTGTCCAGAATTTCGCTCCATGACTTGGAGTTGATGTTTTCCAGCTTCATTGCTGTTCTTGAAAGGACTCTGATATCCTGTGGACATGCTGTTACGCAGGCCCCGCACAAGTTACAGAAGTCCAGGTTTGTAAAGGATTTGCCGTCAACGATTTCAACTGCATTGCATGGACATACATCCTGACATGCATGGCAGGATTCTCCCTTACAGATTTTCTCTTCTTCTTCAATTAGTTCAAGCTTGCCTTCAAACGGTTTTGTGATTGTAATGGCGTCCTTAGGGCATATCTCACTGCACCATGAACAGCTCACACAGCTGCTTTCTGCAATGAATGTTTCACCGGTGACTTCAGGAACATCGATCTCATCAGAGTACATGCATGTTGAACAGACTTCCCTGATTGCATTTTCAGGACATATCCTTTTGCAGACTCCACAGAAAATACATTTTGACACGTCCACTTCAATTGAATTGCCCACAACATCATTGGTTGCTGTAGGAACATTCTTGACTGTTATCGCTTCAGCAGGACACAAATCAGCACAGAATGAACAGAAGATACATTTTTCATCATCTATGTCGATTTCTCCCCTTACCAGTGCAGAACGGTCAGGAAGCACCCTTTTGAAGATGATTGAATCCTGAGGACATACATCATTGCATCTGCCGCAGTATATGCAGTCTTCGTCATTGACGCTGCACTCAACGTCCCATTTAGGATAGACATCCGATTCATTGATGCTTACATTATCAATAGTTAAATCTAAAGCTGCGAACGGACATGCAGAAGAGCATAATCCACAGAATGCACATGAATCACCGTTTACTGAAACAAGATCCATCTCTATAAGTCCGCGTGCAATAGGAACAGTAGGTCCCAGTCTCAATGAATCTGTAGGACATACTTCGCAACATATTCCGCAGCCCACACAATTTTGGTCCTTGTAAGACAGCACTCTGTGTTCACTACCTTTTCTTTCTATATTAAACATGCCAATCTCCTCTTATGCTTTTGATATTGCTTGATTAGGACAATTCTGAATGCATAAGTCACAATCATCACATTTTTCAGCAATAATAGCTACATCTCCGTTTTCTTCAACAAGTGCTCCTTGTTCACAAATTTTAACACATAATCCCTGTACCGGACAATTTTCTATATGTCCGCAAGCCTCTGGATCTATTTTTACTGCCATAATAATACCTCTCAAAATATTAACATAATTATGTCAATTAGAATTTTATCGAACTGTACATATAAACATATCGATTATTTTTTTATTATTTTCAAAAAACAATAATATTTCCAATTTAGGATTACCTAATTCAAATTTTAATATAATTATTTTAAAAATTAATAATTTTAAAGAATACTTTAAGTAATTTATAAGAATTAATGAAATTTAATATTAATCAAAAAAAGTTTGATAGTTATCGATATTTAATTCATATTGAAAATTCAATATAAACAAAATTAAGAAACAATGCAGCTTATTTAAAGAAAACATCAGATATCTGACGAGAAAAAAATGCGATTTTACGTGTAGTAACTACACATATGTGTTAAAACAATGCGATGTTTAGAAAAATTGTGGAACAAATGCACATCATCAAAAAGATATAATTAATACAAAAACCTATTATATTATAAGGGGATTATAAAATGAAAATAGTATCTATAGTCGGCAAGAAAAATACGGGAAAGACTTCACTGACAGTGAAAGTCATTGAAGAGCTAACAAGAAGGGGCTACAATGTAGCTTCCGTCAAGCATTCACACCATTCCATCGAAATGGACAAGGAAAATACGGACACCTGGAAGCACAAGCAGGCAGGCGCAAACCTTGTAGTTGGTGTCGGATCAACCACATTCTTCAATGCCCGCCAGGAAATGGACCTGAACAGGATACTGTTTTTATTAAAGCACTTTGACGAATTTGATTTTGTAATAATTGAAGGATACAAAAGCTACAATTACCCGAAAATCATCACATCCCCTGATGTTCGCGATGAATACACCATAAAGGAAGTGGATTCCTTTACAATAGATGATAATGGCATCAAAGAACTGGCCGACCTCATAGAGCAGAGGGGCCATGACATCGTCGACACACTGTTTGCAAACAACTGCGGATTCAACAACGGCGAGGCAATTGCAGCCGAAATCCGCGAAGGCAACTTAAGTGTCACTGACTTGGATGAAACCTTAAGCTACCTGTCAATCGACGGACATGTTGTCGGACTGAATCATTTCGTAAGCGACTACCTAAAGCAAAGCGTTATGGGCGTCATAAACACATTGAACCTCAGGGACTATGACGTTGAGGACATCGAAAAAATCGAACTTGTCATTCCAACTGAAAACGTTTCTAAAAATCCGATTGATGCCGAGTGCACAATCCTAATCAATGACAAGCCCCTTGAAATCAATGAATTCACAACAACCATCGTTTCAAATTCAATAAAGGGCATGATTAACTCAATCAAGACCGAAGACAATGTCAGGACAATCGATATTGAAATATCAGACATTGCAGATGACTTAAAAGATGCAAGCATCACTCTCAAGACAAACGGCCATGATGTGGAGCTCAACGCATTCACACAGGGAATCCTAAAGGAAACAGTGTATGCAACAATCAGCTCATTGAGAATCGATGAGGAAATTTCCAAAATAACAGTCAGGGTGAGCGACAATGCTTGAGGATTTCACTCTGGACAAATACGAAAGGCCAATAGTTTCTTTAAGAATCACACTGACAAACAGATGCAACGTGAACTGTCTGTACTGCCACCACGACGGAATGGTAAAGTCCCGAGATGAGATGACATCAGACGAGCTTTATACCATCTGCAAAATCGCCAAGAAACTTGGAGTTAAGAAAATCAGGCTTTCAGGCGGAGAGCCTCTTTTAAAAAAGGACATCGTTGAAATCGTTGAAAAGATTGCAAGCCTTGATTTTAAGGACATATCAATGACAACAAACGGAATCCTTCTTGAAAAGTATGCACAGGATTTGAAGGATGCCGGTCTTGACCGTGTCAACGTAAGCCTCGATACCCTTGACAGAAAGACATTCGAGTTCATCACCAAAAAGGACTATCTTGAGGATGCCAAAAGGGGAATCATCAAGGCAGTGGAAGTCGGACTGTATCCGGTTAAGATCAATATGGTCATCATGAAGGACATCAACCAGAATGAAATCGATGACATGTTCGAGTTCTGCAAGGAGCATGACATAGTGCTTCAGCTCATAGAACTTATCGAAAGCGAAAACTGTGATGACGACAAGTTCAGTGCGGACTACCACTACAAGCTCGATGACATTGAAAGTGAACTGGCTGATATAGCTGATGAGGTGCATGAACGTAAATTTATGCAGGGTCGTAAAAAATATTACATAGACGGTGGAGAAATCGAGGTAGTCAAGCCAGTTGATAACGCTAGCTTTTGCGCAAAATGCTCCAGATTGAGGATAACACCTGACGGTAAAATCAAGCCATGCCTGTTAAGAAATGATAATCTGGTCGAACTGATTTCACATGTTAGAAATGGCGAAAGCGAAGAAAAACTTGAAGAAATATTTATAAATGGAATAAACAACCGTGAACCATTCAACTCTTAAAAAAAAGAATAACAGCTTAAAATTAAGCTACTATAACATCTTTAAACAGCTCTTTGTCTGTTGATGATATGACTACCAATCTGCCATTCTTGGCATAACTGAATCCGTTGAAAGCAGGATCAGAGAATTCATATCCTTCGACACCGTTGATTGTTGTTTTGTTTGCTCCATCACCAGCGAGATCCCTTGTATAATTATCATCGGCAGGACCATTTAATGCACTGACAGAAAGTATTATTGCATCTCCTGAAGCATTAGTATATACTTTTGAAGAAAAGTTTAAATCAAGATTTGGATTGTCAATCTTTTCGTTATAAACAGATTCGTTTTCAAGTTCACTAAATCCGTTCGGAATAGCAAAATCAACACCGGCGAGAGTTACATTTCCCTTTGGAGCACCAAATAAAACATTAGAAAAATCATTGAAATTGAATGCACATGCTGTTGACATTCCAGCAATCAGTATAAAAAAAGTTAAAATCACTAAAATCTTTTTATTCATAGTATCCCTAATATAACATTGTTAATTTCCAACGAGAAAAAAATAAAAAGGTAATAGGGATAACCCTATAACCATTTAGCTTTGGATACGTGGTCGGTAAATGGAAGTGGGTCGTCACTGCCCATACCTGGGATGTATCCGTAGGTTTCTCTTACTTTATTGTTTACAGTACTCCATACTTTAGCTACAGGGATTTCACATGGACATACTTCGGAACATTGTCCACAGTTGGTACATGCGTCAACCATGTGTACTAAACGTGTTAAGTGGAAGAATGGAGCAGCAGGAGTGTATCCACCAGGTACCCATTCAGGACCTTCA
>ONSJ01000059.1 GCA_900320515.1 uncultured Methanobrevibacter sp. | reverse complement strand
ACATATCCCTTATCGCTTTCGCTGTTGAATGTGTAGTTGTCCTGGACATCAAAGGTGTCGTCTGATGCATTGATGTCAATTTCCAGTTCTGTGAATGTCCTCGGCGTGTCAGCAAGGATTTGCTGGTCTTCAGTGCCGATTGTGTCGTTGGCGTCGCTGGCACAGGCCGCACCAATGGAGAAGAGCAGCACCAGCAATACGCCCAGTATGATTTTTTTCATTTTTTTCACCTATTTTACCTTGACTGTTGTCTTTATTGTGTCCTTGAGGTATGTCACTTGAACTGTGTATGTTTTACCTTTTTTGAGCTTGTTGATGATTTTTTTGTTCAATGTTTTTTGTGCAATGCCTTTTGCATTGGTTTTGACTTTGTAGGTTTTGCCGTTGAACTTGAATGTTATCTGTTTTCCTTTAACCAATTTGCCGTTGATTTTAAGGGTTGCTTTCAAGGTAAATTTCTTGGCTGTCTTTTTGACAGTGACTTTCTTGGCTTTAAGCACCTGTTTCACGGTTACAGTGTTTTTGACTGAATTCCCGTTGTATGTGGTTGTCATGGTGTACTTTTTAGGAACATCAGTTATTTTGATTTTTGCTATACCGTTAGCATCAGTTTGTACTGTTGTGGATTTTCCGTTGATTGTGAATTTGACGCTAACTCCTGAAGCGGCCACCTTACCGTCAGCTGAGACGATTTTAACGGAGAAGTATTTGCCGCCATCATAGTCCACTGCAATGTCCTTGTTTTCTGCAATTTTAAAAGTGCTTGGATTTAATTTCACAGCAACACTGTTCTTGTAGGTCTGATTGTTGTATGCGGTTGTAACCTCATATGTTCCAGGAACATCAGTTATTTCAACTTTAGCAATACCATCAGCATCAGTGAATGCAGTGGTTGTTTTACCGTTGATTGTGAAGTTAACTGCAGCACCTGTACCGACAGCATGACCGTCAGCAGTCACAACCTTAACAGAGAATGCAGAACCGCTTCCATAGTCAACAGTGATGTTTTCATTGTTGATGATTTTACAGTCATCAGCAACTGTATAAGCTTTAATAATACAAGAATAATTTTCCAAAGAGATATCCTTCCATTCGC
Source organism: uncultured Methanobrevibacter sp. (assembly GCA_900320515.1). GTDB lineage: Archaea > Methanobacteriota > Methanobacteria > Methanobacteriales > Methanobacteriaceae > Methanocatella. Next base: position 6,397 of record ONSJ01000059.1, on the reverse strand, counting down.
CATCTTGGAAGTAGAATGATGTGTTTGCAGGATAATGCAATCTTGATTGAATAGATACAGGACAGTTGTTTGATTTTATTTTAACGGCAAAAACATCACCTTTTTTAACTGGAACAAATGTGTCCAGTTGGATAGTATGGAATCCATAGTATGGAGAAATGCCGCTTTGTGTGTGTCTTAAAGCATCATTGACATAGATTTCTACAGTGTATTCAGCACCACTTTGATTGAAGTATGTTCCAACACCAGCAATCAAATCGTCATCAAACGCTTCATAAACATTTTTGTATTCCCATGATGTGTCCAAGAAGCTTAATGAACCTATAACATCGGCCTGATAATTTTTATTATAAGGAACGCTATTATTGATTATAAATGCATATGAATCCAATTTAGTTGCAAAATCGACATCATAGTAAGAGATATAGAAATATCCGTTATCTCCTACATTCTCGCCCCAACTGTTTTTGATAATCCATGCACCGTTTCCAGGAGCACCATTACCATCAGGACCAATGAAGTTCTCTTTAGAATAATTGTCATCCCATCCGATAAGTGTAACTCCATGGTTAGGATCAAATTCATCATAAACATATTGTGAAGACCCATTAAGATATGGGTACCTACCTGCATAATAAGCAATTGCCACGGCACCATATTTCACAATTGCCCGCTTTAAAAGGTCATTATCGGTGACATTCTGACGTGGAGGTATTATGAGCATGTCCTGGATGTGAATGGCAGAACTTGGCGCAATCAATGGTGAAACTTTTCCGAGTTGGTCATATGAGTCATAATCTGATGCAAATACTCCGAACCAGGCCAATGCATAAGAGCCTCCTACACCTACACTTCCCATTTCAGTCATTCCGGCCGTACCGTATCTGGAATATTGCAGGCCAATGTCCTGTATGTTGTTTTCTGATAGACTCATTGAAATTCCCAAATACCTTAAAATTGCAGATTCCAATGCTCCAGCAGTTGCAAATGCCCAACATGAAGACATGGCTCCCTGATTTTTGACGGGAGTAACCCAATTCCAATCACGCAAATCAAATCTGGAAGGCAGCGCATCAGAGTCAATTCCATTGGTTAATATGGTTATATTTGCTCCAGGAATATCAATAATAGAATTATAAAGTTTATTATCTAAGCTTGTAGTGTTTTCGCCACTGAAATTATTGCCTTTTAAGGTTTTAGTGGTCATTTCAAATGCTGTGTAGATGTCGTCATAAACACCATTTAGCCTTGAATTGTTGGTAAAGTTATTGTTTTCAATATCATAATCTGAATCGTATAGATAGATTGCTGAACCGGATTGTGCAAAGTTATTGATTAACTTTGAACGATATAGATTCAATTCACCGGCATCACAGAATATTGCACCTCCATAGGAATCACGTCCAATGACAGATCCGTATCCTCCATTTCTATCGAATATTGAATTTGAAATGGTCACGATTGAATAGGAAGAGTATATTGCACCACCATCGAACAGCACGACATTATCTGTAAAATTACAGTCTGATATGGTGACGTTGCCTTTCAATGCCATTACGGCTGCACCAAATCCTGATTTGCAATCTGTGAATGTGGAATTTATGATTGAAACCGGCTCAAAATCTCCCGGAAGAGTTTTATCAATGAACAAAACTCCCGCATTTTTATCGGAAGTGACATTTACAAATGTACAGTTGTCAATTATTGCATTTTCTATGTTTTTTAATGAAATTGCCCCTGCAGTAAAGTTTGCATGCAGGTTGATGAATTTGGAATTTTTAATTATTGTTGATTTGTCCCCCCGGATTGCAGTGGAATACTGGGAAGTGGTATTTGCAAACACTGAGTTTAAGACAGTTATGGTGGAACCTTCCTGAGCATTGATGAATCCCCATACCAGCTCTTTAGAGCTCATCATGAACAGATTATCAAAAGTTGCGTTACCGTGATTTGCAATTATTACCCCACCATCATTGACAACCGAATCTGTGATTCTGTCATTGTTACTGAAATATGTTGCTTCATTTATTAAAATTACGCCTTTATTAACAGTACAGGAACAATTCACAACATTCACATAATTTGTTGTTAAGCCGCCTCCGTCAATATAAATGGCACTACCAGAATCCATTTTTGCATTGATTATGGTAAGATTGTTAATAGTTACATTCTTTGCAATAACCGCAAATGCTCTTGCCTGATTATTAGCATCAATTGTAAATCCATTACCGTTAAGGACGAAGTTATCATTCCTAATAACAATTCCTTTACTGTTATCGGTTTCATTGTTGAATTTATAGTTTCGAGTTAAATCATAGGAAGTCTTACCTGTTATTTCATCAGTCAGATTGGTGAATGAACCTTCACTTGCTGTGTAGATATCATTCTGAGCGGTTTTAAGAATATCTGCACTGTCGTCAGTTGTGATATCCTCCTGAACCGTTTCTAGTATTTCTTTGCTGTCATCGCCCATTGCATCGTCGGATATGCTTTCTGCTGCGCAGACCGCCCCCACCGACATTATCAAAATAAGCATGACAATCATAATTTTTAAAGCTTTCATAAATTATCACAATTAAATATATGTGAAAAACCGTTATTTAAACATATATCATTTTGATTGATTTGAAGAATGACATTCAAAATTTAACCGTTCCAAAATACAGTTTATTAAAAAAAAATAGTAGATTATATATAATATTCATTACAAAACATGATTATAAACTAATTTTAGTGAAAAAAATGAATTTAAAATTAAACAGCCGGATGCAGCTATTGATTCTGTTTGGCTTGGCGGCGGGCCTTGTAACAATAGCCCAGTCAATTATTACAACAGGTGTCGTTTATCTGATGAGTGACTTTTCTGTCTCATCAACACAGGCACAGTGGTCCTATTCAGTATTCCTGCTTGTTGTAGGAGTAATGATTCCATTAAGCGCTTATATATCACGCAGATTCCGTGCAAGATCAATATTCTTCTTTTCACTAATCATATTTCTCATAGGATCAGTAATATGCTATTTTTCAACTTCACTAATCACATTAATCATTGGTAGAGTCCTTCAGGGCATTGGAAACGGCATTATAATGCCATATGTCCAGATTTTACTCTTGAGAACACTGCCCGAAGAGAAATGGCAGACCTATATGGGATTATATGGTTTGATTATTGGAATAGCTCCCGTTTTAGGTTCTTTCATAGGAGGATTTGTAATAACATTCTACGGCTGGAGAGCACTTTTCTCATTTTTCACAGTTGCCACAATAATCCTTTTGGTTTTAGGCATATTCTTCGTAAAGGACAATACTCCTACCGAAGATTATCCTCTCGACTATTTGTCCGTCATATTGTCAGTGATTGGATGTGCAGGAGTGATGTTTGGATTTACAAACGTTGCCGATTATGGATTTACACATTATCTGGTAATTTTGCCGATAATCATCGGAATTATATCCCTAATATTATTTGTAAAGCGTCAGCCAAAATTGGACAAACCTCTGATTAACCTGTCCATACTTAAAAACAAGTATTTTCTGGTGGGTACAACATTCATCTGCATTCTCTTTTCATGTTTGAACGGATGTACTGCGCTTATCCCAATATTCGTTCAGGGCGTTGCCTACAATTCCGCAATTATATCCGCCGCCGTGATGCTTCCTGGAGGACTGCTGATAATTGCCTTTAATATCATAGGCCCATTGCTTACAAACAGAATAGGAATCAAAAAAGTCCTGATTATGGGTTGCATCGTTTCAATAATAGGATTTGCAACCATGATGTTCTATACACACGATTCCTCCTTTGAATTCATGACCATAACCCAGGCAATCCGTCTAATCGGTGCCGGCCTGGCCCTGATGCCTGCAACAACATGGACCCTGACCATGGTGTCCGACAAGGTGGAGGACGGAACTGCAGTAAACAATACCCTAAGACAGATTTTTGCAGCAATCGGATCATCAATCGTAGTTGTCATAGTGGCCGTTCTGGCGGGAGGTGCCATAGACCACAATGCAGCATCAGTTGCGGGATTCAACCAGACCGCATTGATTCTGCTTGCTTTGCATGTTGTCATGCTTATTTTGACTATCGTGTATATTGACGATAAGGACAAAATCGAAAGTGCAAAAAAATAGAGGTAAAATTTGATACCTAAACATCAATTTTACTGTTTATTAACGAGTCATCACCGGCTGAAATGATTTCACCATCCAAAACTTCGACAACTCTGTCTGCAAGTTTGGCCACATCCATATCATGAGTTACAATTATCAGTGTTACATTCTTATCTTCATGCAAATCGATTAGTTGCTTAAGGATTTTGCTACTTGTCTTCGAATCTAGTGATCCTGTGGGTTCATCCGCCAATATAATTGATGGATCATTTGCAAGTGCACGGGCAATGGCCACCCTCTGGCGCTCACCACCGGACAATTTATTCGGCTTCATGTCAGCCTTGTCCTTAAGACCCACATCATCAAGCAGTTTCAGTGCCCTTGACCTCATCTCATTTGATGACATCTTTTGTGTAAACATAGGAATTTCAATGTTTTCAACAACTGAAATGTTTGGAATAAGATTGTGCAGCTGGAAAATGAATCCTATGCTTTCGGCCCTGAACTCGTTCAGTTTCTTGGAGGATTTCAAATCCTGGCCTGCAACAGTTATGGAACCTGAATCCGGAACGTCAAGTGCACCCAGCATGTTCAGCAATGTTGACTTTCCCGAACCTGACGGCCCAATTATTGATACGAACTCACCCTCTGCGATTGTGAGGTTTATTCCGTTCAATGCCTTGATTTTTCCATCCTCATAGCTTTTGTACAATCCGTTTATCTCTACAGCATTCATAATATCACCTCACTCATACCTCAATGCCTCTGTAGGAGGAAGCTTGACCGCCTTGATTGCAGGATAAAGTCCTCCGATGATTCCAACCGCAATGGCTATGGCAAATGCCTGGATGAATATCTTTGGAGTGAACAGCGGGTCGATTCCCATTTGAGGACCCAAGAAGGTGCATGCAGCAAATCCTATTAAAGAACCGATAATGGCTGAGATAATTGTGATGACCAATGATTCACCTACAATCATTCCAAGAATCCTTTTGTTTGACCATCCGACTGCCTTTAAAACACCAATTTCCCTTGTCCTTTCAAATACGCTCATAAGCATCGTATTGATTATTCCAAGACCGCCCACAACAATGGCCAGAAGTGAAATTGCCCAGGTTGATGCCTGAAGCATGTTGAGCATGTCGGCCATTTGACTCATCTCCATTACGGATGTGACTGTTGTTATGTCATCCCCGTACTTCGCATCGATTCTGTCGGCCACCTCCTGGGCATCGACACCTTTCTTGACCTTGACATAGATGTTTGAGATTGAATCCTCATCATCCATCAGCTCCCCAACCTTGGAGATTGATGTGAACACCCCTCCAGCCATGTTCGAGTCTCCTGTTTCATAGATTCCGACAATCTTAAATTCCTCGCCGTCGATTTTGATTTCATCTCCCACATTATAGTCGTTGTCATCGGCATAGATTTCACCGAGAATGGCTTCGTTTTCTCCATCCTCCATAATCCTTCCCTCCTTCATGGAGATGTCCGCCAGTGACGTTCCTGCAGGATCTATTCCGATAAGAATATTCCTGTAATCATCACCGACCGATGTCATGACAACATATATCGGATATGCTGAGTCTACGCCTTCAACCTTTGCAATCTTATCCGTCCATGAGGCATTTATGGTGTTTGTACCATAAGCCGAATCCCCGGTTTCCTTTCCCGAAATCTGAAAGTCGGCACCTCCCGCATGAATCGTGTCTTCAAAGGTATTTACCAAACCGTCTGTGATTCCACCAAGAGCGACAATGACAATAATGCCTATTGCAATGCCAACAATAGCCAGAATGGCACTGTTCTTTCTCCTGAATGGGTTTTTAAGAATGAATTTTAAAAATGACATAATACTAAATAGTAGTGGAATATATAAATAACTAATTATAGCATTAACTGAGATGCAGAAATCGGGTGATGAAATGCAAAAAGAGACACTTTTGAAAAATGTTGAAAAAATTCACACAACCGAAATGGGCATTGGGAGAATACAGAAAAATTTGCAAATCAGTGCAGAACCTGTAAGCTACTGCATTTCAAAATTAAAACAGGACAATTCAGTCGTTACAAAAGAAGGTAAAAACTATTATGTTGAAGTTGATGACTGCATAATAACCATCAATTCAAGTAGCTTTACAATAATAACTGCCCATAAAAGCTAATTTTAAAAAAAAGTAAAAAAAAGAAGAGATTGGTAAATCTCTTTAAATCTAATCATCCATGTCTTCAAATCTGGATTCTAATTTTTCCATTACACCAGGAAGTGAAGTGTATT
>ONSJ01000036.1 GCA_900320515.1 uncultured Methanobrevibacter sp. | reverse complement strand
TGTTAATAGGAGAACTACTTACAAAAAATAGAAGAATAGAATAATAGAGAGAAAGAAAAAGTGCATAGTTATTATATTAAAGAATTTGAGGTGATAGAATGACTGAAAAACAATTTACAGTAGAAGATATTGAAGATATGATTTATCAATTAGGGGTATTAATATCCGATGCCTCACATGGACTCCTCATTACCACTTTGAAAAAAAATTTTTTTGAAGAATATAAAAAATTTGACACAATAACTGCATGGGAGTGCTTTGTTGATGAAGTGAACCGTATAGAATCCGTTGTAGAATTACATGACTTTCTTGTAGGATTTAATAAGGAAGATTGGAAATTATTATTAGAAAGAGTTGAAGGATAATTGAATGTCTAAAAATATTATTTAATCATGTTCCATTAAATAATATAAAATCAGAACTAAATGGGATTCTGAAATCGAGGATTACTATTATTCAGTAATAGATGTCATTGCAGTACTGACAGAAAGTAAAAAGCCTAATAGATATTGGAGTGACTTAAAAAGAAAACTATCAGAGGAATCAGGTCAACCTTACGAAAATATCGTAAGGTTGAAACTCAACATGATATTAAAATAGTTCGATTTGAATAAACATTAACATATTCTTCACTTTGAACTGTTCGGATTTCCGGAACAGTTGAATTTTTATCTTATTCTCCATCTTCAAAAATGCGCAAAATTGTTGATTAGAATCAACAAAAAATTTAACAATACCTAATCAGAATTATTTAAAAAAAATACGAATTAATTCATATAAAATGTATGATATAGTTCGCATACTTATCGATTTGCCCACTAAAACTCAAATATATAATTAATAGAAAGAAAAATTTAAAAAATTAGATATTGGAAGCAAAAATAACTAATTATCCAATGATTCATCAGCATATTTAAATTTACTTCTTGAAAACAACCAGACAATCAATGCCGCAACAGAAACCGCACTAGCTGCCATCATTACATACGACCATCCCCCCAATGACCATAAAAGAGATGCAAGAGCACTTCCGACAGCCCCAAAAATAAAGTTATTCACAACAAAGACCGTATTCAGTCTGCTGCGCTCACCCTGAGATAAGTTAAACAATCTTGTCTGGGTCAAGACGCTTACTCCCTGAACTGCAACTGAAAGTACCGCCGCAACAATTACAATGGCAACAATTGAATCACTGAATGCAAAGCCGCACACCATACTAACAAGGCAAACCACAATGAACGCTCCAAGTGCAGGTATGCTCAAGCCTTTGTCCTGCAATTTTCCAATTCCCACACCAAATACTGCCGCTGCAAGACCTGCCAGACTTACAAGCCCAATTTGGAACGTGTTATAGTTAAACGGCTCTGCGGATAGAAGAAATGTTAAGGAAGTCCAGAATATGTTGAAAATCAAACCGAATATCAGTCCTGAGTGCAGCAATATGTTTGGCAATGAGCTATGATTTTTAAAGGTGGTGAAAACACTTGCCAAAAGTTTCCCATATGATTTGAACTTGTTTTTTGCAGGAATTTCCGGCAATACATAAATCATTACCAAAACCATGACCAGATTCAAAGCGGCCGCTATAACATAAACGGATCTCCATCCCCAAAATCCTGCAATGATGCCGCTTGCAAACCTTGAAAAGAGGATACCTGTTGTTATTCCGGATGATACAATTCCAACGATGTGGCCACGTTCATCCTCACGGCTCAAATCCCCTGCAAGAGGCAATATGATTTGACCGGAAATTGTTACAATCCCCATACTGAAGAGTGACAGTGACAATATGATAAATGAAGGTGATATGGCACAGGAGACCAAAGCCAATACGGACAGCACCATTACAATAGCTATCATACGTTTTCTTCGAACAAAATCGCCCAAAGGCAAAATAAAGAGAATTCCCATCGCATAGCCTATTTGGGTTGCAGTAACCAGAAGTCCCCCATTTGCTGCGGGAAGACCGAAACCATCCATTATCTGGACAAGCAACGGCTGGGCCCAGTACAGATTACCTATTGCAAGACCTGAACATATCGCAAACAGTATCGCCAGGAATTTAGTCATGACTATCTCATTATCATTCATATTATCGCACCAATTAAAATTTTCTAATCAAATATTTAAAAAATAGGGTATTTAAAGATAAAGTGGCATCAATGACATCTAAAAAACTTAATATTAAAACATATATAACAATAAACATGACTTTAAATCCGAAAAAACTTGCATATTACGAAAAAAAGTATGAGCGAAACCCCCTGGAAGACACTCTCAAATTCATGAGCAACAAGTGGACACTGCATGTTTTAAGAGACCTGTTTTTAGGAAAAAGTCATTTCAATGAATTTAAAGTCAACAGACCCTCCCTGGACAACAAGGCACTGTCAAGATGCCTTAAGACAATGCAGGATAATGGCCTTATTTACAAGACAAATGAGGGCAATGATCCAAAAAATACCCAATATTTCCTAACCAAAAAGGGAAGGTCACTGAATAAGGTATTCTATGAACTGTTACTGTTTGCTCTTGAAACGGATGTCGACAACGAACATTATTCGGAATATGAAAAAAAAGAATTGAAAGAAATGTATAAGGAAATATTGGATTTAAAATGAAAAGAATGAATTTTTAAAAATCCATCTATTCCTGATTACTTAAAAGAACACCACCGACTCCAACATTGTCAAATTTCCTTTCGTTGAACAGCACATATATCATTTCTATCGGAAGGCCTGTGACTCTTGAAGCGGATTCGCTGAATTCTTTTGCTAAAATTTCTTTTTGCTCTTTTGTTAATTCTCCTATATCAAAACTTATAACTGGCATATTATCACCAATTGAAAATTAAATTTTTCTAAATAAAAAGTTAATGTGGCATGAAAGCCACTTAATTAATAACTATACCCTCTTGAAAAAGCCACTATAATAACGAACTATTCGTATAAAACAAAACTATATATAATAATATAATCCAATAAATTATTAATTCATATCTAATGAATTAACCAAAAATTGGAGATAAAAAAATGAAAGCTAACGCACAAAAAATAGCTGATGGAGTATACTGGATTGGTGTACTCGATTGGGACTTAAGAACCTACCACGGTTACACATTAGACGGAACCACCTACAATGCATACATTGTATTCGGTGAAGACGAAGTAGCAATCATCGATAATGCTTATCCTGGAAAAACCAAAGAAATGATGGCACGTATCGACGACGCTTTCGCACAGGAAGGAAGAGAAGTCAAAGTTGACTACATCATCCAAAACCACGTGGAAAAAGACCACTCAGGAGTATTGGTGGACTTGCACAAAAGATTCCCTGAAGCACCTATCTACTGTACCAAAATTGCAGTAAACGGTCTTTTAAAACACTACCCTGCTTTAGAAGGCGCTGAATTTATCACCGTCGGAACCGGAGACTCATTAGATGTTGGCGGAAGAACCTTAGCATTCCTTGATGCATTCCTATTGCACTGGCCTGACAGCATGTTTACCTTGCTTGCTGATGAAACCGGCATTTTATTCCCTAACGATGCATTCGGTCAACACTTATGTTTCACCCAAAGATTCTCTGATGAAATCCCAGAATATGTTCTAATGGATGCGGCTCAAAAGTTCTATGCAAACTTAATCACTCCACTTTCAAAATTAGTTCTCAAAAAACTAAACGAAGTAGTTGAATTAGGTTTACTCGACTCAATCAAAATGATTGCACCATCTCACGGTCAAATATGGACTGACCCAATGCAAATCATCGGAGCTTACCAAAACTGGGCAACCGGTGTATGTGAAGACAAAATCACAATCATCTACGATACCATGCACTACTCAACCCAGCAAATGGCTCACGAAATTGCTGAAGGTGCAATGTCTGAAGGATATGATGTTGAAATCTTCTTCCTGCACGAGGATGAAAGGTCTGAAATCGTCAAAAGTATCCTAACCAGTAAAGGAATTGCTGTGGGTGATCCTACAATCAACGATGTTCCATACCCAAGTATCGGAGACATCATGTACTACCTTAAAGGATTACTCTTCAACAGAACCGGCATTGTAAGAAAAGCTGTTACCTTCGGATCCATGGGTGGAAAAGGTGGAACACCTGCCATGCTTGCCGAAGAGCTGAACAACTGTGGATTCGATGTTGTTGAATCACAGGAAATCACATTCGTGCCGAACGCCGAAGAAGAAGAGGCAAGCTACGAGCTGGGTAAGAAATTAGCTCAAGCCTGTAAAGAGTTATAAGTGAAAGAATTCAATATTCTTTCCCATTTTCTTTTTTTCAAAACATTATATCATGATTTAACCGATACTGTCACTCATCAATGAACTCCAACACCGCAAAACAATCATCCAGACAATTTTTCACCCATCATAGATGAAGAAATAGAAATATCTGCAGCAATGTTTTAAAATTTTAGATTTGAACTTAACTAAATGCAGTTTAAATCAATAATCCTAAAAATTATGGCATCTGAAATTAAGAATTAGAGGCCTTGAAAAAAAATAAAATTTTGTAGATGAAAGTTGAATTTCATCTACTTGACAACAATTCTAACACTTTTTGTGGATTTGAGATAGTAGTTGTCACCATTGAACTTAATGGTTGCAGTGTACTTGCCCTTTTTGGTGATTTTGGTTATCTTGAAAGTGGCCTTTCCTTTGGCGTTGGTAGTTGCCTTATAGGTCTTGCCTTTGACTTTCAGTATAACCTTGGCATTTTTGATTGCCTTGTTGTTTGCTTTCAGTGTTATTGTGTATTTTTTAGCTTTTTTGGCTTTAAATGTGGCTTTTTGGGCAGTTATTTTTGATGTTGCCTTCTTGACTATGACATTGACGCTTGTCGCTGATGAATTGTATAGGTCGTCTCCTGCAAATGTGATTTTGGCAGAGTAGGTATTTGGAACAAGATTTGCCACATTGATTTTGACCTGGCCGTTCTTATCGGTAGTGTAGGATTTGGCGCCATTCAAATCAACATTTATATTAACTCCACTTAAAGCCTTGCCGTCGCTGTCTTTTAGAGTAATCACCAAGTCTTTGTTGACGTTGTAGGTTGCAGTAACTTCATTTGCCACCAATTCTGTCTTAGGGTCAATAACATAAAGCCAATTGGTTACATATTCATTTGTTCTTGTATTAAATGTAATTATAGAATACTTTCCAACGTCCGGGTGATATCTAGTAATATACAAACTACCGATGCCCTGATTATCGGTGATTCGGTCTCTTATACCATTCAAAAAGTAGAAATCGACTTCACATTTCTCTAGAGGATTTCCATTTTCATCCAAACAGTATACTTCAAAATTGGACTCTGTTTCATATGCAACAACCAAATCTTGGCTGAATAATGTTTTTTTGACGATGATTTTGGAAGTTGTTTGATTACCATAATAGTCTGCAGCATAGGATATTACGGCATCATACTCCCCTGGCTGGAGATTGATAGCAAATGTCGCATAGCCGTCAGGTGTGACTTTGCGGTAATAGGTGTTTCCATTGACTGTGATGGACACTCTCTCGCCGATATAAGGAACACCATCTTCATCTGTCAGATAGACAATCATGCTCTTGAAGTAGGATTTGTATGTTGTGACATCTTCCACTTTAAAAATGGCCACAGGATTTACTGCATAATGGGTTTCATTCACATATCCCTCAATGCCATTAATATGGGCCCGAATTGTATAATTCCCTCTAGCTTTTGGAAAGACACTTAAAATGATTTCTTTAGAAGTGTCGCTTGCAGGCAAATCCCAGTATAAATGCTTATGGTCTTCATCACAACTCCAATTTCCCTGAAAGGCCACCGCATTAACAAATTCAACATTGTCTCCTTCCAAATCAAATACGACAGTTCTCTCATCAACAATGTTATTTATTCTATAGCGTGCGGAAGTAGAATTGATAACATGTACAATATATGGACTGGAGACAACCTCAATGTTTGAATCTATGGACTGCTTTTCAAAAATGTGGGTTGCAATCTGTAACCTGTCCGGATTTTCGGGAATTGCTGATTGCTGATATCTGGCGTCATTAAAATAGCAATAGGTAACAATTTTTGAAGTGTCCAATCCGACATTATGACCGTTGTCGTTAGTCACATAAATGTCAACACCATATTTTTGTCCATTTCCAGTGTGATGCGCCTTATAGTCATATGAATAAAGGTTACGCCTATTAGTACCAGTATTCTCATAAGAGCAAATCTCAACAATTGCATCGACAGGATCCATTCCATAATCGCTGTAATTTCCCTTACGGAAACTGACATACAAATTTGGAACAACTAAAAATTCGCCGGGTTTTAAGGTTCCAAATATGCAAGTATCACCGTAAGCTATAGCATACGTTCCATTTGGAGCCTTGATTAAAACATGACCATAATAACCATATAAATCACCCCGAAAGATTTTTTGAATCTCGTGAATGGACTCGCTTGAAATAACCTTAGAGGTAAGCATGTCAAAAGCAAGATGTTCTATGTAGATGGTGTCACTGACATTTGACGAATCACCGCCATGGCTAAAAATCCATCCGTCCTCAGTGATGACTGCATGAATAAAATGATTGGTTGGAGAGTCTATTTCCTGTACAATGACATCCATGTCACCCAAACTCTCATTATGTATAACTACTCCACGACCGTTGACTGGAGCATCCTGCCTAAAAGCAAAGACAGTTTCATTTTCCTCCTGTATAATGAATGAACAACATTCAGAATCCACTCTACTAAAAGTTGAATCAGAATCCGTTTGATCTGCATCGCCAACAGCCAATGCGCTTTCTTCTTGAACAGCTAGAGAACCGGATTCTGAATCTGATAAAACAAAATTTAAATCAGAATCCGTTTGATTTACATCATCGACAGCCGATACGCTGGCTATCGAAATAAATACTAAAAAGACCAGAAATATTATAAATTTACTATTCATAAAAAATCCCCATAATAAGATTTAAATATTCAGAGATAAATAAATCTTTTGAATATGGTTCGGGGTCTTTTCAAAAAAAATATGTAATTTTCACTAAAGAAAGCCAGCGACTATACTGAATACTATGACCATCGCCAAAACGGCTGATAATGCATTAACAATCGGCCTATAGTATTGTTCTGACAACTTATAGCTGAGCAATATCTCAAGCATGTAGCCTCCATCCAAAGGCTTTATCGGAAGCAAATTGAACAAACCGATTCCAAGGTTCAGCATTGCCACCCACTGGAAGAGATCAATCAGCTCGAAGAGAATCCATGGGAGGGAACCTAAACTGTCATTTGTCATCTCGAAATGCTTGTTTGCCTGAATTCCGAAAAATCCTCTGGATTCGTTATTTGGATTTTTTGAAAGAGTCACATGATACGTGCCCTGGTCCGTTTGAACCGAAATGTTGTCTCCCGGAGCGAATGAACTGATAACATCGACATATGCCTTTGAATCATTTATCTTTTGATTGTCAATAGCTTTCAGAACCATTCCATCCTTTAAGACCCCATCGGATGGTGAATCAGGAACGACCCTGCCTATTTCAATTCCGTCTTCGGCAAAATAGTTCGGAATTCCGGCAGCGCATAATGACACCAGAATTAAAGCGATAACCGCAAGGGTCACATTTGCAATGGAACCTGCAGCGTAAACCCTTAGCCTTGAAATCCTTTTGGCTTCCTTCAGTTTATCCTCATCAGGCTCTACAAATGCTCCCGGAAGTATGATAAACAGCATTAGCCCAATTGACTTTATAGGTATCTTTTCTCCAACGGCCTGGATACCGTGTGAAAATTCGTGAACAATCAAAACAGTAGCAAGGCCTATCAGCCCATAAACAAATGGAACATAAATCTGGGAACCGGGAATATCCACACCGGGTATCACAATCGAAACGCTTGGCGAATCAAAAACTGACGGCAATGTGGACAGAAGCGTATATGTAATGAATATCATGGCTCCGAATGCCACAACAATTCCGACATTCATGTACCATCGCCAGAATTTTGGTGACAGGTTGTTGATTTTGGATATCAGTCCTCTCAGCCTTTGGGTTTTCCACATTATGACTGGAAAGTTAAGTTCCACACCATGATTTGACAATCTGTTATGAAATATTCCGACCGATATCCAGATGACAGCAAAGGCTATCAAATAATAATAAATACCATTCATTAAAATGCCTCTTTACCTACCAAAGTAGTGAATCAAAGAAGACAACATCAACTATATCGTCCTTCTGATATCCTTCATCATTTTCGTCTATTATGATATAGCTGTTCGCCTCCACCATTGAACGAATGATGCCGGAACCTCTGTTCAGCACATGCTTTGCATGTTCCTCATCACTGACCGCACGGATGAAATCAGTCCTGCCCAACTGTGAAGGTATCTTAAGCTGGGATGTTCTTTTAACGATATTAAAATCAAATGCCCTTCCCTGCATTTCAAAGAGATATTTTCTTGCAAACATGTCGAACTGAGACATTGCAGCAACTGGCTGACCTGAAAACGTGAAAACAATCTTGTCATTGACGATCCCTGCACCTGCAGGTTTTCCAGGCCTTATTGCAACACCATGGAAAAGTATCTCACCAATATCATCAACCACATCAAGAACAACATCGCCCTTGCTGATGGCAGTTCCGCCGGTGGTCATGATGACATCATAATCCTTGGAAGCCTCTAAAATGGCATCCCTTACCTCGTCAAAGGTATCGCCGGCACGGCCAATGTCACAGATTGCTCCTGAATCCTCAACCATTGCCTTTATGGTAAACTGATTGGAATTGATGATTTTTGCCTTGTCGATTTCCTCTTTGGTCGGCTCGACAAGCTCGTTTCCGGTAATGATGATTTTGACCCTAGGCTTCTTGAAAACCTTTACGGTATCATATCCCGCAGAGGCTACAAGACCCAGTTCCTGATATCTTATGAAAGTGTTTTTGTCCAATATTTTCTGGCCCTTCTCGATATCCTCAGACTTTGGAGAGACATTTTCACCGGGAGTGACCTGTGAATAGATTGTCAAGTCATCTCCATCGGTTGTGGTGTACTCCTTCATCAAAACCGCATTGGCCCCGTCAGGAATAGGAGCGCCGGTAGCTATCACTATAGCCTCATTGTGATTAACGGTTTTAGATGAAAAATCTCCTGCACCTATTGCATCAATTATCTTGAACTGCTTTGGCGCTGACTGTCCTGCGCCGAAGGTGTCTTGTGCAATGAGTGCAAATCCGTCCATGGCTGATTTATCAAATGGCGGTGAATCATGAAATGCTATTATATCTTCAGCCAAAACCCTTTTATGGGCATCGTAGATAGGAATCTCCTCAATTTCAGTCACTTTTTGATTGTCAGAGATTAGATTTTGAGCATTCTTTAATGAATCAAGCTTTGATAAAAACATTCAACTCCCCCAAGTCAACTATGCCATGTATTTTTCAATAACGCCATGATATGCATTATTCAAGTCTTCAAAGCTGAATTCATGATCGTTTACATTCAATGAAGTGCCTTTAACCTCACCGATGACCTCGCAAGGAACATCAATTTGTGCTAAAATATCGTCGAGTGCATCTGCTTTGACTGTAAGCAAGTATCTTGCATGACTTTCTGAGTATAGCAATTGTATCTTATCCAGTTCATCATCTTTTAATGTCACGTCACATCCTAATCCTGATTTGATGACCATTTCTGACAATGCAACCGCAAGACCACCGGCAGACACGTCGTGTACTGCAGTGATGTTTTTGTCCTTGTCATTGGAGATTAAATCTAAAACAGTTTGACCGTTTGCAACTTCCTCATCGATTCTGATTCTTGGAGCGGTACCTTTTTCAAGGTTATGGATGGTTCTGTGATATTCTGAACCTGTAAGCTCATCATAGGTTTTACCGATTAATATGATTTTGTCCCCTTCGTTTTTGAAGTCCATGGTCCTTATGTTTTCAATGTCTTCCACACCGATTACCCCAACGGCAGGTGTCGGATTGATTTTGATTCCTTCTGTTTCATTATAGAAACTTACGTTTCCGCTGATTACAGGTGCATTGAAGTTTTCAGCCACAAGTGCCATTCCTTCAATGGCTGTCTTGAATTGCCATAGGATTTCAGGAGTTTCTGGGTTTCCGAAGTTCAGACAGTCAACGACTGCATAAGGGGTTGCTCCCATTGAGATTACGTTTCTGATGGCTTCGGCAACACATCCTCCGGCTCCGTCAAATGGAGACAATTTGGTGTGAATTGTATTTGAATCTGTAGTGAGTGCAATTGCAGTGTTTTCATCAATCCTGAGTACTGCAGCATCATCTCCAGGTTTTACAACAGTTCTTACCTGAACTTCATGGTCATACTGTTTGTAAACCCATTCTTTTGAAGCTATGTTTGGAGAAGATAATAATTTTGGCAGTGATTCATAAACACCAGGTTCCTTAAGCTCGATTTTTTCTGTATCTTCTGGTATTTCCTTGATTGGCCTGTCGATTGAAGGCGGATCTGCCAGCAGTATTGTAGGCAGGTTGGCAATTTCCTCACCTTCATCTGAAATAATCATGTTGTTTCCGTCAATGACCTCACCGATGACGGATGATGTGATTTCATGCTTGTCGCAGATTTCCTGTGCCAATTTAACATCATCAGGGTTGATTACGAATACCATTCTTTCCTGTGATTCTGAAAGCATGATTTCATAAGGTGTCATGCCGGTTTCCCTTAAAGGAATAGCCTGCAAGTCGACTAAAGCACCATTGCTTGAGGAATCGACCAATTCGGAAATGCAGCATGTAAGACCTCCGCCACCTAAGTCCTTAACACCGCTGACATTGATTTTTTCCAATATCTCGAGGGATGCTTCAAGAACTCTTTTCTTGGTGAATGGATCTGCTACCTGTACCGCAGGTCTGTCTTCGGTTTCTGAATCTGAAGTGAGCTCTTCTGATGCGAAAGTTACACCGTGAATTCCGTCACGGCCGGTTGTTCCTCCCATCAAAAGGAATACGTCGCCTATGTTTGGTGCCTGTGCCCTTACGATTTTGTCCTTTTCGACAAGTCCCACACACATTACATTGACGAGAGGGTTTGTCCTGAATGATTCGTCGAATTCTATTTCACCGGCAACGGTCGGAACGCCGACACGGTTACCGTAATCGGAAATTCCCTTAACGACATGCTCAAACAGGTATCTTGATTTTTGGTCTTCTTCCAAAGGTCCGAATCTCAATGAATCAAGAAGCGCAATAGGCATTGCTCCCATGGATATGATATCCCTTAATATTCCGCCTATACCTGTTCCGGCTCCACCGTATGGTTCGATGGCTGATGGGTGGTTGTGTGATTCCATACCCACTGCCAATGCATACTTGTCAGTGACGGATACAAGACCTGCATCGTCACCCGGACCTAAGATAATATTTTCTCCTTCGGTTGGAAAAGCCCTTAGGAAAGGCCTGCTGCTTTTGTATGAGCAATGTTCTGAAAACATTACGTCAAGCATTCCTTCTTCCAATTCGTTCATTTCACGGCCGAGGATTCCTTCAATATATTCAATTTCAGAGTCAGCTAAAGTCATGTTAAACACCCTATTTTTTAATTGAAATAACTACTTTTTCTCCTTCGATATCCCATTCTTTGGTATAATCTTTTGAATCTTTATTGCATTCTTCACTGTCAGTTATAATTAAGCTTTTAGCCCTGATTTCATGAGAGATGACTTCAGATTGAGGTACAATCAGGTCCTTGAATTCTGATGAGGTTTCAACATCCACGTTGATGTTTGCCTCGACATCTAAATCCAATTCCTTTCTCATGTCCTGAACCCTTCTGATGAGTTCACGAGCCATAGCTTCCTGTCTGATTTCCAATGTGATATTGGTATTTACAAATACGTTACCGCCTTCAAATTCTGATGAAACAAAATCATCCGGAAGTTCTGAATCAAACAATACCTCTTCAGAGTTTAATTCTATTCCTTCAATTGTTACGCAACCGTTTGCTTCAAGCTCTGCTTTGATTTGATTTCCATCAGCTGTCTTTAGGCCCTTGACAACCTTGCCCATGTCTCCTTTGAGTTTCGGACCTAAAATCTTGAGGTTAGGTTTTGCATTGTATGATAATTTTTCAAATTCACTGGCACATAATACGTCTTTGGTATTGGACTGGTCCTTAATGATGTCGGTTAATTCCTCGATAGCCTTTAAGACATCCTCATCTTCAGATACAACGGTAATGTCTGAAACCGGCCATCTCAATTTGTATTGTGCCATGTCCCTTGCCCTGATTGACGCTTCGATTACTTCACGGGCCACATCCATTTTGGCTTCAAGTTCTGTGTCAATCGCATCCTCATCGTATCCCCAGTCAAGCATGTGAATGCTTTCAGGCGCTTCAGGATTTACGCCTTTTACAAGGTTTTCATAGATTTCTTCACTTACGTGAGGTGCAATAGGACATAATACTGTGATAAGTTTTACAAGTGCAGTGTATAGGCTGTAGTAAGCACCCAATTTGTCTGGATCATCGCTTTCAACCCATGTCCTTCCACGAATGAGCCTTACATACCAGCGGCTCAGGTCTTCAAGGATGAAGTTGTTGATTTTTCTTGTTGCCTTGTGGAAGAACAGTTTGTCCAGGTCCTCGGCAACTTCCCTGATTAATGAGTTTGCCTTTGAGATAATCCATTTATCTTCTGAGCGCAAAATCATGTCATCTTCGCCCAAACCAATTGGATTGAAGTCGTCAAGTGACATGTAGGTTGTTGAAAATACATAAACGTTCCATAAAATGTTGAACATCTTGTTAATGTTTAAGAGCTCTTCCCATACGAATTTCAAGTCATCCCATGGTTTTGAAGCCCATAACAGGTAGAATCTTAAGACGTCCGCTCCGTATTTTTCAATTACCTCTTCCGGAGCCACAACATTTCCTAATGATTTGGACATCTTGTTACCGTTCTCATCCAAGACGAATCCGTGCATTAAAACTTTCTGGTATGGACTTTGGCCCATGGCTATTACGCCGGTACCGAGCTGTGAGTAGAACCATCCTCTGGTCTGGTCGTGGCCTTCTGTAATGAAGTCATAAGGGAACCAGTCAGCGAACTTGTCCTTTTCTTCGGGATAGTAAAGTGAAGCCCATCCGGCTACACCTGAATCGATCCATACGTCCAGTACGTCAGGGATTCTTCTGATGGTCTGGCCACATTTGTCACATTTCACTTCAACTTCATCAACATATGGCCTGTGAATAAGCTCTGAGTCGCTTACATTAATTTCAGTTAAGGATTCTTCTTTCAATTCATCAAGAGAACCGATTACTTTGAGTTCTCCACAGTCAGGACATTCCCAGATTGGTATTGGAATACCCCAGTATCTTTGTCTTGAAATTGTCCAGTCACGGGCATTGTCTACCCAATCGTAGAACCTTCCTTCTCCAGCCCATTTAGGAACCCATTCAACTTTGCCGATTTCATCAAGCATTTTTTGTTTGATTTCAGTTACCTTCAAGAACCATTGTTTGGTTGCACGATAAATGATTGGAGTTTTACATCTCCAGCATACCCCGTATCTGTGTTCAATGGTTTCTGAATGATACATTAATCCTTTTTCTTCTAAATCTTTAATAATTTGAGTATTTTCATCTTTTGTAAATTTGCCATCATATTTACCAGCATCTTCGGTGAAGCATCCGTCTTCACCTACTGGGCAGAATATAGGAAGTCCATTAGCATGACCCACTTCAAAATCGTCCGGACCGTGTCCAGGTGCGGTATGTACTAAACCGGTACCTTCACCAAGCTCTACATGGTCACCAGGCAAGATGGTATGTACCTTTTCAATTTCTGAGTCGAATTCCATCTGTTTTGGAATTTCATCCGCCAAAATATAATCATATGACAATCCAAGTAAGTCTTCACCCTTGACTGTTTTAATTATTTCATACATTACCTCTTCCTCTTCGATGATTTTATCCTCTTCATCTTCAGATTCTGCAGGTATTTTGGTCCTATGGATTTTAATGCGTTTTCCTAAAACGTCTTCCATCAGGTTTTCAGCAATGATATAGGTAACTCCATCCTTTGCAACATAAACATAGTCAAATTCAGGATTTACACAAATTGCAAGGTTTGCCGGAAGTGTCCATGGAGTTGTTGTCCAAACCAAGAAGTAAGTATCCTTTTCACCTGTGACTGGGAATTTAATGTAAATTGAAGGGTCTTCCTTTTCTTCATATTCAATCTCAGCAGCTGCAAGTGCAGTTCCGCAATGAGGACACCAACTGATTACTCTCTGGTCGTGGACTAGCAAATCTTGCTCATTTGCTCTTTTAAGCATCCACCATGAGGATTCCATATACTTTGGATCAAGTGTCATATATGGATCATCCCAGTCCATCCAAACTCCCAAATCATCAAATTCCTTTTCCATTGCAATCTTATTTTCAATTGCGAATTCACGACATTTATCAACGAATTTGTCAATACCAATTTCTTCTATTTCCTGTTTGGATTGAATTCCCATAATATGTTCAACCTTATTCTCGATTGGAAGCCCGTGCATATCCCAACCGGCCTGTCTTCTTAAGCTGAATCCGTTCATGGATTTGTATCTCAAGTAGGAATCTTTGATAATCTTATTCCAAGCTGTTCCCAAGTGGATTTTACCACTACAGTATGGTGGACCGTCTAAAAATGAATATCTTGGACCGTTCTCTCTCAATTCATTGACTTTGGCAAAAGTTTCTTCTTCTTTCCAGAATTTTTGAACCTTTTTTTCTATTTTATCATGATCGTATGATTTATCTGCCTCTTTTATTGGCATTTTTTAACTCCTTAATATATGATGCATTTGATACCTTTTGCCGATTCCATCATTAATATTGCCGTTAAAACCAAAATCTCCAATATTCATCAGATTTGGTTAAACAACAATACTACCATGTTATCAACAAAGATATCAATTAATTTACAATATATATCTTTTTGTTTTAGATAATAAATAAAGGTTATTATATATAGTGAAAATTGAGAAAATAGGAGTTGTTTTAACTGCAATTAAAATGAATTCATGTGAAATTATTTGACGGTAAATACGATTCCTGCAATTATTTCAAACCTAATTCACATTAACATTTACGTCCACGATATTTGACAATAGATGCTCCTAAAACTACATATAATACAAACTTAATATATTAATTCATGAGCTTTCACAGAAAATACAATTCACTTTTCAAGGTAGTAGACAATTCGATAAAACTTTATAAAATCTATAAAAAGAAGAAACAGGATGAGAAGAAGAAAAAATGAGAATAATCTACTGGAGTGACTTTAACTGTCCAAATTCATATATCGGATTGGTCAGACTGAAAAGGGCGACCGATGAACTGGATTTGGATGTCGAGTGGGAAATGAAGCCATTTGAGCTTTATCCAACTCTATTCAACAAACCAACCAATTCTATTACCACTCAAAACATCATAAAGTACGGCATTACTCCTGAAGATGCCAAAGCCAAGATTGAAGAAACAGAAAAGATTGCTCTAAATGACGGGCTTAGGATAAACTATAAGGACATTCAGTTAACTTCATCCAGAAACGCCCACAGATTGGTCAGATATGTTCAAAAAAAGCATTCAAACCTTTCACAGGATCTTATTTTCAAAATTTTTGAAGCTAATTTCATAGACAACAAGATAATAGCCGATATCGATACCCTAGTTGAAATTGCTTCCAGTTTGGGTTTGGATGATATTGAAATTAGAAATATGCTTGAAAGCGATTCCTATGACTTTGAAGTTCGAGTTGAAGAGGAAGAGGCAATGATTATGGGTGTTGAGGCAATACCGCTCTACTTTTTAAATATTTCCGAAGAGCAACTGATTGTGCCGGGAGCTTTTGAAAAGGAAGATTTCAAGATAGCGCTTATAGACTTGATGAATGGTGAAATCGAATCAAAATCATACATTTAATTCAATATTGATTTTAAATCATTAAAAACTTAAATAATTTAATATACAATATTAATTCATGGAAATAATATATGCAGATACATTTTTTAAACGTTTCAAGGGTTTAATGGGAAAAAAGAATTTTGATTATATCATGGTTTTTACAAACCTCACCGATTCAAGCATCCACACCATGTTCATGCGATTTGAAATTGACATTTATTTCGTTGATAAAAATGGAGTGATTTTTGATAAAGTAACTTTAAGACCATGGAAATTCTACAAACCAAAAAAACAGGCCAAATACATTATAGAAACTGAAAAAAATAAGTTAAATCTAAAAATAGGAGATAGATTAGATTTTGTCTAAAATATCTTCCGGATTTTCAAATATCTTGATATTGTCAATGCCTTCCAGTTTACGGGTATTTTCAATATCGATATCCCGCATATAGATTGTTATGATTTTGCCTTCTGAAATTGCATCATTCGGGCATGAATTTCTGCACAGGCCGCAGCCGATGCATTTTGTCAGGTCGATTTCTGAATGCGGAATGATTGCACCCTGTTCACAAACTAATGCAGCAACACAGTCATCACAGTTTTCACATTTTGACAGCTCTATTTTTGATGGCAAAACCGTGTCGATCGGTCCCGGATGAATATCAACAGGCACCATATAAACAGGAACAGCTCCCTTTCCAGCCTGTGCGACCGCATTTGTAACAAGAGTGTCTGCAATTCCATAGACTATCTTTGAAACCGTATTTGCTGTAGCCGGTGAAACTATTAATAGGTCGTACTTGCCCAGGGACAGACGACCGGTAATTGGATATGAGAATTTTTGGTTGGAATCAGTTGCAAGCTCACGGTATTTCCCGCCGGTTATGCCGACGACGCTTTCATAAAGTCCATACATTTTAAGGACTTCTTCAGCAGCGCCTGAGAGAAATACGGTCACTTCATGCTCTTTTGCTAATTTCAAAGCAACCTGCACTGATTCACGTAGTAAATGTCCGGCTCCAGTAAATGCAAATGCGATTCTCATTTTAATCTATAATCTGTGATATTCGTAAGCATCCCTGTCGGAGAATGCGTAATCAAGAGTTGTGTATTGGTTCATGAATTCAGCCACTTCATCAGCGATGTCTTCCTTGTCGACCGCTACACGTTTGATGAATTCAGCAACCTCACTCATTTCTTTTTCCTTCAAGCCTCTGCGGGTGATTTCCTGTGTACCGATTCTGATACCTGATGGGTCATCGGAATTGTCACGGTCATCTCCAGGCAGGAGGTTTTTGTTCAGGATTACATTGTTGTCGGCCAATTCTTTTGCAATGTCTGATGCTGATCTGATTGCGCTTAAGTCCACTGCAATCTGGTGGGACTGGGTGAATCCTAAATCTTCACATAAAACGTCAAATCCTAATTCATACATTGCCTGACCAAGAGCCTGTGCATTTTTAATGGTCTGTTTTGCATATGCTTCACCGAATTCCAACATTTCGGCGGTTGCAATTCCTAAACCGAGCAAGTGATGCAAGTGGTGGTTACTTACAACACCAGGGAACACTGCATTGTCAATCAATTCCTCATTTTCCTTGCCTGAAAGGATGATTCCTCCTTGTGGACCTGGGAATGTCTTGTGGGTACTTCCCATCATAACATCAGCACCTTCTTTTAAAGGTTGCTGGAACTGTCCACCTGCAATAAGACCTAAAACGTGTGCACCGTCATACATAATGGTTGCTCCGACTTCATCGGCTGCTTCACGTGCCTCTTTGATTGGGTGTGGGAATAAGAATAAGCTTCCTCCGAACAAGACTATCTTTGGCTTTTCAGCTAAAATCTTCTTGTTCATCGCATCGATGTCAATGTTCATTACGTTTTTGTCCAATGGGTGGAAAACGGTTTTTAATCCACGGATACCTGCTGCACTTACATCAGCGTGGGAAATGTGACCTCCTGAAGGCACTTCAAGAGCCATTACCTTTTCGCCAGGTTTTGCAAAACCGAAAAATGCTGCAAGGTTTGCGGTTACACCTGAAACAGGCTGAACGTTAGCATATTCACAGTCATAAACTTTACATGAAAGCTTTTTGGTCATGTCTTCAACCAAATCGACATACTGGCATCCTTCGTAGAATCTTTGGAAAGCCTGACCTTCAGCGTATCTGTGTGCAAAATCGGTTGCAAGTGCTTCGGTTACCTCTACACTGGTAACGTTTTCAGAAGCGATTAGATGATAATTAGCCATTTACTACACCTAATATCCAATTATATATTTATGATTTAATTTTTGTTTATCATATAATATAAATTTAATATTTTAACGGCATTTTTAAAATCAAAATAAGATAAACCATGAAAATGAATGCTACAAGTAAAAATATTATTCCACCTGTAAAGATTGACATTACTCCAAATCCGTCAACCAAAAATCCTCCAATTGCAATTCCGATGGCGATTCCACCGTTTAAAACGCTTAAGAATATGCCGTTTGCAAGTTCCGGGCTTTCAGGCAATACAGATGTTTCAATGTACTGGATTAGATTGTAGCCCATTCCGTCCAAAATGCCGAATATCAAAACCAATATTAAAACCGGAATTAAATAATCGCTGAAAAGATAGATTCCCAAAAATACCGCCGCACATACAAGATGGAAAATTATGAGTGTGGCCTTGTCCTTTTTTGCAATCAGTTTTCCTCCAAGCCATGTTCCAAAAATGGAAATTAGGCCGTAGGCAAAAAGTAAAACACTTAATCTATATGTATATACATGGCTGACAGTCTGCAGAAAGTATGGCATGTAGTTATAGACCATGCTTGCACCGATCGGCATCATTATGATACCTACTGTTGCCAGAACGAATTCCTTTGATTTCAAGCTGGAGATTGGCATCTCATAGCTTTTTGATTCGCCGGAAATTCTGGGAAATAACATTATGATTAAAATCAATGTTATCAGGTTAAACAGGAAAATCCAGCTCATTGCGACCTGATAGCCGAAAATTGTTCCAAGTCCTGTTGTAATCGGCAGCCCAACAATGCTTCCGATTGAAATTCCGAGCAATATCCTGGTGATGTAGTCCTGCTTTTGGCCTTCAGGCGCAATCTTTTCACAAAACGTCAGGGCAATTGAGATGAACGCCGGATAGAAAATTGCAGAAAAGATCCTGAAAAAGCTTGCAATGTAAATGTTGTCGGTGAAAATGATTACAAGATTGGACACGGCAAAAATTCCAAGTATTGTAATGAATGTCCTTTTAATCTCGAACTTTGAAAATAGAATAGGAATAAACAAGCCGGTTACGGCAATCGTGAATGTGAAAGATGATACATATAATCCAGAAATGGCAATGGAAGTATTGAAATACTCCGAAATTTGCAATATTATGCCGATGATGCTTAATGGAGTATTGATGCCCATTGTTGATAGCATTAAAATGTACAATAATATTTTTGGATTATAATTCATGATTAAGTATTAGTTCACAAGATTTAAATAGATTAATGTGAGAAAAATTATGTTTTGAGCTAAATTAAATGGCTGGAAGATAACAAACAAAAAAAAGAAATTGATTATGTTGAATTAAAAAAACAAATTTAAAACTAGCTTTAAATTAAAATATGAAAGTTAGAATGAATCTAACTTCATATTAGACTTCAATAACTATACAAATCAGTGATAAACCACTCCTTGTACACTTCTAATTTTACATTTAACTTTATATAAAGTTTTTGATACGTATCCTGAAAGAGAAAAGCTAACCAAAGGAAATTCCAAAACTTAAAATTTTTTTACGTTCAACCGCTAGAATTAATCTATCATCTGATAAGTGTGGTGATGAGCTGAATAATGGCTATAATTAAAATTAATAATAATTCATCTTTTCGACTCATATTAATCACCTGAAAAGTTATTGAAGTAATTTAATCTAAGCAAGCAAAAACTTTCACAGACCAGTCCAATAATATATTAAACCAGTATTCATATAAGTTTGATAGTTTATAAACTCGTAAAATTGTTTTTAAATAAAAATATTGCTTTAAAATCGTTTTTCAATATAATCAAAAAAGTGATTTTCGCCTAAATATAACCCTACTTTAAATCCAAAAGACAACTAACTAAAATGAATTAAAATTAAAAAGTATCAAAATAAATAATCGAGTGTTACATTAACATTGAAGGTAGGGTGATTTGAAGTTAAAATAAATTTGAGATATAGATGAAAAAAATAAAAAAAAGAAACCTAAGTCTTCAAGAGCAGCACTGATTTGTGCCATAATTTGCTCGGTTTTGAAGTGTTGTTGGTTCATTGCACCAGATGGACATGCACCTACACAAGTTCCACATCCTTTACATAATGCGGAGTTGATTTGTGCAAATTCTTTTCCACCTACACCGGTAGCGATTGAAATAGCATCGAATGGACATAATTCGACACATACTTGACAAGCACCACAGATGGTTTCGTCGTTGGATGCAATAATAGGTTCGATTTCTACTTCTCCTTTAGCCATTGGGATTGCTGCTCTGGATGCTGCAGCTGAACCTTGTGCTACGGAGTCAGGAATATCTTTAGGACCTTGTGCTACACCAGCAATGTAAACACCGTCAGTTAAGGTGTCAACAGGTCTGAGTTTAGGGTGAGCTTCCATGTAGAATCCGTCTGCAGATCTGGAGAGACCTAAGGTTTGTCTGAGTTCGTCAGAT
>ONSJ01000055.1 GCA_900320515.1 uncultured Methanobrevibacter sp. | reverse complement strand
CAAGGAAAATCCACATATTATTATGAATGGAAATGCTTTGACGAAAAAATAGGCATGGCCTAAGAATCTCCGGCTTCTACAAGCCGGAGAGGTTCAAAATGGACGACACATACAAAAGCTTATATAAAGGAGAATATTACTCCGTATATGCAAACAACGACAAAGACTGCGGAATTTCAATTTACAAAAACGTGGATGACGATGTCTACGACGATAAAGAAAACGATGACATTTTAGATAACGTCATTCATCATGACGGAAGAGAATACATTCATCCTGATGACGACTTGAAGCTTGATGTCGGATCAGACCACATCGCAAACTTCACCGACATGGACCATTCAACCCATGGGTTTTCAGAAGTAGTCAAATCCGGCGGTGAAGAATTCATAGTTGTTGCCTGGGCAAAAGATTCAAGCAATATGGACTCAGCCAAATTGCTTTCAGCATTAAACGACTTCAACAAGGACAACAACGTAAATGCAATTGCATTTTAAACTTTATTATTCATAATTCATTCGGGAGATTCAATCTCCCTCCCTATTTTTTCAAATATTGACTTTTAGAAAATCAGCCATTCTTAAAGATTTTATCACTAATGATAGAAAACATGGATTGATTTTCAAAAATGTAATCCCCAACATGCAGCTTGTCCGGGTTTTCGGGAATTTCTGATGGAGGATGGAAATCATTATTAAAATAGACATAGTTGACCAGTTCTGAAGTGTTCAAACCGACATTATGGCCGTTGTCATTAGTCACATAAATATTTACACCATACTTTTTCCCGTTATCAGTATCCTGCAGCTTATAATCATAGGAATAAATGTTACGCCTATTTGTACCTGACTTCTCATAAGAACAGATCTTAACGACAGCATCAACAGGGTCTTTTGAATAATCGGTATAGTTTCCTTGGCTAAATCCGTAATACTCATTCGGAACAACTAAAAATTCGCCTATGCTTAAGTTACCGGTCAAGACGGTTTCATTGTAAACCACGCCGTATCTTCCATCAGGAGCCTTGATGAAAAAATGACCGTAACCGTATCTGTTAAAGATTTTCTGAATCTTTTTTAGGGAATCTGATGAAATATTTTTGCTTGAAAGCATTTCACAGGCAATAGCCTCCATATCCCTGGTTTCAGTGTCATTTGAGGAATCTCCGCCATGACTTGCAATCCATCCGTCTTCGGTAATCATTGCATGAATGAAATGAGAATCGGGAACATCTATCTCCTGTACAATCATTTCCTGATCATTCAAATTATCGTTATGTATAATCACTCCGTCATCAGCGAGTTTGGCATCCTGTCTAAAAGCAAAGACAGTTTCATCCTTTTCCTGAATGGCAAATGAACAGCACTGAAAGTGTGATTCATTGAAATCCGGATGGAAATCGGTTTCGCCAACATCGCTTGCACATATTGCCGCACCAGACAGGCAAACAGTCAAGCATACAAAAAGAAATATTTTCTTGAAATTCATATCATACCCTACTTTACTAACAATATTTCATTTATTTGATATATAACATTTCCTAAAATTGAAAATGCCTTTCAAAAAACGATGCCAAAATCAAGAAAATGAACATTCAAGACCAAACAGAGTGCCTTAAAATGAATTTGTCAAAGATAAGCAATTCAGAATGACAACCAAAATAATATTTTAAAAAAATCAGCAAATTTTTTGAAAAAGTGCCTTTCACCAAGAATAAAGTTTTACACCATTTTCATCGAAAAGCTTATATCTATACAAAATAATATAACAATTGTTAATTTTTAGGGGAATCCGAAAATGAAAAAAATCCCCGAATGAAGTGATATCATGAGTTTCAATCTTAAGTTTAAGGACATTGATGAAGAAAGGCAACTGAACGGAGAAGAATACACCATAAACGATTTGATTAAAGAGCTGGGACTATCTGCGCAGACCGTGGTGGCAAAGCAAAACGGCGAAATTGCCATTGAAGATACAAAAATAAACGACGGCGATGAGATAAGGCTTGTTCAAATCATCTATGGAGGATAGGTCCGGAGTGATTTCATGTCAGAGAAGAGAACCTATACCTTACTCATAACAAAGGGAAACGACCCCGACGGCCAATACGATTTTTATAAGGAGAGAATCGACAGCCAAAACGACTTCTCATATATAGAATATAATACGGAGGACAACGACCTGACAGATGAGGTGTTTGAAGAAGCTGACGTTATCGTGATGCTTTTTGGACTATACCACAGCAATCAGGAGCTTTTTGAAGAGCTCTTTGAAAAATCCAGGGAATTTGACGTTCCGGTGCTTCTTGTGAGGTTTTTCGGCATGGAATTCATCCTTAAGGAACTGGAGGAAAGGTCAGATGCAGTGGTCGGATGGAATCCACACTGCATTGTTGATGCAATCGAAACCCTTGTCGAGGGCAATGACTGGGAAAAGCCATGTGCCAGCGCAGAAAAACCTTAAACCCCTCCTCACATCACCATTTAAAAAAATAGCTGATTCGGGCAAAGCATGAAATTAATTGCAGAGTGCCGTCACCAGAAGTGAAATGAAAATTTTGCATTCAATTTAATTAATAGTAAAATCAATATTATAACAAGCAATAATTTTTCACATTAAGGAGAGTAAATACATGACAGATGAAAACAGCGCAAACCGTATGAGCAAAAATGAGTATTATCTTGCAATCGCCCTTGCCGTTTCAAAAAGAAGCACATGTCTTAAAAGACGCTACGGAGCAGTAATAGTAAACAACGATGAAATAGTCAGTACAGGATACAACGGAAATCCAAGGGGAGAGGAAAACTGCTGCGACAGAGGAAACTGCAAAAGGATGAACCTGCCGTCAAATTCAGGAAACTACAATGACTGCTTTTCAGTCCATGCCGAACAGAATGCAATGCTGAGCGCAAGCAGGAATGAGATGATCGGCTCAACAATTTATCTTGCCGGAGAAAAGTACGACGACGGAGCATGGGTGGAAATAGACGATGCAGAGCCATGCCCAATATGCTCAAGAATGGTCAAAAACTCCGGAATCGACAGGATCGTCAGCCAGAAGGGCATCACAAATCTGCGGGAATAGCCTGAATCGAATGTTTTTAAACATTCATTCAAAAATCATATACTCCTTTTCAAATTTCATATTTTTCAAATCAAGGTCATATGCCGCAGTCCTGCCGTCACCCATATCAAATCTAACAGTAATTTTTATCTCATCGGTGAATGTGAATCCATAACCCGTGTAATCAAGCTTTGCGCCATAACCGCCGGAACACCCTTTGAACTTGAAACCGGTCTCCCTTTCAGTATCCCTCACCAGTTTCCTGAACCTTCCGTCAGAAAGAAGGTCATTATGGTCATGTCTTGTTTCAAACTCCTCAAAGGCAAGTGGCCCCATGTATTCAGGATTGTATGCACACAGATATGTTGTCGTGAAAAACCTGTGTCCCTTTACAAAAACAAAATCTATATCCAGACCCATTCCCCTCTGGAATCTGACCAGCTCGCAGCCGTTGGATTTCATGAGCTTGACTGACTCAACGACGATTTTCTGGCGTCTCGCCTCATCGAAAATGACCGTTTTCAGTTCCCTGCTTAGCTGCTCGCCAATCTCTTCGGGAGTTTTGCCGGTGATGTCCTCCAGCGGCTTTCCGCATTCGGGACAGCACTCATGATAATACGGAAAGACCAAATCGCAACCACGGCACATCCTTGCGGAATATCTGTTCTGCACTATTATGTTTATTGCGCTCTGCATCCTCTTGTCGTGCCTGTTGATTGTATTGCAGCACAGCTCAATTGCCCAGTCCCTGTTGAAGGGATTGTATGAAACCTGTGATTTTTGATTGTCGTTCATTTTCATGTATATCCTGAAGGCGTATTCAAGCATCATGAATGCATCCTCCTCATGATGGAGCTTGAAAAAGTCCATAGAATTGCTATAGCCACTTTTGAATTCATCAACCAGATTTCCACTGGGTTCTCCATCCCTATTTTTAAGATAATCCAGATATCTTGTGTCGGGAACTCCAATGTCGTTGCCGTCACCGACGGGATCTCCAACCTGCCATTCTCTCATTCAATCACAACCAATCCAAACTATCGGCAAATCAGTTTTGAAAACTTGCCAGTAATGTTAAATGTATTAATCATATGTATATAACAATTCCTACATCGCAAACGGAAAAAAATTCTATTTCATCATTATTTGACCATGTGGAAATTAAATCAAAAAAGCCCATAGAGGCCCATGTTTTAAGTTCTGTTGAAACAAACCGGGTTAAATGGTACCATGTAAATCCTGATTCAAAATTTCCAATTTACATCCACTCCCTTAAATGTTATAATGAAAAGGAATTTATATATAGTATAAAAACTAAAATTAGAGATGAAGGAAACTTGAATGAAAAAAAATTGCTCATGTTGAGTTTGCTTTGTTTTATGGAGACTGAAAAAGACATTCCAGAAGCAATCCATGATTCAGCAACAATAATAACAAACATGCCAAATTTAAATAATGATATTGGTCAATTCGTTAAAGAAATAATCCTGATGTTGTGTGACAAGTTTGTAGACGACGAATTGCTGAACACCAGAATTGTCAATAAAGTTGGTGGAAATATGAAGGTAGTAGAAGATTATGCAGATAGGGTAGCAGAGAGAAAAATCAATGAAAAAAATGAAGCACTTGTTATCAAACTAA
The DNA here is from genome assembly GCA_900320515.1 of uncultured Methanobrevibacter sp. Classification (GTDB taxonomy): domain Archaea; phylum Methanobacteriota; class Methanobacteria; order Methanobacteriales; family Methanobacteriaceae; genus Methanocatella. Next base: position 3,406 of record ONSJ01000055.1, on the reverse strand, counting down.
GAAAAAAAGGTTTTAAAATCGAAGAGATTGCTGAAACAGCAGATGTCAGCCGGGATTTTGTTGAAAAAATATTAACAAAGGTGGAAGCATGAACATTGTCCAAAGACTCAAAAGAAAAATAATTGAAAGATTGGCAAAAAACATTATGGAAGAAAAGCTTGCTAAAATTGTGATAAATCTAGACAAACAGGGTTACATGCTCGAAGCTATTGCCGAACTTGCAGATGTCAGCCTAGATTTCGTTAAAAAAACATTATATAGATAACTTCCAATAACCACACTTTTCTGAAATCCCATTCACAAATTGATTTTTAACTAGTCGTAAAATATGCCCATACCGAAAATCATTCCGCCGCATCTAGGACATGGCAGCTGACCGTCAACATGCTTGTTAATCTCGCTGCCGCATTCAGGACATCTTACCTTTTCTGAAATGTCGAATTCATCCTTTGGCCTGCCGGTGTTGTCAACGACGAGATAATGTGAATCCAGATATCTCTGATGCCTTTTTTCATATGATTCAATAAGTCCTCCGATTTCCTCATGAAAATCATTCAGTGCATCCTCAATAACTTCCTCTTTAGACATTTCGGGAAAGAGATAATTTGAATAGTAGAAGCTTTCATACTCCGGGATTCTTACGACATAATGGCCGTCCTCTTCGGAAATTGTGTATTGTGACCTTTTCCTGATGTCCTTGAGCTTTGAAAGCTTTCGGCCATGCTCCCTGATATTGTTTTCAATTCCCTTCATCACGACATCGCAGGCATCGTCAATGCCCTCAAGGACTTCGGTGATGGAATAGACCTTGACGTATCTTTCACATTCACGGCAGTATGTTTCGCTTACGTTTCCTGTGATTTCTGCGCCATAGAATTTCTGACAAGTGCTCATCAATATCAGAAAGTCCTCGGTCCTGCCGGTTTTCCCGTTCCAGACGAATGCCCTTCCGTCATTTACCAGTTCAAGCCCGCAGTCATTGCAGGTATATTCTGTTACATGCGCCATCATATCACCTCAATTTGTTTCATATTTCAAGATCTTTTCGCAGGTCCCGATTGCCTCTTCATATTCGGATGCGGCAATCAGTTCATGTGCCTTTATCTTTAGGCATTTGATGTATTCTTTTACCTTAAGTCGATAATTGCTGGTGCTTTGAAGCAGTTCAAATGCCCTTTCATAGCTTTCAATCGCCCCATCAAGGTTTCGGGAAATCCTGGCCCTGAGGAAGTGGAACTCGTAGTTATTGGGATATTTCTCAATTGCCCTGTTGACGCATTCCAATTCCTCATCATACCTTTCAAGGCAGTGCAGTGACACAATCTTGAATTCAAGAATCCTTTCGCTTTCCTCATGCTCATTACAGATCTTGAGAACCTCCTCAAAATTCCTCTCACCCAAAAGCACCTCCATCCTTTCGAAAATGCCGTCCTTTTGGATTATGCCGCAGTTTTCAAGGGCTTCCTCAAAGGTGTAAAACGGAATGTCCACGCTTTTGTAAAACTCATATGCCTCGTCACGTCTTCCAAGATGAATCAGTGATTCGATCTTGTTTTTCTGCAGCCAGTCGAAGTCCATGTATTTGAGGCCTTCCTCACAGCACTCCAATGCCTTTTGATAATCTTCAAGGGCAATGAATACCAATGCCCTGTTGTTTAGAACATAAGGGTTGGTCGGGTGGAGCTTCAGGTTGTAGTCAAGAAGCTTTAGGGATTCCTCATACCTTCCGAGGTAGTAAAGCGCAATCGCCCTGTAGTTGAGTGCAGCAGGATTGTCCTCGTCTATTTTCAAAAGTTCATCGCATTTTCCGATTAGTCTTTCATGATCTCCTATATTGTATATGTACTCTATTTCATCCAATAGCTTTTCCTTTAACATTTTATCACCTGTAAAATCATGGAAAAAATGGCTGAATCCATGATGGTTTTATTTTCAATGGTCATGGTTTTTGACCTTATTTAATATATTGTTAATAAGTTGTTAATATACTTTGTTATTATTTTGTGTGTAAATAATGGTGGAAAAAAATTGATGCCCTAAAAATTAAATGATTTAGAAAAAAAAAGAAAATGATATGAAAATTAAATAATTACAAAAAATATGCTATTTGGCCAATGTTTTTTCAACAAAATCCAAACTAACCCTTGCAAGTCGGGCAATATCTTTTGTTCCGTATCCCTCTTCTTTTAAATCATGTATGAAAACTTCTGTTTTTTCATCGACCTTTCTTTGTGCATATTCTTCTATGATTCTCATATTACCACCAACTAAATTAGATATGGTTTTATTCAATGCATCGTCTTTAACAAACTTATCACATAGAATCAATACAATTCCTTTAATGAATTGTGAAATATCCTCATTTATAACTTTAATATTAGTTATTATTACTGCTGAGTCATATATTACATTTTCTATGTCTTTTTCAAACCTCATAAAGCAAAGCAAACTTATCATGAGCAGTTCTTTTTCAGTAAAGCATGTATTATATTCTATTTTATCATTCATCATATTTAAAAATTTTTCACCATCAATATGTTTGAGAGAATGAATATATATCGGAAATACTGATTCTGCACTAACATTATACCATTTTGTTTTTTCACTTTCAGCAGTACTCAAAACATGTACCTCAATTGGCTTTGATGATTTAATCTTAACATGATCTATCAAAGCTGTGTAGAATCGGAACCTTCTTTTGTCATTCACATCAACATATGAACTCTGAAATTCTAAAATAATTATCTTATCCTCAAGTTCAAAAACCAAATCGGGCTTATACATCTTAGGGTCAATTACAGCATATTCTGTTTGAAGAACATTGACGACTTTACCTTCAATTTTTATAAGCTCAATTAATTCCTGACCATATCGATGACCGTTAACCTTGAAGATAGTATCTTCATGAAATTCCAAATTTTACCCTCCCTAAATTTAATTTAATAATTACTTTTTAATTTGAATATAATAGGATATATATCTTTCTATACAATTATAAAGCAATATTATAATTAAAATATAAAAAATAAGAGCAAATCAATATTTATATTAGAATATAATAATTTTAATTGAAAATAATAACCTAATAAAAAGTCAAAACAAGATGGAAAAATCTCAAAAAAGAGGGATCAATCCATGACAAGTCAATTAAAAATATTTTTGTTAATATATCATGTCCAAAATGTTAATAAAAAACTTTAACTTTATTGTGCAAGAATTCTCCGGCTTCTTTAAGCCGGGGATGAATTGCACATTTAGTGGGTTAGTGTCTATATTTTTTTTTATGTGGATGGAGTGATGCGATTACTTTTCAAATGCTCTCGGATAAATGCTATATTATATGTAGGTTAATAATATGTAATATAGAAAGATGGGGGAAAAACTTCAATAAGTTAATTTTTTTCCT
>ONSJ01000022.1 GCA_900320515.1 uncultured Methanobrevibacter sp. | reverse complement strand
TACGGGTGACGACGATTTAGAATTTAGTTTGGATAAAGACCAGTTGGCTTTTCAGGTTCGAGAGGAATTTGGTGAAATCGATTTCAAGGACAATAATGCCGATTTGGATGAAAGACTGGTAAATGCACTGGCGCAAACTGAGAATTTGTTTGAGATTAACATAGATTTCGACTTTTAATATTGTTGAGGTGTAATATTCGAAAAATAATTTAAGGTTTTAAATATTGTCTTTGCATTGTAAAATTGATTTTAAAAATAACCAACACTTTATATGCTTTGAAGTCTAATTTTATTTTATGAAATTTAAAATAATCGATGATTTAGCAATATTATTGGACAATATTATACCTGAAAAGCAATTATCTAAATTGCAGGAATTTTTACTGAGTGGAGCCATTTTTACAGATGCAAGTAAAGTTTTAGCTATGCTCATAATTTTCATTTTAGTTAGCGAAATTGCTTTAACATTAACATTAACAATTCTAAACTTGCCTGCTTCAGTGTTAATCTTGCCGCTTTTTGTCATTCCGGGGCTTTTCACATATGTAGTTGTCCAGCAGGAAAAACGGGCACAGGAAATCGAAAAGATTTCACCGGACTTTTTAAGGCAGCTTTCAAGCATGCTTCAGACAGTACGATGAAATGAGAAGAACGATCATTGAGATTCGTATGGGTCGCAATTTTGACGATGCCTGGAGGGCAATGAGTAAAAGATTAAAGTCAAAGGAACTGGAAAGGGTTTTTGGAATAATTCTTGACGGAAGAAAATCCGGGTCAAGCATTTCAAAAGTCCTGTCTGATGTTTCGGATGACTTGCGTGATTTGATGGCTCTTAAACGTGAGAGGAAATCCTCCGTCATGATGTCTGTGATGTTTCTTTTAATTTCGGCTGTCATTGCAACGCCCTTTGCAATCGGAATGGTGAGCGTATACTCCAGCTTCATGCAGGGATACGGGATGGAGTCGGAAATCATCCTGGCCGCACCGATTGCCGGAGAGTTATACCTTATTATACATTCCGTTCTGGTGGCATTCATCATCAGCATAATCATGTACGGTGATGTAAAAAAGGGAATCAAGTTCACATTGCCTCTTGCATGTTCATCATTTGGAATATTCTATTTCATCTCCACATTCGGCGGAAGTCTGCTTATGGGGGGATTGTGATGGATAATCGGGGTCAGGCTTCAGCGGAGTTTATCCTGCTTTTCGGTGGAATAATCGTGGTGGTTCTGCTTGCAGTCCACATGTACAACACATACATGAAGGATTTGTCGGGTGAAATCTCATCAAAGGAAGTCAGGGAATTCAACGGCGAGTTGAACACATTGGAAAAATATTTTAAATAATGTTACCTCTTGATTTTTGGAATTATCCAAACTCCAAGAATTGAAATCAAACAGGATAGCATTATCACTGGAGGATATGCAAAATAACCTATTACAATTCCAATCATAACCAAAATGATTGTGGAGTAGAATGGATATGGGTCACTTAAAGCAACTTGAAGCGCAACATTTCCTGGATCTGCATCTTTCAGGAATTTGCAGATTATCAATGAAAATATGGCCGTTATGATAAAACTCAAGCCGTATAGGAATTGCGGGAAAAATACATAGAAGTTTTCAGCGGCAAATGTTGTCAGATACGGCAGCAGTGAAAACACAAACAAGGTCAGGCCCATTGTCCAAATGATTTTAGGGTCAACTTTATTGACGATGCTGAATATGTTGTTGTTGAAGTTCCAGAAATTAAAGCAGATCATGAAACTGATTGCATAGATTATGAATTCATATTTGATGTCTAGGAGTGCCTGCCAAGTGCCATTGCTTGCAAGTGGAATTTCCAAAACGATGATTGTGATGATAATTGCCAGAATGGCATCAATCAATGCTTCAAATCTTTCAGTTTCCATTTTCTCTCCTCCTAATTAATCGGCCAATCAGAATCCATAGGACAATTGATGTCAAACAGGCATAATATATGCCTTTTGAGTATCCGCTGTATGTCAATATGAATCCTATAATAATTAAGATTAATGGCAGATTCATGTAATACGAATCGTGATTGATTTCCTGCAGGTTCTTATTGTATGGATTGCTTCTGTAGACCGCTTTTGTGGCCAGTGTGTTCAGGATGTGGGTTACAATGAAGATGACTCCAAACATTGTCTCGGCGGCTACTGAAGTGGGGTTATTTGCAAGCCAGATTGTAAAATAAGGAATGAGGGATATCACAAAGGTCATCATCCCATAAATCCAAAGGGTGGTGTTGTCAATCGTTTCGACAAGCTGGAACAGGTTATGGTTGGCATACCATAAATTGTATAGAATCAAAAAGCTTATCAGATATGCAATATACATCGTATGCAAGTCCAGAACAGCGTTTAAGGTAGGGCTTGCCGGTTGAGGAATTTTTAAAACAAGCACGGTTATTACGATTGCGATGATTGCATCGAAAAATGTTTCAAAACGATTCGTTTCCATAGTCAATATTTATAATTTCATAATATAAAATATTAATTAAAGGTGATAAGATGGACATGTTGATTGGTGGAAAGCATATCTCAAGTGACGATTTGATTGAAGTAAAAAACCCGTATGATGGTGAAGTAATAGATACGGTTCCGATTGCTCACAGGCAAACTGCACAACTTGCAATAGATGCTGCAAATGATGCTAAAGACTCTTTAGTGGAAATGTCAGCATTCAAGATTTCAAATAAACTGCTTAATGCTGTTCAAAAACTGAAAGATAGGCGAGAGGAATTCGCACGTCTCCTATGTTTGGAGGTTGGAAAGCCTATAAACGAGGCATTGGTTGAAGTTGACAGGTCAATTGAAACACTGAGGTTATCAGCGGAGGAGGCAAAAAGAATCTACGGGGAAAGCGTTCCGCTGGATGCCGGCCTTAACGGCAAGGGATTTTTTGCGTTCACCCAAAGATTGCCTCTGGGGGTTGTTGCGGCAATAACTCCATTCAACTATCCGCTTAATCTGACAATCCATAAGATTGCGCCGGCCTTAGCATGCAAAAACACAGTTATTGTAAAGCCTCCTACCGAGGCTCCATTGGCGGTGATTAAATTCTGTGAACTGCTTGATGAGGAGTTTCCGGACGGTGTTGTCAATGTTGTTACAGGATACGGCTCTGAAATAGGGGATTATCTGGTGTGTTCTCCTGAAGTGGACAAGATATCATTTACCGGAAGCGTAACAACAGGGATGATGATTTCACAGAAGGCAGGAATGAAAAAGGTGACTCTCGAGCTTGGAGGAAATGATCCGGTAATCATTCTAAAGGATGCGGACCTGGATAAGGCCGTTAAAGGAATTATCAATGGAGCGTTCCTTAATGCTGGACAGGTCTGCATGGGAGTTAAACGTGTCATCGTTGAGGATAGTGTTGCCGATGAATTCTGCGAGAAGCTTGTTGGGGCAACAGAAAAATTGCAGATGGGAAATCCTCTTGAAAGCACAACAACTTTAGGGACTTTGATTTCTGAAAAGACCGCAATGCAGGTGGAAGAGACCGTCAACAATGCAGTTGCCGGAGGTGCCAGAATATTGACCGGAGGCGAACGTGACGGCGCATTCTATGCGGCAACGGTAATTGATGATGTCACACAGGATATGGATCTTGTTGTTCAAGAAACATTCGGACCCGTTGCACCGATAATTCGTGTTAAAAATCTTGATGAGGCGATTGAAGCTGCAAATGCAACTGAATATGGCCTGCAGGCAGGAGTATTTACCCAAAATTACTCATCTGCAATGAGATGTGCCAATGAAATAGATGCCGGAACTGTATTTGTCAACAAGCAGTCAACATTCAGAACTGACAACATGCCCTTTGGCGGATTTAAAAACAGTGGTGTTGGAAAGGAAGGAATAAAATACGCTGTTGATGAAATGACAAAAACAAAATTAATAGGATTAAATTTGAGGTAAAATAGCTATATTTAGCTATTTTAAATAATTTTCAACAAGGTTACGGGTCTCATTGAGTGATTCCATAGGTATGCCTTTCGGCATTGCTCCAAGGTCGCCTTCAACATCTTTCAGGATATTTCCGTCCATCCCTAAAAACATTCCTTCGCTGACGATATCGCTGAATGATTGTGGAGGCAGTAATGACACTCCCACTTTGTTGTCATCCTTAACGTTCATGTCATTGGTTACAACTGTAATTGCTCGTTTTCCAAGGTTTACATTACAAAGCATTAAGTTTTCATTTTTAGGATGTTGTGTTACGCTCATTACCTCTCCGACTTTAATGTCCACGCCAATTATAGGGTCATTAATCGGGCCCAATGCCAGTCTGTCCTTTAAGCCGATAAGTGTGTCAAGGAAAAATCTGACCTTTGCAATGTTTTCCTGTGTCTTTTGCCTGTCTTCCTTTGGAGCGTTGCTTAGGAATTTTTTATTCCAGTCATCTCCTCCCAAACATTCGATGATGCCTAAAGCCTTTTCGGTCAGGGCAGCAACATCCGGAGAGTTTACAAGTTCATCTCCTTCAAGGTAAGAATAAGTCAATGATTGAAAATCACTATTCATCTGTTTTCCTAGTTCAATCGCTTGCTTTTTATTCCAGCTTCCGCGAAATGAAGCTGTTGGAATAAGGTTCAGATAATTCTCTCTTGCTTTGCTTGCCACTAAAATTCTATAATCTTTTGTTGTATCCCACATTTAAAGTCCTCTTTTAAGTCTGATTTATATTTTAATTTTAAAATATAATAAGTTTTTTGCAAAAAAGAATTTTCAAACTTTAAAAAAACATAAAGTATTTATATTAACAATTAAATAAAATAATACATATTTATTTATATTATTGATTATTATACTTGGGTGTAAAACATGGTAGAAGTTTCAAAATTACGCAGTTTAGATATTTATACCAACACAGGACACTATGTTGGTCGTGTAGAAGATGTTGTTCTTAATATAAGATTAGGTACTATTTCAAAATTACAAGTCAGGGCAATTGAACAACAACCAAAACCGGCTGGTTTCGTTAATTCATTTTTAGGAACCATTCGTGGTGAAATGCCTGAAGACAACAACATGAGATCCTTCCAGAATGATTTGTTGACAGTTGATTTTGATAAAGTTCAAGCTATCGGGGACATTATGCTTATCAATCCTAGAGACATTAAAAAAGTGGCTCCTGAACCACAAATCCCTGAACCTACTGTTCCACAACCTGAAACCCCTCAACCACAAGGCGAAACTCAAAGCCAATTCGATGCTGAAAGATTATAAATAATCTTTCCACAATTCTTTTTTTATAACTTTTTTTTCAAGTGTGATACTATGAAAGTAGGTATTATAGGCTGTGGAGCTATTGCCAATATTATTACAACCAGCATAGTTTCTGAAGAGAGTAACATCGACATCGCATACTTTTTTGATAAGGATATTGAAAGGGCGGAAAATATTGCAAGCCTGGCAGGCGGAGTTGCGGTGCTCGACTTTGAAGACATGTTGAAGGATGTTGATTTGGTATTGGAATGCGCTTCACCCGATTCAGTAAAGCATTTTGCACCTATTGTATTGGAAAGGGGCATTGACATGATTGTAATGAGCATCGGCGCATTTATGGATACCGATTTCTACACCGATGTATTGAAGATAGCCAAGGACAACAATGCAAAAATCCATTTGCCTTCAGGAGCGGTTGTAGGTTTGGATGGAATCAAGGCAGTTGCCAAATTCGGACTTAAGGAAGTCAGTCTCGTTACAAGGAAATCACCAAAATCCCTTGGAAAGGACATTGACACTGAAGAAATCTTATTTGAAGGCAAGGCTTCTGATGCGGTTAAGGAATTCCCGTTAAACATTAATGTTGCAGCAACTATCAGCATGGCATGCAACAGGGACATTGACGTTAAAATCATTGTTGATCCGAAAGTGGACAGGAATGTTCACGAAATCACCGCCAGGGGAGACTTCGGCGAGTTCAAGACAATAACTATGAATTATCCATGTGCGGCAAATCCGAAGACAAGCATGCTGGCGGCGCTTTCAGCTATCAGGCTACTTAAAAGTTTCAATGAAACCATTAGCGTGGGTATGTAATGAAGGATTATGAAGTTTATTCATCTCTGAAGGTTCCGAAAAACTCAAAGGTCATTGTCCGTCTGGACGGCAGGGCATTTCATAAATTGGCCAGTGATTTGGAATTGGTCAAGCCATATGACAGGAATTTCTATCATGTGATGGCGGAAGTCTGTGAAGATTTGTTCAGGGAGTTTTCTCCAAGTTTCGTTTATACCTTTTCAGATGAGATAAGCTTGCTTTTGAACAATATTCCTTTCGATGGCAGAATCGAAAAAATCAACTCTGTAATGGCAGGGTTTGCATCCAGCTCTTTTGTCATCCATTATGATGTTGATTTCAAAAAGCCTCCCGCTTTCGATTCAAGAATAATTCCGATTAATGATGATGATATACTGGATTATTTCAGATGGAGGCAGGATGAATCATGGATGAACTGCGTCAATTCCCATGGGATTTCATACCTCAAGACAAAGTATCCGAATAATGAAGCCAATGATAAAATAAATGGCATGAAGTTAAATGAAATACATGAATTATTGTTCCAAAATGGCATTAACTTGAATGACATTGAAACTTACAAAAAACGAGGAATAGGAATATACAGGAAAAATAAAAAAGTAGTCGGTTTTAACAAAAAAGAAAACAAAAATCAGACATCATACAGAAGTTACGTTTTCACTGATTGGGAGCTTCCCATATTCAATGAGAATTTCTTTAAAAAAATAGGGGTGATTGAATGAGTTTCATTTCAAAGATACTTGGAAACAAAGACGAGGAATTTAGGGAAGTCAGAGTCGACCGTGAAGTTCTCGAATCAGTAATTTATTACTCAAAAAAATCCTATCCCAATGAATTTCTGGCATTTTTTGACGGGGAAATAAAAGATAAAGTTTTATACATCACCGGATTGATATTTTTGCCGGGTGAAAGGTCAAAGACCAGTGCAGTCATTCACACGGAAATGATTCCGATGAATACAAAATATATGGGATCTGTTCACTCACACCCCGGACCAAGTGCAAGGCCTTCCGATGCCGATTTAAGGACCTTTTCAAGAAACGGGTACTTTCACATGATTGTATGCCTGCCATATTCTCTTGAAACCTTCAAGTCATATGACCGCTACGGTCAGCCAATGGATTATACATTGGGAGATTATGCGGATTTCAGAAAAAACGATGTTGACGAATTTTTTGATGAAAGCGATGTTGTAACCGATAGGGATGAGTTCAAACCGGGGTTTTTCGATGAGGAGGATGACGAATTTTTCAAGACTCTTGATGAGGAGCGGGAAAATTATTATGACGAATCCGAAATGAAAAACAGATTTGATAGGAAACCTCATGTTGAAGTCATATCCAATACCCAAATGCCTAAACGCGTAATTAGAATTGAGTTAAATCCCGATGGCACCGTTAAAAAAATAGATAAAAAATAAAAAACAATTATGGTGAAAAATTGTTTTTTATAATTCTAATCCAATAGCTTCATAAACATTGTCTAAAGCTTGGATTTCTTTTATTACTTCTTTTGGAATCTCTTTATCTAAAGTCAGAACCATGATGGCTCTTCCGCCTTCTTCATCTCTTCCGACTTGCATGATTCCAATGTTGACGTTGTGTTCGCCTAATTTTGTGCCGATTTTACCGATGCTTCCAGGTACGTCTTCGTATTTTGCAATGAACATGTGTCCTTTAGGAATAACGTCTACCCAGTATCCGTTCACTTTTAGGATTCTTGCATCGTGCAGGTGTGTACCTTCAGCTGAGAAGGTGTCTGTTTCACTTTTGGCGATGACCTTAATCAATGATTCGTATCCTTTGGCATTGTCCTTTCTGCCTTCGGTAATGCTTATGCCTCTTTCTTTAGCAACAAGAGAAGCGTTGACCGCATTTACAGGGGAGCTTAAGAATGGGTTTACGGCACCTTGGATAACTGTCCTTGATAATATTTCGAGATTGGCAATTTCAGCCAGTTCCCCGCTGTAGACGATTTCAATTTCCTTGAGTTTGCCGTTGACGGCCTGTGAGATGAAACTTCCTAATTTTTCACATAATTCCATGTATGGGGATAACTCCTGGTAAGTGTTGTTGTCAATACGTGGCATGTTCAATACGTTTTTAGGGTTGTTTCCTTTAATCAATTCAATGATTTCATCAGCAACAATGATTGCAGCATCCCTTTGTGCCTCTTTGGTTGAAGCTGCAATGTGTGGGGTTAAAACAATATTGTCAAGTTCGAATAATTTTGAATCTTCTGCAGGTGGCTCTTCTTCATATACATCTAATGCAGCGCCACCGATTTTGTTGTTTGCTAATGCATCGTATAATGCTTCTTCATCAATGATTCCACCACGGGCACAGTTGACGATGTAAGCGGTGTCCTTCATGATTTCAAACTGTTCGGTTGAAATTGAATGTTCTGTTTCAGGAGTTAATGGAACGTGGATTGTAATGAAATCAGCGTTTTTGAGAACGTTGTCCAATTCAGTTAATTCAACGCCCATCTGTTTTGCAACTTCTTCAGGCAAGTATGGATCGTATGCCATGGCATCCATTCCGAATGCTTTGCATCTGTTGACCACTTGGGAACCGATTCTTCCCATACCGATTACACCGAGAGTTTTGTTTCTGAGTTCAACTCCCATGAATTTTTTCTTTTCCCATTTGCCTTCTTTAACGGATTTGTCTGCAATGGATATTTTACGGGCCATGCTTAAAATTAAACCCATTGTGTGTTCCGCTACAGTTACGGAAGTTGATTCAGGAGAGTTTACAACCATGATACCCTTTTCGGTTGCAGCATCAAGGTCAATGTTGTCCACTCCAACACCGGCTCTTGCAATGATTTGGAGATTGTCAGCTTTTTCAATAATGTCTGCTGTTAATTTTGTTCGACTTCTTACAATAATTCCATTGTATTCGTGGATGGTATCTGCTAATTCTTCAGGAGTAATTTCAGTATCTACAACAACGTCAGCTACTTCCTTTAAATTTTCGATACCTTTTTCATTAATAGCATCAGCAATAAGTACTTTCATATTTTCACCATAATTTTCAATATTTAATCATAAATATTACTTAAATTTTTATTTTTTATCATATTTAAAATATTATTATATAAGCAATATTTTTTGAAAATATTTTGTGCATTCGAAAAATTAATATTATTCAGTTCTTGGCACCTCTTAAATGAAAATGTTTAATATACTTGTTTGCCAATTTAATAATTGGTGATATTATGGTTAGTGTCGAAGAATTTCCAATTTCAACCGCAAATGACATTCCAGGATTTAGAACTGTAGAGACAAAAGGTTTCATATACGGCTTAACCGTCAGAAGCAGAGGTGCCGGTGGTCAAATCGGTGCTGGGATCAAATCCATTTTTGGTGGAGAAATCAAACAATATGTTACAATGATGGAAGAGTCCAGAGACGAAGCATTGCAAAGAGCAATCGACCATGCAAGGGAATTGGGTGCAAACGGTATTGTAGCAATCAGATTCGACTCAAATGAGATATCTGATGTAATGCAGGAAATCTTGGTTTATGGAACAGCTGTAGTTGTAGAAAAAGAATAATGATATTATGTTTTTTGAGGATTTGGAATATAAAGGAAAGGTAATTCCGCAAACTATTTTGGGATATGGTCCATTTATGGCCGAACTGTACTATGGTCACAGATCAAGGCTGTACTTGGATGATTTATATAACAATCCTCGAAATATCGCTGAAGTGATTGTGGAATCATATAATCGGGGCGTAGGAGCAATCAATCTGGTCAATGATTCCAATTTGCTTGAAGCGTATGACATTGCAGTTTCTCAAGGTTGTGAGATGAAAGTAATTGCAACAATAGGTAAAAGTGATGTCGATTATTTGAATCCCAACTATGAAGTTGCAAAGGAAGTCGATTGGGATGAGGATATTGAGCTTTTCAGTTCCTATGATTGTCCAGTGATGCTTGTTGATGAGTTCATAACTGACGGATATGACTGGAGGCTGACCTCAAAGATACTGAATAGAATAAATGATGCAGGTTCCCTTTCAGGTCTTGTTACTGCATTTCCATCAAGAACATCAGACTTGCTTTTGGAGAATTTGGATATGGATCTCTTTGATTTTTACATGATTCCATATAACAGTCTATCCTATATGATGGATATCAGTGCATTCAATGCTTCCCAAAGACAGGAATTCATCGATAAAATAAAAAAATTAGATAAAAAAATAATAGCTACCAGAATTCTGGCGGCAGGAGTGTTAAAACCAAAAGAAGCGTTTACTTTTTATAAAAATGTTGATTTTGTAGATGCTGTCTGCATGGGCGTTGCCAAGGTTGAGGAAGCTATTGAAGACTTTGAATTATTGAAGGAATATTAAAGTTTGACAACTTCATATTCTTCAAATGGGATGTGTCCGTCATCTTCCAATGATTGGTTCAAGTCGGCCAAACCATTGATTAAATCTTTTATATTTTTGTTTGATGGCTTTTTGCCTGTGATTTGCAGGTATTGTCTAGGGGATATTTCGCAGTATTCGCATTCGAAATTGCAGCATCTGTCCTTTTCTTCACAGCCGTATCCTTCCTGTTTCTCATCGGTTCCGATTACTATATCGTCGAGTATTCGAGAAACCCTTTCGTCTGATGCAAACATTGCTATTTTTTGGGTTTTCCCACAAATTCCAATTGCTGTTTGGCCTTTAAAGTTACAGACCCATTTTATCGGATAATTTTCCATATCTGTTATATTTAAATTTTCCATATTATTGCCTCTAGCTTTCTTTTCTCTCTTTAATCATTTTCAGCAGTTCCTTTGAATTTTCAAATTCCTTCAGCTCCCAGGATTTAATGACCGGAACTGTACCGATTGACTCCTTGATTTTGTCATTGTTAATGATGAAAACAGGTTCTGAAGTTGTAACCATCGACAAATCCTTGAGAGGTATTGCCATTCTTTTCAGAGTCTTTTCGCTTCTGTTCTTTTCAACATTTGCCATTAATGGTGAATGCTTGTCTGAACTTTTCATTTTAGCCACTGCATCAAATGGGCTTTTGCTTGTGGATATTACGCCATAGCCTAATTTTGAAAGGTCATTGACGTCGTCGGTAAATTTGATTTCATCCTGTTTTGGCTGCTGCAGCAGGTCAATGTCCAGTGTCACTTTGGTGTTTAGGATTTCTTCAAGTATCATTGCAGTTTCGGTATTGGCCCTGACGATTCCATTTTCATACTTGTACATTGTTGCACGGGATACATGTGCAAGGCTTGCCAGATCCTTTAGCGACATCGAATACTCTTCTCTGTATTGCTTGATGACATTGCCGTCAATCTTGACGAAGTATCCTCCTCGGTCGGCTAAAATTTCAGGGGATTCGCCATATATGATCATGCTTTTCAATGTTTCAAAGGTGATTGTGGGGATTTCATATCTTTCATAAACCACTCCGTCCTCCAAAACACCATTTCTGGATTTTTCGCCGATTATGATGGGTGATGCAAGAAAAATATTTGCCAATTGCTTCATTTCATGCGCATTTTGCTCATTGATGCTGTCTATGTTTTGAAATGTTTTTAAAAGTAATATCTGCAGGTTTTTTCTTGCTACAATATCAAAAGAACCTTGTTCATAAATGTCTGAGGTTTTGAAACCCTGTGAAGTTAACAGTTTTTCAATATTGTGTAATAGCTGGCTTCTAGTTAACATAGTCAAATCCTCTCTTAAACTATATATTAATCTTAACATTAAATATATTTTAGTAGGTGATTTTGATTAGCTATTTATATATTGGAGTTGACGATACAGACTCTCCCGACGGAATGTGCACAACATATCTTGCAAGCCAGATTATCAATGAATTCAATGACAATGGAATAGAACTGGTGGATTATCCAAGATTAATTAGGTTAAATCCTTTTGCCCGCCATAAGACACGTGGAAATGGGGGCGTTGCCTTAAAAATCTTGAATGATTCAAAAGCGGAACTCGCAAAGGAAATTGTTCTTGAAACGGTTGAAAAGCTGTCCATGTTTGACTGTGACAACACAAATCCTGGCGTAATCTTTTATGATGGTGAAATTACCAGTGAAATGGAGGAATACGCATTCAGGGCAATTTATGAGTTCATCACCATTGAAGAGGCTGAGGAATTTGGCCGCTCTGTCGGATGTGAAATCCACAAGTTCAAAAAAGGAAGGGGAATAATCGGATCCATTGCAGCCATCAGCTTGCCCTTAAGCGATTATACCTATGAGCTGCTTGCATACAGGTCACAGGATAATTATGGGACAAAAAGACAAATAGACTATGAATCGGTTTATGAAATGGACAGAAAGACTTTTCCCGATACCTTTGAGAATATTGACTATTCAGAAAACTACATAGCAATCGAACCTAAAACACCATGCCCAGTTTTATATGGAATCCGGTCAAACACCGTTGAAGCATTGAAAAAGGCAAAAGGCATTGTTGAAGTGGGTGAACCTATTGTTGATTGGTGCATTTTCAAGACAAACCAGCACACTGATATGCATATTCGGGAGGTTAGGGATATAGCTTCAATGAAACAGTTCGGATGTTACTGTGTGGAGGGTGAAGTCAAAAACAGGCCCACCATCATTGACGGAGGGCATATGTTTTTCTACATTGCAGACGATTCCGGCGAAATCGAATGTGGTGCTTATGAGCCCACAAAGAATTTTAGAAAGATAGTTTCCCATTTGCGTCCGGGCGATAAGATTAGGGTTTATGGTGGAATTGGGGAGCAGAACACTTTTAATGTTGAAAAATTTCAGGTCATCGAGCTGAATGATGTCGAATATAAAAATCCGATTTGCGAGTGCGGTAAACGGATGACCTCAGCCGGCAAAAACAAGGGATTCAAATGCAAAAAATGCGGGCGGAAATTGGAGTCTTCAAAAAAAGTTCCTATTAAAATTCAACGTTTTTTAAAAAATGCTCAATTTTATGAAACACCCGTTTCTGCAAGGAGACATCTATCCAAACCAATTTGCCGTATGGATTTGGATTAATTGAGTTATTTTAGATTGGTTATATGCATTAAAAAGGATTTATAGCTATTATTATTTATTCACTTTTTGTGAAATAATTATTTATTTATCACGATTTTTATTCATATTAGTGGAACTTTTGAGAACTAAATCATACTAATTTATATACTAGTTTTTTAGAAGTATAAAATAATTAGCATTATTTTATGCTGGGTGGGAGAGGGTATCATGACAGATGATAATAATGACACGACAAACGTTCAACATATATATCGTAATAAGACTGATAAACGTATTTTGAAGAAGAATCCCTGGAGGGATTATCGTTTACATTTCACAGTGCTCGTTTTGGCAGTTATTGCCATGTTTATCGGCCCTATTGAAATTGAACTTACTAAAGGTATGACCGTTTCAATCATGCCGTTGCTGTACACAATGATTCTGGGATTGGCGTTTTATCTTGCAAAACCTATAACCTGGATTGAAAGAAAACAGTCCCGGGTTGCCGAAGGGGCAATGATGCTTTTTATAGGAATTTTGATAGCAAAGCTTGCTGTTTCAAGCGGACAGTCAATGCACCTGTTGTTTGAAATGGGTCCTGCATTGATGCTGCAGGAACTCGGACACCTTGCAACAATATTGATTGCGCTTCCTGTTGCATTGCTTTTGGGTTTTAAAAGAGAGACTATCGGCATGACAAATTCAATTGGTCGTGAACCTGAAGTTGCAGTGGTTGTTGACAAGTATGGTTTCAATTCACCCGAGTCAAGGGGAATATTTGCATTGTTCATCGTCGGAACAATGATCGGTACAGTTTTCATCAGCTTTTTTACAAGCATATGTGTTTCCGTTTTGCCTCTGCATCCATTCGCTTTTGCAATGGCAAGTGGAGTGGGAAGCGCAAGCATGAATGCTGCTTCAATCGGTCCAACTTTGGCGGCATTTCCTGCATTGGAAACTCAGATTGAAGCTTTTGCCGGATTCAGTAACCTGCTGTCCTTTTCAGTTGGAATATATATTGTAATATTTTTGGCTCTGCCTTTGACTGAAAAATTATACTATATTCTGGAGCCTAAAATCGGACGAAAGGCTGTTGTAAAGGAGGAGGATGATATAAATGTCTGAGTTTATAGATGGATCTGAAAATGTTTCTGTGCATGGTATTTTCAACTGGATATTCCTTTTAGCGATATTTTCCATAATTACTGTAATCGGCAATTATATAGGTTACAAACATCCGATTCAGGATTCATTAGTTGGTATGGGCATTTTATCTTTGATTACGCTTGCTGGTGTTTGGATGGAAAGAAAACTTCCATTGAACATTTCTTCAATCATTTATATTAGTGTAATCGGTATCGCTCTTGCATTTCCAACAATGCCCACATCCGAATTTGTCTCCTATTATGTTTCAAAAGTGGAACTTCTATCCATTGTAACCGTATTTTTGGCATATGTGGGTATTGGGATGGGAAAAAGCTGGAATGAATTTAAATCTCTTGGAGGACGTGCAATTATCATTACAATTCTGGTTATCGCATCCACTTATCTCGGTTCAGCAATCGTTGCCCATATTGTATTGGTTATGACCGGTGTTCCGGCATAATTTTATTCCTTTTTTGTGAATATTATTACTTATTTTCATGCTTATTTAGTGAATTTTTTTCAATCAAATGCTATTAATTTATATAATATGTCTTGAGAAAAATAGTAGTGTGGTAATAAAAATTTGATAATTATTACATTACTTTTGGAGTTGTTACTATTCCGGATAAGGGCAATGATGGACAGGTCGAACATATTTACAGGGAAAAAACCGATAAGCGTATATTGAAGAGAAACCCCTGGAGAGATATAAGATTACATGGAACAGTGCTTGTTTTAGTTGTCATTGCCGAGTTAATAGGAACCATCAAAATACCAATCACCCAGGATGTTGCAATCACAATAATGCCTTTAATATATACCATTATTTTAGGGCTTGCCTTTTATCTAATAAAACCGATTAAATGGATTCACAGAAAGCAGGCACGTATTGCAGAGGGAGCAATGATGCTTTTTATAGGTGTTCTTATTGCAAAACTGGCTGTATCAAGTGGTCAATCCATCGGTTTGATTTTTGAAATGGGTCCTGCTTTGATATTGCAGGAACTTGGACACTTGGCAACCATTTTGGTTCTTCCAATCGCATTGCTTTTAGGATTTAAAAAGGAGGCAATCGGTATGACAAATTCAATAGGAAGGGAGCCGAATGTTGCTGTTGTTGTAGATAAGTATGGTTTCAATTCTCCCGAATCAAGAGGAGTATTTGCAATATTCATTATAGGTACCGTAATAGGTACAATATTCATAAGTTTCCTTGTAACATTTTCCCTATCATTCCTTCCGCTGCATCCGTATGCATTTGCAATGGCAAGTGGAGTGGGAAGTGCAAGTATGAACGCTGCGGCAATAGGTCCGACTCTTGCGGCATTTCCTGGATTGGAAACTCAGATTGAGGCGTTTGCAGGATTCAGTAACCTGTTGTCATTCTGTGTTGGAATATATATTGTTATATTCGTGGCACTTCCGCTGACCGAAAAAATATATAATTGGCTGGAGCCTAAGATTGGAAGGGAATCCATAATGCCTAAAAAGGAGGATGAAGAAGATGCCTGATTTGATTGACGGATCTGAAAACGTGTCCGTTCACGGTATCATGAATTGGATTTTCCTGCTCGCTATATTTTCAATCATAACCGTAATCGGCAATTATTTGGGTTATCATCATCCTATGGAAAGTTCTATAGTGGGCATGGCAATACTGTCTCTTATTACTCTTGCGGGGGTATGGTTGGAAAGGTATTTGCCGTTTAACATTTCCTCAATTTTATATATCAGTGTAATCGGCATTATTCTGGCTTTCCCGGGCATGCCAACTTCCGAATTTGTTCTGCATTATGTTTCTCAAATTGAACTTCTATCCATTGTGACAGTCTTTTTAGCCTATGTTGGTATCGGAATGGGTAAAAGCTGGGATGAATTTAAGGCATTGGGTTGGAGAGCCGTAGTCATAACTGTACTGGTAATTGCAGCAACATACTATGGAGCAGCTATAGTTGCACACATTGTCCTTGTTTTAACCGGTGTTCCTGCAGCATAATATATTCGATGATATGATATTGCTCTGGCTGATAACTGAACTATTTTAATACTACTTTTAACAAATAGTAGAAATGGTGTTTTATGTTTTTACAAAATATTTCTAAATTTATTTCAAACTATCGATATGAACAGGCAACAATAGAATCTGTCACTACAGTAAAGGCGGCCTTTTTAGACTTTTTTGGAGTTGCTTACAGAGGCATAGGAGAGGATGCATCACAAATTGCCTGCAATACTGTTGAAGAAATATTTCATGGAAACTCAAATTCAAATTTAAAGGCATCAGTTATCGGAACTGCCATCAAGGCAGACGTGCTGCATGCTGCGTTTATTAATGGAATTTCTGCTCATGTGCTGGAACTGGATGACGGTCACAGAAAGGCCCAAATACACTTGGGTTCTGTTATTTTTCCAACTGCCCTTGCAATTTCAGAGGCTTATGATTTATCCGGAAAGGAATTCATGGAAGGCGTCATTGTAGGTTATGAGGTGGGAATTCTTTTAGGTCAAATCGTCAATCCCCAACATAGGAACAAGGGATTTCATACCACCGGAACGATTGGGGCATTTGTAGCAGGAGTGGTTGCTTCCAAACTATTGAAATTGGATGAGGAGCAAATAATGAATGCTCTGGGACTGTGCGGAACACAGGCGGCAGGATTATTGGAATCTGACCATGGCGGATCCATGGGAAAATCATTGCATGTGGGAAAGGCAGTTTATAATGGAATCATATCTGCCTATCTTGCAAGAAACGGATTCACCGGCAGCAAAACAATCTTTGAAGGCAATGAAGGATTTTTAAAGACTATGGTTGTTGATGATGAGGACTACAATCAGGAAGACTTCTCATTTGAAAATGCCTTGAAGGATGTCGGCAAGGTAAGGGTCAGGGACATCTACTTTAAGAAATATCCATTCTGCAGGCATCTGCATTCATCAATCGATACTGCATTAAAGCTCAAGGCAAGTATAGGCGAGGAATATGACCACATTCAGAATGTGGCCGTTAAAACATACTCTGTTGCAGCTGAACACAATAATTTCAATCCTAAAAATATTGAAGAGTTAAGGCAAAGCCTTCCTTATGCCGTTGCGATTTCATTGGTTGTCGGCGAAGTGTCCGTTGATGGAATCAATCAATTAATTGAATTTGGGCTTCTGGACAACTATTCAACAGTGGATAAGGTAAACAGCATCAAAAATCTTGTAAACCATATGATTGTTGTCAGCGATGATAAATTGAATGAGTTATATCCAGATAAACGACCTTCAAATGTCATTATCAAATTGGACAGAAGCTTTAGAAACGGTGTATTTCAGAATATCACTTTCCTTCCAAAGGGAGATTTTGAAAATCCATTCCAATTGAGGGATTTGATTGCCAAGTTCAAGGCCCTTAACCCTCAGTATGACGTTAACAATTTAACTGTTATAGATTCACTTGAAGAATATACAATGAAATTTGTTGTTCGTAAATTAAATGGTAGATAATATGGAAGATACAAAAAGATTCCTTAAAAAAGCAGGCATCGATGAAGTTTCACAGGATTATGTTTCACCCAAACGCTTCGGTGACGGTGGACAATATCGCTTTGAGGTTCCGGGAATCCAATCTCCAAAAACAATGAAAGCGCTTCTTGAGGAATCTGGCAAAAATGACATTTTCATTCATCGGGTAACACAAACAAAGGGCATAATGATGTTGATCGATGAGGAAATCAAAGAAATGGTCGAGTTGGCTAAAGATTACGGATGTGAGCTGTTTTTATCTGTTGGTCCGAGGGCAACATATGATACTTCCGCCACCGTCCACACAAAGGAAGGAAGCAGAATAGGCTATAGGTTAAGAGGATATGACAATCTGGTTTATGCAATCGAAGATGTGAAAAGAGCATGCAGACTGGGCGTCAGGGGGATTTTGCTTTATGATGAAGGTCTGCTTTGGGTTTTAAATCAGATGCGTGAAGAATCTGAAATTCCATCAGATGTTCATTTCAAGCTATCTGCTCATGCGGGCCATTCCAATCCTGCATCAGCAAAATTATTGGAGGAAATGGGATTGAATTCACTCAATCCAGTTCGTGATTTGCAAATTCCAATGCTTGCAGCCATTAGAAATGCAACAGATATGGTTTTGGATTTGCACACCGAAAATCCGAAATCAACAGGAGGATTCATAAGGCATTATGAAGTTCCAAAGTTTATTCGAGTTGCATCTCCGGTCTATTTGAAAACTGGAGGGTCAGTTGCGGCCAACCATAACTGGGATACGACCGCTTCAGAGGCTATTGCCCGCATAAAACAGGTAGTGCTGGTCAAGAGGATGATAGATGAATACTGTCCTGACGCAATAGTTTCACCTGACAAATCCAATGACTTGGCGGTTCCCGAGTGATTTTATGGACATCTTAAACGATATTTCAAAGGCCATTATAGAGGCTTCAACCACACTTTCAAATGATAAATATGATGCTTTAAGACGGGCGATTGATGCAGAAGAGAATGAGAATTCCCGCTGGGCTTTAAAACAGATTTTAGAAAACTATCAGGTTGCCCAGAAAACAAAATTTCCCCTGTGTGATGATACAGGAATTCCTCATGTGATAATTGAACTGGGGTCCGATAGGCAGATAACCGGTGAATTATTGAATCAGATTCATGAAGGAATATCATTGGGGCTGAACAGTCTTCCTGCAAGGCCCATGGCTGTTAAGGGCAATGAGGTTGAAAGAATTGAGCAAAGTGAGGGTTTATTTGACGAGCCTGGAAAACTTTCTCCGGCATCAATACTGATTGATAATGTGAATGACGAATCGACATACGGAAGGGACATAAGCCCGGACACGTTAAACATCCACTTTTTGCTTGAAGGGGGAGGTCCTGAAATAAGATCAAAAACATTCAGGGTTTATCATAAGCGCTCTTTTGAAAATGTGATTGATACCGCATGCCAATGGCTTGAATCCTCACTGAAAATGTTGGGATGCACTCCTTCGATTCCATCCATTGGAATTGGAAGGACACACTTTGAAGCGACATCGCTTTTGCTTAAATCAATTGCATATGGAAATCTGAATAATCAAAACAGGCATGAAGAGGATATTGCAGACAGATTGAATCAAAGCGGCATAGGACCATTGGGATTGGGCGGCAGGACTACCGTTTTGGGATGTTATTTGAATATTGGTTGTCAAAGGGCAAGTGGTGTTAGAATAGTTTCAATCAGACCATCCTGTTTTGTAGAACCAAGAGTAGCAACACTTAAATTAGAATAGTTCATATATTTAAATTAAGAACAAAAAAGGTTTAAAAAATGCAAGAAAATAATTTTAAAGTCAATCCAAAGTCTTTAAAAACTGCAGTTACCCGGGTTGAAAAGGATAAGATTGTAACCAGAGGATATAATCAAAGGGATTTGATTGAAAAAATAAGATATTCAGATATGGTTTTTTTACTTTTAAAAGGCAGATTGCCTTCCATAAAAGAAAGCAGAATATTCAATCATGTTCTGGTTTCATTTTGCGACCATGGGGCCACTCCGCCAAGCACCCAAACCGCAAGATTGATCACTTCTTCAGGTTCACCACTTAATTCTGCAATGTCGGGCGCATTGTTGTCATTTGGAAACAGGCATGCGGGAGCTATTGAAAAGGCAATGGAATTGTATCAGTCAAAAATCAATTCGGTTCATTTGATTGATGATTCAAGCATTGACAATAAGCAGATTGCAGGCTTGGCCATTGAAATCTATAATGAGTATGTGGTTAAGGGCAAAAAAATACCGGGTTTTGGCCACAGATACCATGATGTTGACCCCAGAGCGGATAAGCTGATGGAAATTGCAGTCAATAAGGGCTATATCGGTCCGCATATCAAGTTGGCCTTGGCCCTTCAGGACCTTGTCAATGATAAGAAGCATATCAAGCTTAATGTTGACGGTGCAAATGCTGCAATACTGTCTGACTTGGGCTTTGACCCTCAATTGGGTTTGGGCATTTTTATGATAGGAAGGCTTCCGGGCCTGATAGCACATGCCTATGAGGAACAGATGGACGAAGATGAATTTAGAAGATTCTGCGACCTTGAAGATATAGAATATATGGGATGATAAAATGGAATTTATTGACGTAATAACTGAAAGATACAGCGTAAGAGGATACCTCGACAAAGAAGTGGAAAAAGAAAAGCTAGAATATGTCTTGAAAGCGGCAACAATAGCACCGACCGGTGTTAATAACCAACCATTCAAAGTCTATGTAATTGACACTAAAAAGTATAAAGACGAATTGTCAGAAATCTATGGAGCCAAATGGTTTGTGGAAGCTCCATATGTGCTTTGTGTAGTGGCTATAAAAAATCAGGCATGGACCAGACCATGGGATCAGAAAAACATTGCAGACATCGACGCTACAATAGTGATGGACCATATCATTCTTGCAGCTACCGATGTTGGACTTGGAACCTGCTATATAGCTGCATTCAAGAAAAATAAGGCACACGAATTTTTAAACCTTGACGAAACAGAGGAAGCAGTGCTTTTCACACCGTTAGGTTATGGCGATGCCGAACCGAGAGACACTCCAAGAAAGGAACTGGACGAATTTGTAGTTTACATGGATTAAAATGTCATTATACATATTGAGTGCAGATAATTCTAATGAAATGGAGAAGATTTCAGAGGAATTATCTCAACATAAATTCAAAACTGTTGAAAAAGAGGACAATTATATCCTGATGAAAAAAAGAAGGTATGGGAACCTTTTAATCCATGCTGTCTGTCTTTTAACAGCATTGTTCTTTATTGGGATAGTCATATTTATCAATGTAGCGTATTTTGCATATTCCTTCTTATGGGCTTCTCCGAATGTCCTGATTACAACTGAAACTGTTGGAGAAGACGGAAAACCATTGGAATTCAGCAATATGGATGAAATATTAAAGAAGGCCACTGCCTTCATATGATTTCATCAACGCTATATTCTTCTATTTTTCTTATTACCAGAGGTTTTTTGGAGTTGAGATATTCCGATTCCTCGCCTATTTTTGCATTTATGAACACTTCATTGGCTCCAGGTTCACTGAACAGTGTTAAGATGTCTGATATGAATTCATCATAATCCTTTTGAACCTCATCATCGCTGAAACCTAGTCGTGGAAGTTCATTTGTCCATATGTCGCTTCCAGGGGAGAATTTTTTGTCAACAACCTTGTCATTTTTTATTTCGCCATCTAACGTAAGTGAAAAGTTTTCATTTAAGATTATCCAAACTGCTCTTTCCATATATAGTCATTAATATAAAATGATATAAATATCATGAAGGTTAAACTAAAAACTAAGTGTTATTATGGCAAATGTTAAAATGTTTAAATTATTGGGGGTAATGTTGGCAGTGATGCTGATTGTCTGGGGAATCGCTCCGTTTTTAAGACATCAGCCGATTACGAATGATGTGATGGCCACCGCAATCATACTGGTTTTGATTGCAGTCGCTTACTTTATCATATTATTTAATCCAAGCTGGACCAAAGCGGTATTCTTCTTTGAGGGTATTGTAATAGGTGCCAGTGGATACATGTTACTTGCTAGCCCGTATAATATGGGATTCGTTATCGTGGGTGTAATCATCATTGCAATAGCAGTCCTTGCTTATTTACAAAAATTACCGCCTAGTATATTGAAATGGTTTTATAGATAATTTATTTATCTTTTATTCTTTTTTTAATTTAATTTTTTCATGCAAATATTATATTTTGAATACTTTTTTTTATTCAAAATTCAATTTTACGAACTTTAAACAAAATTGAATAGTAAAAGATATATATATTGCACAACAAAAATAAGTTCACCATGGTGATTAATTATGGCAGAGATATCAGACGCAATCGCAATGATAAAAAAAGCTGAATCTGATGCTGAACAACTCATTGTTGATTCAGAAGCTAAATCAAACGATTTAATTGCTGAATCAAGAGTTAAAGCTGAAGAAATTATTTCTCAAGCTAAATTACAGGCAGAAGACGAAGCTAAAGATACTGTTTTTGATGCAGAAGATAAAGCTAAAAAAGAAGCGCAATCTATTGCTGAGCAGTCCAAAGTGGATGTTAAATCCATTAAAGACAAAGCTATGGTAAATGTAGATGAGGCTGCTTCTGTTATTGTCAAAAATATTTTGTAGTGTGAGATTATATGTTCAAGACAGCTAGAATGCGAAAAATTAGAATAGTTACACTGGATAAGTATGTAGCTCCTACAGTGGATGCTCTCCACGAGTCAGGGCTTATACAAATCAGTGATATTTCTGATAGCATTCAGCAAGATCCTGAATTAGCGGAATTAGTAGCTCCTGCTAAAGCTTCTCCATACACTGGAAAATTATCTTCACTTCTAATGAAAACAAACGGGATATCTGAATTATTAGGAAACTCTTTATCAGAAGGCCATGGGTTAAAAGATACATTAATGTCTTTTATTAGTCCAGATTTACCTGTTCAAAAAGAAGTTGAAAAGTTAGATACTGAAGCTTTTATAGCAAAAGCCGAAGACACTCTATCCCAGGTGGAAGCAAAAACAAGCGTTATAGAGCAAAAACTCTCCGCACTCGACGCTGAAACAAGTGAACTACAGTCTAATAAAAGTTTGGCTAATCGCTTATCTAATTTTGACATGAATTTAGCTGACTTAAAAGATTCAAAGTACACTTCTACTACTGTTGGAAGGATTGATGCTGGATCTGCTTCAGAAATCAAAAATGAATTAAGTAAATTGACAGACGAATTAGAGATTTTTACTGTTCCTGCGGATGATAAGGAAGGAGAAATTATCGTCGTAGTGACATTAAAAGAATTAAGTGATGAAGTTTATTCAACACTTCGTAAATTTGACTTTGAGAAAATTGAAATAGGTGATGTTGAAGGCACTCCTCAACAGATCATTTCAAATGCTGATGCAAGATTATTGACCATTGAATCAGAACGTGCTTCAATCAAAACTGAATTGAAGGCCGTTGCTGAAAGATGGGACGATGACATATTAGCTCTCAAAGAACAGTTAGAAAATGAAAAAGATAAGAACGAAATCCTTTCATCATTTGTTCAAACCAAGGACGCTTACGTGCTTGAAGCATGGGTGCCTGTCAAAGACACCGAAAAGGTTGAACAATTGGTTGAAAAAAGTTCTGACGGACATTGTGCCTTTGAAACAATAGAGGTTGAAGGTACAGATGATGAAAATGTTCCAGTTTTACAACAAAACGGATGGTATGCAAAACCTTTCGAATACCTCGTAGATATGTACTCACCGGTACGTTACAATGCTATGGATCCGACAATCTTTGTTGCGATTACATTCCCATTCTTCTTCGGTTTCTGTTTAACCGATGCAGCATATGGTTTGTTAGTAGCACTTATTGGTGTTATATTATTACGCGGTATGGGTAAAATCAAAGAATCCATGAAATCCTTTGGTTGGATCTTAATCTGGTCCGGTCTGTGGGCCGTTGTACTAGGTCTGATAACCAACGGTTGTATCGGGGACTTCCCAGAAAGGTTATTAGGTATGCGTTTACCAACCATTTATGGACCTGTTGAGGCATTCGTGCACCCTGATACTATTTTGATAATAGCTATCGCAGTTGGTCTTTTATACACCAACATCGGTTTTATCTTAGGTGCAATCAACAACTTAAGATACGGAAATGTCAAAGAAGCTATAGGTTCTCAAATTTGTTGGTTTGTATTTGAAGCTGGTATTATCTTCCTTGCAATCGGTTATTTAATGCCTGCAATCGGTATTATCGGTTATGCAATTGGAGGAGTTTTAGTTGTTGCAACTATTGGAATGTTAGTTTGGGCAAACGGTGCATACGGTGTAATGGATATTTTCGGTTACATGGGTGATGTATTGTCTTACGCACGTCTTTTAGCTTTATGTTTGGCTACTGGTGGTATTGCTATGACAGTAAACATCTTAGCTCAAATGGTTGACCAAATGGTTCCTATGGTAGGTATCATACTTGCGATAATCATATTCATAGGCGGCCATATTGCAAACTTCGCTTTCCAGGTATTAGGTGCATTCATTAACGCTCTGCGTCTTAACTATGTAGAGTTCTTCTCACAATTCTTCATGGAAGGTAAAGGTAAATTCGAAGCTTTCAAAGCAAAAAGAACATTTACAAAAATTAAATAAATTAAAAATTTTTCATTTATATCTTAAATTAAATTAAAAAATCAATATTATTTCAAAGGTGAATTAAATATGGTAGAAATAGGCTTAGGAGCTGCTTTAGCAGCAATTGGTGCTGGAGTAGCAATTGGTTTTGCCGGATTAGGTTCCGGTTTAGGGCAAGGTATGGCAGCTGCTGGTTCTGTAGGAGCAGTTGCAGAAGATAACGATATGTTCGCTAGAGGTATTATTTTCTCTGCATTACCAGAGACTCAGGCTATTTACGGTTTCTTGGTTGCTATCCTTTTATTAGTATTCTCAGGTTTATTAGGTGGAAATGCAACTAAATTAACTTTAGAAGCAGGTATTATAGCTATTGGTGTAGGTGCATCTATCGGATTTGCTGGTTTAGGTTCCGGTATGGGACAAGGTATGGCAGCAGCATCCTCCGTCGGTGCTATTGTAGAAGACAACGACATGTTCGCTCGTGGTATTATTTTCTCTGCATTACCAGAGACTCAGGCTATTTACGGTTTCTTGATTGCTATTTTACTTATGGTATTCGGTGGAATCTTAGCTTAAGGAGGCTATTCATATGAGCTCAGGCACAAGTAAAATTGTTGAAAGCATCATGTCTGTAGCCCAAGAGAAAGCTGATGGTATCATTCAAGATGCTAATGCAGAAGTTTCACAAATTAATGCTAATGCTGAAAAAACTGCGGAAGCTGAAAAAACAAAAATCTTAGAAAATGGTAAAAAACAATCTGATATGAGATATCAGCAAATTATCTCTGAAGCTAAGATGAATGCTCGTAGAGCAGAGTTAGGCGCTAAAGAAGACGTTATTGAAGCTGCTTTCAATCAAGCTATTGGAGAGTTAAAAATAAAGGCTTCTTCTGGCGATGAAGAATACAAAGATTCATTAAGTAAAATGATTATGGAAGCTACTAATGAAATTGGCAGCAATGACCTGATCTTACAATTAAATGAAGCTGATACACAGAAATTTAAAGATGACTTATCTTCACAAGGTTCAGACTCTTTCGAAATTGAAGGAATCAAATTTACATTAGGCGAACCTATTGATGCAATTGGCGGCGCTATTTTAAAAACCGCTAATGGAGATATTGAAGTAAATAACACAATTGAAGCAAGATTAGAAAGATTTAAAAGTATCTTACGTAGTGAAGTTGCTGAAATATTATTTAAATAATTAGGAGGATAAATTATGGCAGATGGAATTGCTACCTTAATAAGTGCTTTGGGACTTACTCCGGAAACATTTCTTGTTTTCTGTATCTTAGCAGTGCTTATCGTAGGTGCAGTAGTTGTAATCATTACATCCAGACCAATTTTGGACATTTATCCTTATCTTAACCCAAGTGCTAGAGTAAGAGCTAGAAAAGGAAGATTATTTGATGAAAAGCAAATCTCTGAACTCGTTGAAACCAACGATGTTGAAGAGGTTGAAAACTATCTCAAAGGTATTCCTGAATATGCTGACGTTTTAGATGAATATCCACTTGATAAAGCATTAGACGTGGAACGTGCTAACACTTATGATTTCGTTGCAAGAGTGGCTCCTAAAGACATTAAAGATCCTTTCGTAACAATGTCTAAAAAAGCAGATATAGACAACATCAAAAGTCTTTTAACTGCTAAGGAAGTTGGTCTTGGTCCTGATGAGACAAGAGAATTATTAATTCCTTGTGGATCATTATATGATGAATTGGAATCATTGGCTGACGTTGACAACGTAACTGATGTTGTAACAAGTTTGGATAACACTGAATATGCGGCAGTGCTAGAAGACGCTCTTCCACAATATGAAAATACTAATATGATTCTTCCATTAGAATCTGCTTTAGATAAATACTATTTAGGCAAGTTATTACGTTCTTCTGATGTTCCTTCCGATGAAAACAAACAGATTTTATATTCATATGTGGGAACTCAGGTTGATGTAGCTAATCTAAAACTGATTATAAGGGCAAAACAGGATGGCCTTGATTATGATGCAATCTCCCCTTATATATTAGAGGAAGGATACCAATTACGTGATTGGAAACTAAAAGATTTAATGGAATCTCCAGACGTTACAAATGTAGTTTCTGGATTGGAAGGAACAAAATATGCCGAAGCCTTGACTGACGCAATACCAGTTTACAACGAAACCGGTTCAGTTGCAGTGTTTGAAAAGGCATTGGACGTTTACTCCTCAGAATATTCAAAATCTTTAGCTTCTAAAAAACCATTAGGTATTGGTCCAATTATTGGTTATTTAAATCAAAAAGAAAGTGAAATTAAAAATTTAAAAATTATTGCAAGGGCAAAAAGAGAAGCAGACTTCCCTAATTCTAAAATCATGGAGATGTTAATATGAGTTCAGTAGCAATTATAGGAGATATTGACACTGTTTCAGGATTTAGATTAGGCGGTGTCAAAAAGGCTGAAGTAGTTAACACTACTGAAGAAGCTATTGCAGCTTTTGATAAATTTTTAGATGAAGAAATTTCAATTATTATCATTACCCAATTATTGGCTAATGAAATGAGAAATCATATTGATAGGAAAATTGGTTCTGATGTTTTACCAATGATAATTGAAATACCTGATAAAGATGGGTCCTCTGGAGGATCATCTGATCAAATAAACGAACTTATTAAAAGAGTTATCGGGGTAGAGATGGTTAAATGATTATTGAAGGAAAAATTATTAAGATTGCTGGGCCTGTTATTATCGCAGATGGAATGAGAGGGGCTCAGATGCTTGAGATGGTTAGGGTAGGTGACGAGAAGCTTATCGGAGAAATCATCGAGCTTGAAGGTGACACCGCAACTATCCAAGTATATGAAGAAACAGCCGGTATCCAGCCGGGTGAAGTAGTTGAATGTACTGGTGGGGCATTGTCCGTAGAACTTGGTCCTGGTGTAATGAGTTCTATTTTTGATGGTATTCAAAGACCTTTAAGAATCATCAGAGAAGAATCTGGTGATTTCATTGCAAGAGGAATTGACGTTGATTCAGTCAACAAGGAGAAAAAATGGACATTCAAACCAGTGGCAAAAGTTGGAGATGTCTTAAAAGCTGGAGACGTTCTTGGTGAAGTTCAGGAAACCACTGCAGTTTTACACAAAATTATGGTTCCTCCACACTTAGAAGGTGAAGTAACTGAAATCGCAGCTGAAGGCGACTACAATGTACTTGAAGACATTGCTGAAGTAGGCGGCGAAAAAGTTCAAATGCTCCAAAAATGGCCTGTAAAAAGAAGCCGTCCATATGTAAGAAAATTAGACCCTGATGTACCTTTAGTAACTGGTCAAAGGGCACAAGATACTTTCTTCTCTGTAGCTAAAGGAGGAGCAGCAGCTATTCCAGGTCCTTTCGGATCAGGTAAAACTGTTACCCAACAGCAATTAGCTAAATGGGCAGACGCAGACATCGTTGTATACATCGGATGTGGAGAACGTGGTAACGAAATGACAGAAGTACTTACCGAATTCCCATTCCTTGACGACCCTAAAACAGGAAACCCATTAATGGACAGAACAGTTCTTATCGCAAACACTTCCAACATGCCGGTAGCAGCTCGTGAAGCATGTGTATACACCGGTATTACTATTGCTGAATACTACCGTGACCAAGGTTACGACGTAGCGCTCATGGCAGACTCAACCTCAAGATGGGCAGAAGCTATGAGGGAGATTTCAGGTAGGTTAGAAGAAATGCCTGGGGAAGAAGGTTACCCAGCATACTTAGCATCCAGATTAGCTCAGTTCTATGAAAGGGCTGGAAGGGTAGAAACTATTGGTAGTGAACCTCATGTAGCTTCTATTTCTGTAGTCGGTGCTGTATCACCTCCTGGTGGGGACTTATCCGAACCTGTTACTCAAAACACATTACGTATCTGTAAAGTGTTCTGGGCATTAGATGCATCTCTTGCAGATAAACGTCACTTCCCTTCAATCGACTGGCTGCAAAGTTATTCATTATATGTAGACAGTATTGAAGGCTGGTGGGCTGAAAACGTAGCAGCAGACTGGAGAGCAACTCGTGACCAAGCTATGAGTTTATTACAAAAAGAATCCGAGTTACAAGAAATTGTACAGTTAGTTGGTCCTGATGCATTACCTGAAACTGACCAAGCTACTTTAGAAACTACACGTATGTTAAGAGAAGACTTCTTACAACAAAACGCATTTGATGATGTAGACACATACTGTGCACCTGACAAACAGTACAAAATGTTAAAAACCATTTTATTGTTCTACAAAGAATCTCTTGCAGCAGTTAACAGAGGAGCTCCTATTGCAAATATCGTAGCTTTACCTGTTAAAGAAGAAATCGGTAAAATTCAATCCGCAATTACTAAACAATGCAGTGAGGCTTAAAAATGAATACAAATATTAAAACTAGAGAATATACTACTGTATCTGAAGTCTCAGGTCCTTTGATGGTTGTTGAAGGAGTAGAAGGCGTTGGTTACAATGAAATTGTAGATATTGAAACACCAACCGGTGAAAAAAGAAGTGGACAAGTTCTAGAAGTAACTAAAGATGTTGCTGTTATCCAAGTGTTCGAAGGAACAAACGACTTAAACACTAAAGATACCAAAACAAGATTCACTGGTCAAACCGCAAAAATCGGTGTATCCAGAGACATGATGGGACGTATCTTTAACGGTATCGGTAAGCCTATTGACGGAGGACCAGAAATCATTCCTGACGAAGAATTGGATATTAACGGTGCACCAATGAACCCTGCTTCTCGTGAATTCCCAGAAGAATTTATTCAAACTGGTATCTCTACCATTGACGGAATGAACACATTAGTTAGAGGACAAAAACTTCCTATTTTCTCAGGATCTGGTTTACCTCACAACGATTTGGCTGTACAAATTGCAAGACAAGCTAAAGTATTAGGTGCAGACGACGAGTTTGCAGTAATTTTCGCAGCTATGGGTATTACAAACGAAGAAGCAAACTTCTTTATGAGAGATTTCGAACGTACTGGAGCTTTAGAAAAATTAACAGTATTCATGAACTTGGCAGACGACCCTGCTATTGAAAGAATCTTGACTCCAAAAATGGCTTTGACCACTGCTGAATATTACGCATTCACCTTAGGTATGCAAGTACTGGTTATCTTAACAGATATGACCAACTACTGTGAAGCTTTAAGGGAAATTTCTGCAGCTAGGGAAGAAGTACCTGGAAGAAGAGGTTACCCTGGTTACATGTACACTGACCTTGCTGGTATCTATGAAAGAGCAGGACGTATCGACGGTAAAGAAGGTTCCATTACTCAAATGCCGATCTTAGTTATGCCTCAGGACGATATTACTCACCCAATTCCTGACTTAACCGGTTATATTACCGAAGGACAAATCGTATTAAGTAGGGAAATCTCAAGGAAAGGTATTTACCCTCCTGTAGATGTACTTCCTTCACTTTCTCGTTTGATGAGTGGTGGTATCGGTGGAGACAAAACTCGTGATGACCACAGTGGTGTATCTGACCAACTTTATTCTGCTTATGCAGAAGGTCGTGAATTAAGAGACCTCGTTGCGGTTGTAGGGGAAGAAGCACTTACTGAAAGGGACCAAAAGTTTTTAGAGTTTGCTCAAGCATTTGAAGATCAATTCATTACTCAAAGTAAAGATGAAGACAGAACCATCTTTGAAACTTTAGATCTCGGTTGGAGTTTACTTAAAATCTTACCTAAAGCAGAACTCAAAAGGGTTAAAGAAGAATTTATTGAACAATACCTTCCAAAAGATGACTAATCTCATTACAGCAATGTAGGTGATTAAATGGCACAAGATATTATAGATGGAATTAATCCAACTCGTATGGAGTTGTTATCCCTTAAAAATAGGACTAAACTGGCTGTTAAAGGGCATGGTTTACTTAAAGAAAAGAGGGATGCATTAATTAAAGAGTTTTTTGATATCTTGGATCGTGTCAAAGGTATTCGTGAAAATGCAGAATTAAGTCTTAAAGAAGCAAATGATGCTTTAGTAGAAGCTCAAATTGCTATGGGTGATTTAGCTGTTAAGAAGGCAGCTTTATCAGTCAAAGAATCAATTGATGTAGACATTACATCTAGAAGTGTAATGGGTGTTGCAGTACCGGTTACCAATGTCAAAATGGAAAAACGTTCCATCATTGACAGAGGTTACGGATTCTCCGACACAACCATACAGTTAGACGAAGCTGCAAAGAAATTTGAGGAATCCCTTAAGTATTTGATTGAACTTGGTGAAGTAGAAAAAACTATTTTCCTGCTGGCTGAGGAAATCGAAGCTACTAAACGTAGAGTAAATGCTTTAGAACATATTATGATTCCAAGATTCGAAAATACTGAAAAGTATATTGATATGAGACTCCAAGAAATGGAAAGGGAA
>ONSJ01000048.1 GCA_900320515.1 uncultured Methanobrevibacter sp. | reverse complement strand
TTTTTCCATCGTCTGCTCATGTTTCTGCATTTGGACATTAATCTGTTGATGTGTTTGATCATTTGGTTGTCATGGTCAACATCAAAGAATTCTTTTTGTTCTTCGCTTGTGACTAGCCATCCGTTTTTGTTGGAATTGATATCACATCCAATGTGCTCTTCGGTTAATGGTAGTTGTTCTGGTGGTTGTGTTTTGATGTTGAATGATGCATAGTGGTTTAATCCGTCATAATATACTGTGATGTTGTTGAATTTGGTGTCTGGACTGTTTAATAAATCCAAGTGGTTTAATCCATCATAGTATACTGTGATGTTGTTGAATTTGGTGTCTGGACTGTTTAATAAGTCCAGGTATTCTACGCTTGTGCTGAAGGTTACTTCACCATGTTTTCTTAAAGTTAGTGTGTTTTTTTCTACTGGTCTTTTTCTTTTCGGATAGTTTGTCTGAAGCTAGGTCGTGTTTTCTTTTTAGAGTGAAATTTTGGAGGATTATGTTTATTAGAATCACCATATTTGGCTTTATATTTATTTAAAAGTTCATTATGGGTTTTACGAGTACAACCATAGTTTTGTTTAAACATGACTTCTTGTTCAAGAGTTAAATGAAGCTTAACAACCACACCTCGAATATACTCACCCATAAAATCTCATTCCCAGTCCAATATATATAATATTTTTATTCCATTATCTAAAAAAAAAATGGAAAACATCTACTCTTTTTTAAAACAACAATTAAAATCACATTTAATTGAATAATATATCATTTATAATTACTCCTATATAAAAAATAAGAGAGAGCATTTGAAAAGTAATCGAATAACTTCATACCCAAAGCAATAATATAATCACAACAAAAAAGTATACTGAACAAAAATCCAAGACCCAAAATAGCCTCCAAAAAACACAAAATAAAAATAAACGCAATAAAATTAATTAAAAAAAGATAGTACACCCAATAGTGCAATTCATCCACAACTTGCAGAAGTTGTGGTATTCTTGCATTTTTAAGATAAACCACATAACTGTAACGCCAGATATTTCCCAATCCAACAGCGGCACCTATCATCGACAAAAGGAAAACAATCCTTGAATTCCATTGATTTTGACTGTTCATTTATATCTTTACCAATATCTTCTTTTAAGAGAAAATGTGAATCCTGAATTTAGATATTCATCCAGTGCATTTTTTACCGATTGCAATAGTTCAGATACCTCAATCGCCGTAGATACTGTTTCGAATATTTCCGAGAAATTCCTTTTCATCATCAGTCAAATCTATTCCATCAAAATTGTCCTTGGCAAAACGTCTAGTACGAATTAGAAAGACCAGAATTAAAGTCAATAAGAAAGACAAAACGCTGGCTATTGGAGATACGAATGCCAATAAAAGAGATAGCAATGAACTAATTACCGGAGCCAACAAAAGATAGAATAATGTTAATGTAATGCCTCTAAGATACAATTTCAAGTTCGGCAATTCGACTCCATCATTATAGGAATCGTGCATGGCAGATTCTAATTCCTCCTTACTGTCGAAATAACGCTTAAAATTATTTTTGATCAGTAATATGAACATCAGTATGTACAGCAAACTGATTGCCAATATCAATAATGAAAAGAATAGGTTTACATTGGTGTAAGTATAAAACTTAAAAAAAAATCCTGTTGCAAACGGTATCAGACAAACAGCAGCCATGGTGAGCATATTCAATGTCAATATGCCGTAGCTTATCTTAGTAAAACTAAAAAGGATAACTGTGTTTTCCCAAAAATTGTATACAAGATAAAAACTTATGAAATATATCAAAACAGACGGCAACAGATAATTGATGAAGTATTCATTTAAAGCAACTCCTGATGAGATATCAGAGATTGTAGGAACCGCAATTTCCAAAACAAGAATTGTCATTGCGATTGCAAAAACACCATCAGTAACGGCAGCATGCCTGTCATTTGAACTGTTTAAAAATCTACTTTTAGCCATCAATATAAAATACTGTTTTTTATATTATTTAATTTTATGTGAAAATTCAAAAAAATAGGAAATGTGTCAAAAATAGTTCATTCTGATTAAAAGTATTATTATATAATTTTTTGTGGCATATATCCTCATCAAAATTCAACATTGCTTTTATATGCATTCAATGCCAAACATATAAATGATTACAATGAAAAAAATAATTAAAATTTTATTTGCAATTCTGATATTATTAATTATTTTTGCAGGAATAACCACTTTACTACAAAAAGACATTCTAAACGGTCCAGGTTTAGATGAGTATACTACAATAATTGGAAATAACTCCAATGGAACCGTTTATAAAATAACATGCGGCAATGCATCATCCAGCGATACTGCAATAATGATATTAGGTGTACACAGTCTTGAAAGCGGAATTCATAATGCCACAAATGAAACAATAATGAAATTTACTAAGGAACATTCCCTTAATAAAAAGTTTATCGTATATTTCATTAAACTTAATTTCAACGATAGCGGAATGAATACAAGCGATTATGATACCAATAGACATATGGGAGAACTTCTAGCCCATGAATATGTCCTTCCAGATATTGAGAAATACAACCCTTATATTATCGTTGATGCTCATGAAATGGAATCCTATTGGGACACCCAGAGATATGTGGGCATTATTGACAATAAATCAAGCGTGACAATGGAGTATGCAGGAAAGATAGGTGAAAATTTAAGCTATCCTGTACTTAAGGTAAAAACGGGCACTTCACCCAAATGGGTGACAAAACCCCTTGTCAAAAAGAACCATAATGTGGTCTTATTTGAAACCGCTCAAATAGACAGCCAGAAGAATAAGACAAAAACCGCAATTGACCTGGTTAGGACCATTGATAAGTTGCCGGTTTATTGAAATGGATGGTTTAATAAGGAATATGAAAAAAATAAAAAAAAAATTAGAGATTAATTAATCTCTTTTTTTTTGATTTTGAATTTTTTAACTATCTTATCCCCATCATAGGACAACTGACACTTGTATGTTTTGCCTTTCTTAAGCTTTAAGAAAACCTTTTTACTTATTTTGAATTTTGCAACACCCTTTTTATTGGTTTTTGAGACATACTTTTTGCCTTTGAATACTAAAAGCACTTTTTTAGACTTCATGATTTTGCCGTTGACATTGCTTAATGTTACAACAACCCTGAGGCTTTTGGATTTCAGCATTTTAATGCTTGCCTTAATCATGTGATTGATCTTAATCGTATTTGAAACCTCAATATTGTCGTATCTTGCAGTTATCCTATATTCCCCTGCTTGAAGTTTAGTATTAACATTCAATGTGGCATAACCATTATTGTCAGTGACGCATTTGTAGCTGATTCCGTTGAATATGATGTCAACTGTCTGTCCCGCTGCAGGTTTTCTGTGAAAAGTCAGAAGGACCCTATATGAATAGCTGTTTGAATAGACAATTTCGGCATTCCTATTCTGACTGAATTCAGGAAACGGCTTCAGATTTACTACAGTCATCACTGAGGATTTGCTGGCTGAAGAGTACTTGCCGTCACCGGAATAGGTCAGTACAATATTGTACTCGCCATCACCCAATTTAGGGACTTTTATTGCAGCACTGCCGTTGACAACCTGAGTTGAGTATTCTGTTCCATTGACATTCACCATAAATGTTCCTGTTGCATCATCAGGCAAATCAATGCTGAAGAGAGGCTCCGGATTGTTGGTGAGCTTCGGAACAACAATATTATCCAATTTTGACTCGATTAGGATGGTGAGATTGTAATTTCTTAAATAATGCGCATAATTGTAATCGCCGGAATAGTCAACAGTGACATTATGCTTGCCCAGACTTAATCTTGGGGAAGTGATGCTGGCACTGCCGTTTACCAACTGTGCGGAATGTATTTCATTGTCGATGATTACAGTGAATGTTCCTGTTGCATCATCAGGCATATTGATGCTGAAGACAGGTCTTGGATTGATGGTGGCTTCGGGAACAACCAGATTTTCATCTTTAACATGAACCAGAACTGCAAGGACATAATCCTTTAAATAAGGAGCATACTTGTCATCACCGGAATAGCTGACAGTGACATTGTGGTCTCCTTCAGTTAATTTTTGGGCAGCGATAATGGCAGATCCATTATCCAACCCTTCAGAATACATTTCCTTGTCGATGATTACGGTAAATGTTCCTGTTGCATCATCTGGCAAATCAATGCTGAAAACAGGTTCCAGACTTTCTGTCCTTTTAGGAGCAGTTATGTTTTCGCTTACATTGATTAGAACGGTAATGTTGAGGACATTTGAATTCGCATCATTGAACATGTTATTGTCTTCAAATATCCCTTTTATGGAATATTTTCCGGGAGTCAAACCAGCAATATCATATAATGTGGTTTTGCCACTTACGGACACATTGTATTCATCATCGTTCACATACAGCTTCAATGAGGTTCTTGCAGCAATGTTATTGGTATAATCCAAGTTTATTAAAAGTGTTAATATTTCACCCTCGACAATCCTTTCCCTTTTTGAGGAAATTGTGAAATTGGTCAAAACCATTTTAGGGACATTTACTATGCTTATCATCTTCTCCACTTCACTGTAATCATATCCTGTTGAGATAACCCTTTCGCCTGGAGATTCTATGGTATAGTTGTAAAGGTATACCCCATCGACACAATCAATTTCATCAACATCCTCATCATTTATGCTGAATCTGAAATACGGATCATAAATCAGATTGCCGTTGTCATCCACAAAAGTGGCATTCAGAGTCAAGACATCTCCTACCTCTGCGGAAATGGTTTGATTTCCCAATATGATTACTTTAAGATAAGAATAGATTATCTGTCCGTTGTATATTTCGGCATTGGCTGTGCTGATGTTATTGTTGGACAACTCCAGATACCCATCATTCATGATTGCACTTCCTTTTGATGCATTATTTGCATTAAATCTGGAATTGGATATTGTTATCAAATCAGATGACTTTATATATACTGCTCCCCCTTCGTCGGCGGAATTGCTTTTGAATGTGCAGTTATCAATTGTGCCTTCATCAATGACATTTAAGACTATGGCACCGCCCTTACCGGTAGCTGAATTTCTTGAAAAGAGAGAGTCTTTAATGTCCACATCAAAATCGCCCGGACACACCACAATTGCTCCTCCTCCCAACAGAAAATCATCAATTCCATTGGCTTTGTTATCCTCAAAGGTACAGTTGTCAATTTCCAAATCGAATGACAGGGCATAGATTGCACCACCGAAATCGGCAATATTTCCTTTAAAAATCGTGTTGATTATCTTTAAAAGATTGTCTCCATAATTTAAATATCCATATGATAAGATTGCTCCTCCCAATGACCCGCCATTATCTGCAAAATAGGAATTTTCAATATATGTATTGCTGTATGTTGCAACAGCTCCTGCCAAATAGTTTGATTCATCAACAACATCCTTTAAATTATTTGTTATGTTGGAATTAGATATTGACAGATATTCGCCGTAATTGCATATGGCTGCACCTCCATCAAACTTATTAGAAACCGGCAAGGTAATAGAATTATTATCAAATACTGAGTTGGTTATATAAACTTTGCCTTCAGAATATAGTGCTCCTCCAGATTCGGCAGTGTTTTCGAAAAAGTTGACATCATTGATGTAAAGCGTTGAATTCCTGTCAACATAAACGGCACCGCCATCATCACCATCTGAAAAGCCACAAATTAAAGTTAAATTATTCAATGTAACTTCATTGTCATACAAATCAAACAAGAAGATTCTTGCCAAATTCTCGCCGCTGATGTTGTGGCCGTTTCCATTTATGACAAGGGACTTGTCAAAAACATAAACCCCCTCAAGGAAGTAATCCCCGTCAATAGATTCTGAGTATGCAAAATCATAAGACAGATTCAATTCGCCTTCAGCATCATCAATCTGCTGCTGAAGGTCAGTGAAGGTTCCCCTGATTTCGTTTTGCGAATCATCCCCCAACAGATTATCATCCTGAACTTCAGACTTTAAGCTGTCCTGAGCATTTTCATCCAATGTCTGCACATCCTCTGAAAGAGGAACATCATCATTGACTGAAGAGTCATCAAGAGAGACGATATCATCAATGCTTTCTGCACTGATTGGTGAAATTATCAAAATACTCACCAAAAATAGCAAAAATATAAAAATTTTTTCCTTATTCATCATAAAAACCCCAATTTAAATTAATTTAAAACATACAATAACTAATAATATTTAAAACAGATAAGATATATTTTACTAAATTGGCCGACTCGACTAACCATTTCATCAAAACATTTAAACATTTTAAATTTAATAATTATTATTAATTCTAATTCA
Organism: uncultured Methanobrevibacter sp.; assembly: GCA_900320515.1. GTDB lineage: Archaea > Methanobacteriota > Methanobacteria > Methanobacteriales > Methanobacteriaceae > Methanocatella. The sequence continues at coordinate 5,341 of ONSJ01000048.1, read as the reverse complement.
AAAAAGATGATATTATGCCAGAAACAGATTATTTGAAAATACCCCAAAACAGAGTGGGGGCATTAATCGGAAGCAACGGTAATGTGAAAAAATCCATTGAAAAGGCAACAGGAACCATACTGGACATTGACAGTGATGAAGGAACAGTATATATTACCCCTAGAGATGATATGGAAGACCCATTGGGAGTTTGGAATGCAAATCATATCGTTAAAGCAGTGGCCCGTGGATTCAACCCGGAGGTTGCCCTTAAGCTTGTCAGCGATGACATTTATCTTGAAGTAATCAGCTTGCCGTTATATATCGGCAAATCCAAAAAGGCTCTTGCAAGACACAAGGGAAGGATTATCGGAAAAGACGGCAAAACACGTGAAATCATCATGGAAATGGCTGAAGTGGACATGGCAATCTATGGAAAAACAGTTTCACTCATCGGTGAAATGGACAACATCATGGTTGCAAAGGAAGCCATTGAAATGATTTTAAACGGATCAAGGCACAAATCAGTTTACGGATTTTTAGAACACAAAAAAGAAGATTTGAAAATGAGAGAATTCAAGGACCTTGTCGGAATTGATGATGATAAAATCGAGTTCAGGGACGGCATCGACTTTGATGAGAAAGATTATTAGGAGTTGAATTCTCCTAAATTTCTATTTTGTATGTTTATACCAGAAAGTCATTGCTTCAGGATTAACCACAATGCCCACCTCTTCCAGAAGTTCTTTTAATTTATATCTGCCAGTTACAATATCGGGATTATTTATTCGCTCCCAAGATTTTTTCATGTTCTCAGGAGAAAGTAATTTAATTTTACTATAACCTGCATCCCTAGAAACTATAACCGGTTCTTCTTCATATTGAAAATTAGTCATTTAAACACCTCTTTGTCAATTTAACTTTATCACATTTCATATTTAAATAATTTAACAAAAAATTTCCATAACCTTCGTTAACATTATCCAAAATCAGATACCCCTCTTCAAAATTAGGCATTACTTCATCAAAATATGAATTTAATGAATCATCAAATTTTTTCCGAAGCTTATTTAATCTATCTTCATCTAAAACAATTTCTCTAGATTCAAGAATCCATAATTCATGTTGAGAAGAAATTATTTCAAATTCCTCAAATTCCAAACCTAACATTTCAAAATTTTTTCCAGATGGAGGAGAACAATATTGAATAGGATGATTGTGAATGGATGCTATATGCATCCTTTTTAAAAGATAAGAATAAACAACACCATGGACTTGATCAGGAGAATTCTTATCAGAAAAACTGCATGCAACAATTTTACCGCTAATATAATCAAAATATATCATACATTCATATGACAAATCAATTGTTTTTCTCCTAAACATGTCCACAGTTTTAACTGCTTGAGGTGAAAATTCATCGGGCAAATCATCTTTGGTTATTGGAGCCAATGCCCAGTTAATTGGAAGATGCCTATATCTTGCATATTCACTATCAGTCACTTTAGAAGATGTCGGAATCAAAAAACCCCCTCGATTGTCCTTGTGACATTCTTTAATCGAATCAAAGAGTTTATCCAAATGAAGGTAATGAACTATTTTTTTGAAATTAATCATGGATATCATGCTTAGTACATTATAATCAAAAACTATATGAAAGTTTACTTGGCAATCAAAGCAATTTTACAAAGTGAAAACAATTTTACAGTCTCAGACAACTTTTTTGCTAATGGGAGCATTAAGCAATATCAAATCAAATTTCACCCATCAAAGAACTATTACACACCCAAATCAATTAAAATAATACTTTCCTATAAAAATTATATCAGTACTTAAAAACTTTTATATACTTTAACCGACATATATAGATAGTGCAATGTAAATACTATGTTTTTTACTTGTTTTTAAATTATTATTTTACCACATATTTAGATAAGATAGATAGGGTAGGGTATGAATATTACTTTTCAAATGCTCTCTCACTTTATTTAAATATAACCATTATAATAAATTTAAACATACAAAAAATAAGGAGGAAAAATTTTGGCTCAACAACAAATGGGATTAGATTGGGAAGAAGATTTTCAAAGATTGACCCCATCTGAATTCTTTAGAAAAAACAAGCAGATGTTGGGATTTACTGGTAAAATCCGTTCATTGACTATTGTATTTCACGAACTGATTACAAACAGTTTTGATGCATGTGAAGAAGCAGGAATCCTGCCTGACATTGATATCGAATTAAAACGTGTTGACAAAGAACATTACATCCTAAGACATAAAGATAACGGTCCTGGAATTCCTGAAGAATACGTAATGCAAGTATACTGTATGATGTTTGCAGGATCCAAATTCAGAAACATACAATCCAGAGGACAACAGGGTTTAGGTTGTAGTGGTTGTGTACTCTTATCACAAATGACAACCGGTAAGCCTGCTCGCGTAATTTCATGCTACAAAGATGGAGATGAAATTAAAGGCGTAAAAATGAAATTCCAAATGGATGTTAAAAACAACCGCGGAATTTTAATGGAAAGGGAAGATTATCCTGCCGAACAAACCGGTGTATGCATCGAATTACAGTTCAAAGAGGTTTCATATTCCCTTGCAGAACAAGGTGCATTCGAATACATCAGAAGAACCATGATCGGAAACCCTCATGCAAAAATCACATTCAGGGACCCATCCGGACACAAATACATCTTTAAAAGGGCAGCAGATGTTGTTCCTGTACAACCAAAAGAAGTGTTACCTCACCCTAAAGGTGTAAGTGCCGACGATTTAATGACCATGGCTCAAAATACCGACAGCAGAAGATACAAAAGTATGCTAACTTCTTCAATGTCCAGAATGTCAAACAAAAGAGCTGATGAAATCGCCGAAATGACTGGAATCGACATGAACAAACGTCCAAGAGACATGACTTTCCAAGAGGCAGAAGCTATCGTCCACTGCTTTAAGAAAATGAAATTCATGGCTCCGCCAACCGACGGACTTATACCAATCGGATCAGAGCAAATCGAAAAGGGTATGAAACAAATCCTTAAACCGGAGTTCGTAACAACAATCACAAGAAAACCCGTAACCTATCAGGGTGGTGTTTCATTCATCATTGAAGCTGGTCTTGCATATGGCGGAGATGCCGGAAGGGTTGTAAACGAGAAAAGAAAATCTGAAATCATGAGATTTGCAAACAGAGTTCCATTGACATTCGACGCAGGAAGCTGTGCAATTACAGAAGCTCTCAAAAGTATTGACTGGAAACGTTACGGTTTAAAAGACATGGACAATACTCCATTGACTTTATTTGTAAACATTATCTCAACTCAAGTGCCATATCTTTCAACAGGTAAACAAAGTGTATCACCAGAGCCTGAAATCGTTCATGAAATAAGACAGTCAACCATGAAATTGGCACGTAAATTGCAAAAACACTTAAGAGCCAAAAGAGCCGCCAAAGAAAAGGAAAAACGTTCAAAAGTATTTGAAGAATACGTTCCGGTCATTATTGAAGAAGCTGCAAAGCTTGGTGAAACCGGAGTTCCTGAATACCATGAAGTGCTTGCAAAAGTAACAAAAAGGGCTCTTGCCGAGTTGCTTGGTGAAAAAGTTGAAGATGAAGAGGAAGAAGAAGAACTTGACGCAATCATCATGGAAGAAGTTGACGAATTTGGTCATGCAGTTGAAGAAGGTCAATCCGCATTAGACAAATTCGAAGAGGATGATGTTGAAGATGGTTTTGAGGATTAGGTGATTTAAATGGCTGAAAAAAAAGGAAAATCACATAAAGAAATAAGGAAGGAATACACATTCAATAAGCTTAAAGGATTAGGTAAGGACATTATTGAAGACATTGAAAAAAATAAAGTTCCTTCAGTTAGAGTTCCATCTCGTGGTACTGGAAACATTGTTTATGATGAAGCTAAAAGATACTACGTATTAGGCGACAGATACGGTAAAAGGTCTTTAGGTAACGTAAAGCAAATCAGAAAAATGGGCCAAATGGTTTATGTTGCCAATTTCTGTAAGGATTTGGTTGCCCGTGAAAAAACCGCTACCATCAGGGAAATGTACTATGTTTCCGAAGGTTGGGGAATCAGTTTCAAAAACCAGCAGGAATCAAACATTGTCGGAGAAGACCTGGAAGTAACTCTAGGTACTACCCGTGAGGATTTAGGATTAATGCCTGAAGAAGACGGTGCATCCGTTTATGGAGACCTAACCCTACACGATGAAGTAGAAATTAACGCTGCAAAAATGGGAAAATCCGGTTATACCATCTCACCAACAATAGATCAGGTGGATTTCCTTGACCATAATGTCGATAAGGTATTGGCAGTGGAAACCATGGGAATGTTCCACAGGCTAGTGCAGGAAAATGCTCATAAAAGATTTAATTGTTTAATTGTTGGGCTTAAAGGACAGGCTGCCCGTGCTACAAGAAGATTCCTCAAAAGAGTCAATACAGAACTTAAATTACCAGTCTATATCTGTAACGACGGAGACCCTTGGGGATTCCACATTGCACAGGTAATTATTTCCGGAAGTGCAAAATTAGCTCACGTAAATGAAGATCTTGCAACTCCTGACGCTAAATTCATTGGAGTAACAGCATCAGACATCATCAATTATGATCTGCCGACAGATAAGCTAAAAGATGTTGACGTTTTAAGACTTAAAGAGCTTTCCAAAGACCCAAGGTATAAAGATGATTTCTGGCAAACAGAAATTAAAAAGATGCTTAAAATTGGTAAAAAAGCAGAACAGCAATCTTTCTCAAAGTATGGGCTTGAATACGTTGTAGACGAATATTTCCCAGCTAAATTTGAGGAAATGGAAAATCAAGCATAGTCTTGAAATTTTCCTTCTTTTTTTATTTTTTTAGAAAGAATTTAAAAAATTAGCGAATTATTCTAATTAGAATAATAAAGAAATTATATAAGCTAAAGAAAAATTCTTCAGCTAAAAGTTTTCTATTCCAAATTTAAAATTTTATCGAATCCTGACATTACCAGAATCTCATTTATAGCGTCATTGACTTTAATGACAAATGGAATGCCTTCAGGTTTTAGTTTTTTTTCAGTTCCGACCAAAACCCTTAAGCCTGCACTTGAAATATACTCCAAATCAGTGAAATCAACGATTAAAGAATTAAAATTACCCATTTCATCGGCAATTTCATTTTCAAAATCAGGAGCAGTTACTGTATCAATTTTACCTTCAGCTATAATAGTCAATTCTTTACCGTCATAATTTTTTGTAAGATTCATCATACCACCAAATTATCTTTCATATAACTATTTGAAATTCAAGCATATATCTTTTTCCGAAATATTTATATACTAACTTTAACATATACCCC
>ONSJ01000047.1 GCA_900320515.1 uncultured Methanobrevibacter sp. | reverse complement strand
AATCCCAGACAAAAAATTAAAGGATTGAATAGGCAGGCAATTACATTGACTGTCATTTCAGTGGCTTTTCTTGTGGTATTTTCAGTTTTGTATCTCCAGAATCGAAGCAATACATTGTATTTGATTGTGGTTGCAATATTTGCAGTAGCATTCGTTTTGGGCATAATCTATAATGTTTTGATTAGAAGAAGGATTTCAAAGTTTAAGAACAGGGGTTCTGACAGAAAACTGGTAATTGAGGATGATTATGTTGAATTGACTGTGGGAAATGAAAAGTCAAGACTTGGAATGTCTGAAATTCAATATGTTTTGATAAATAAATATTCAATATCTTTCATTCCAAACAAGACCAATTCCACATTAATAGCTATTGGAATAAGGTATAAGGAGGATGTTTTAAACAATTTTTCCCATAAGGAACTCATTGTTGACAATTCCAGTCTGTATCAATGAAATTTTGAATTAGCTAAATTGGATATGTTCAGATTCATATCTGATTTTTTCATCTTTTTTTAAACCATTTTGCCCTGACGCACTTTTCAAATAAGTTTTTTTTTAGATAATGTTAATATGTAATAGTTACATATTTCATATCATCAAAAGATTTTTAATGGGGACAAAAATCATGCTGAAAAAGACAATTTGGATTCTGTCGATAATTATTGTCGGATTATTGTCAGTTTCCATGATAAGCGCTATAGAAAACACGACAATCGACACGAACTGCATTGGTGATGCAGAAACTGAAAATCAAGTAATTTTAACGCAAACTAATGATACTGTTGGAGATTTTAATGAATTGTCTGAACTGGTTGAAAATACTGGCGAAGGCAATACCTTGAAATTAGACAAGGACTATAAAAACACCGGCCGCTCAAATGCCATTCAAATCGATAAGCCGATGACTGTCGACGGGCGGGGTCATTTCATCGATGCAAATCACTATTCTGAAATATTTTTCATAAACGCCACTGATGTAACGCTGAAAAACATCAAATTTATCAATTCTGATTCCAAGTATAATAATGGGGGTGCAATTGAGTTTGTGCCAAACTCTGTTTTTGTTGTGGAAAACTCCAGTTTTGCAAACTGTTCCGCTGAACTTGGTGGAGCTATTTATGTAGGTGCAAATTCCACTCTGACCATATCAGGTTCCAATTTCACCAACTGCTCTGCAGATTCAGGTGGTGCGATTTATTTTGAAACCGGTTCTTCCTCATCCATAACAAATTCCAACTTCACAAGCAATGCTGCTCGAATAATGGGAGGAAGCCTGCTTGCTAAAGGTGGAAATTCTTTAACTTTATTTAAAACATCATTCATCAACAGCTCGGCCACATATGAGTCCGGAGGTGCATTTGCGCTTATCCAGTCTGATTTGAAGGCACAGTATATTAAGGTAATCGAATGTAATTCTGTGTTTGGAGGAGCAATTACCCTTTTAAGTTCAAATTCAACAATAAACGGCAGTGTTTTTAAAAGAAATACTGCAGTTTATGATGGTGGAGCAATCTTTGCAATGTATGATGCGTTTAATTTATACGACAATGAATTCATGGACAATTTCGCAAAAAGGGGCGGAGCGTTATATGTCAGTCAAACCAACAACACTCTTGTGGAAAATCAATTTGAAGGCAATTCTGCATCTCTCGGCGATGCAGTCTATGCAATGGCATGCAATGACACTCTGATTGAAAACAATACTGGTTTGACACAGGACAATTTTTATCGCGCTGTCAATGACAATCTGATAATTACCAGCACTGACTTTAATTCATTTGTTCTAAAGGATGTTAACGGCACACTACTCTCTGCATACAGCCTGCTTGATGATTATACCTTGACTCCTGTTAAAGATCAGGGAACTGAAGGGAACTGCTGGGCGTTTGCCGCAATGGCCGTTTTGGAGTCATGCATGGTGAAGGCATCCAATGCGTCCTTCGATTTGTCTGAAGCAAATCTCAAAAATCTCATGGCATTGTTTTCAGATTATGGATTTAAAATTTTAACCAATGGTGGAGGATTTCCGGATTTGGCTTTCGGTTATCTTGCAAGCTGGCTGGGTCCGATATATGAGGAAAATGATTTTTATTCAATAAATGATTATCTTTCACCCCTTTTAAACACTACAGCTCACATTCAAAACATTGTTTTGCTTGATAGGCCAAGCTATACTGATAACGATGATATTAAATGGGCAATTTTAAGATATGGGGCTGTTGGAACAAGCATGCATTTTGATTATGATTATCTCAAATCCGTTTCATATTACTATAACGGAGTTGAAGATTCGAACCATGCCGTTGCCATTGTGGGATGGGACGATAACTATTCAAGGAATAATTTCAAAAACGCTCCTATGGGAGATGGTGCATGGATTGTAAGGAACAGCTGGGGACCCTCCTGGGGGGATAACGGTTATTTTTATGTATCATACTATGATTCCAAATTTGCTGAAATAAATGAGGCCACCTCATACACATTCATACTCAACGATACAGTTCCGTTAAACCGCAATTACCAGTATGAAATTACATATACCTCCCAAGTGACTCCGGATAATGAGAGCAATGAGGCATGCTACAAAAACGTCTTTATTTCACAGGGTGATGAGAATTTGGCGGCCGTTTCCACATATTTTATAGATGGCTGTGACTATAATGTTTCCATTTACATCAACAATACCTTTGTAACTTCAAAGGCGGGAAATTCTGATAGGGGCTATTATACCATTTATCTGGACAACATGGTAGGCTTGAATAAGGATGATATTGTAACCGTTGAATTTAACTGCACCAATTTCAAAAATGGTGTCGGTGTGATTCCTTGCAGTGACAAATCCCTAAATGCTAATTTATATTTAAAGCAGGGTGTCTCATATTACTGGAATGGATTTAAATGGATTGATTTCTATTCAATCGATGCCGTAGGATGCATTAAGATGTTTACAAGCTTTTCAACTCAGGGCAAATTAACTCCTTATTTCCAGGCCCTCAGTCAAAAGGATGTTTCTCAAAACTGCTATGTTGTTACTTTTGTTCTTCCGCCGGATGCAACCGGGTCTGTTTCAATCAACATCTCTGGAAATGTGGAGGTAATCAACGTTTCCCAAACAAGATCAATTAGACTGTACAATTTGGACAAATCCAACAACACTTTAGGTTTAAGGTATTCAGGTGATGAGAGATACCTTGATAAGGAAATGCTTTATGTTGTTGACTTGAATTCAGATAAAGGCAATTTTGATGAATTGAAATCAAAAATTAATGTGCTTCATGATGGAGACACATTGAATCTTACGAAAGATTATTGTTATGTTTCAGGTTCAACTGATGGAATATTCATTTCAAATTCAGTAACCATTGACGGTAACGGACATATTATTGATGCGAATAACCAGTCAGCCATATTCAATATAATGGCAAACAACACTGTTTTGAAAAACATCCGTTTCGTTGGAGCCAATAATGGTGATGGAAGGGGAGCTATTTATTTGCAGGGTTCCAACTGCACTATTATAAACTGTTCTTTTGCTGATAATTTCGCTTCACTTTATGGTGGTGCCATTTATTTGATTGGTTCTGATTGCAAGATTATAAATTGTTCTTTTGTTGATAATTTCGCTTCACTTTATGGTGGTGCTATTTATTTGTCCGGTTCTGATTGCAAGATTATAAATTGTTCTTTTGTTGATAATTTCGCTTCCGAGGCGAGTGGTGCCATTATCTGGTTTGGTGTTGGAGGGATTCTTGAAAACTGTTCTTTTGTCAATAACTCTGCTGTTAATGGTGGAGCAATTTGGATGCAAGGGTTTGCAAGTGTGCTAAATTGTTCTTTTGTTAATAATTTTGCTTCTGAATATGGGGGTGCCATTTATTGGGTAGTAGATGATGGTACTTTAGCTAATTGTTGTTTTGTTAATAATTCAGCTTCTATAAATGGTGGTGCCATTTATTGGGCAGGAGATGACGGTACTTTAGCTAATTGTGGTTTTTTCGACAATTCTGCTATTAATGGTGGTGCCATTCGTTGGAGCGGTAATAACGCTAACTTGATTGCCTGTGAATTCATTGGTAATGTTGCCTCAAACGATGGCGGTGCAGTCTATTCGTCAGGTAATGAAAGCAGTTTTGCCGATAGCTATTTTGCCGACAATTTCGCTTCCAATAATGGTGGTGCGGTTTATTTGTTTGGTAAAAACTGCAATCTTTCAAATTCCTCATTTGAAAATAATTCAGGATATTGCCAAATCATCTGGAATACTGATTCGGGTAATATAGTTGCCTGTTATTTCATTGACAGTCCTAATAACAATATCTATAATGTTGGAGCTAATATTGTCAAGAATTACATTGACATCATTTGCAATAACCCTGAATTTGAATATAAAAATCCACAAACCTTGTCATTTAATGTAAACAATCCTTATATTCCAATATTGACCTTCAAATTAATCCAAGGAAATGTGGTGGTTAAGACATTCGCTACAAACAATATTTCACATGTCTATGAGAAGTTGGCTGCTTTGGATAGTGGAACATGGAAGCTGAATGTATTCTTTAGAGAGGATGACACCTATTATTCATATGATAATACGTTCACATTAGAAGTCACTCCTGTATTTTCATCTTTAAATGTTTCTCTCAATAACGTAACTTTAGGTCATGAAACCACAATAAGCGCAAGTGTTGTGGACTTTAACGGTTCCACAATCAATGAGGGAGTCGTCACATTCAAAGATGGGGATGAGGTAATCGGCACAGTCAATGTTAAAGACGGTCTTGCCGAACTAAAATTCACTCCGCAAAAGGCTGGAAAACATTTAATCACTGCAACCTTTACATCTGGCAATTATAAGGTTTCCAATGCTTTCGGGGATTTATTTGTGGATGGGGTCGTTGTCAGGATTTCTCTGGAGCGTGGAACCGTTGGCTTTAATTCAACATTTACTGTTGAGGTAGCCTCATTGTATTCCGACCTCAGTGACGGCAGCATAAGCTTCTATGTCGATGACAAGTTCATAGGTAAAAAATCTGTTGTCAATGGAAGAGCAAATATTACCTATCTTCCTTTAATTGCATCTGACCATATGCTTAAGGTGATTTACGGTGAAAGTCAGGTATTTTCAGATACTGAATCCTCTGCAGGATATGTTGTTAAACCTGCAGACAGCCGAATCACAGTAAGAGGGTCTGATGGTGTTGTTGGAAGCGCATTGACACTGACCGCCAATGTTTCAAGCTCCAATAATCAGGTAATAAATGATGGAAGTGTCATCTTCTATGATGGAGATTCCCAGATTGGATCTGCAAGTGTCAGGCAGGGCATTGCAACATTGTCATACGTTCCTGCTTTTTCAGGCAATCGTTTGATATCTGCCCAGTTTGTTTCAGATAACTACTATTCCTCAAAAAATAATGTGACAGTATACATTGAAAAGGCCAAAGTCCAGATTGCAATTGGTGATGCGGATGTTTACTATGATACTTTAGCTTCTGTCGGCATTGATGTTTCATCCAACGGCAGACCGATAAATGAGGGAACTGTTAAGGTTTATGTCAATAATCAGCAGATAGGTAATCTAAACGTAGTTGAGGGTCATGTTGAGTTTAAATACCTGCCGTCTAGTCTGGAGGCATTGAATGTTGATGCAGTGTTTGATGAAACCTCGAATTATCGCTCATCAAATGCTTCAAAAGTGATGACTGTCAATAAATTGGCAACAAAACTTGAAGCATCAGCAATCACTGAATTTTACAATGACGGTCAATATCTGGTTGCTGTCCTGAAAGATATCAACGGCAAGGCTATTGGTGGTGAAAGGGTATCAATAGACCTTGATGGAGTAAAATATTTGACCACTGATGCAAACGGTCAGGTTAAATTGCCTACTGCCGGTTTAAAACCTAAAACATACAATGTGGCAATAACATTTGATGGATCAGACCGTTATCTTAAATCAACAAAGAATGTCAATGTCATCGTCAAAAAGGCAACTCCAAAACTGAAAGCATCTAAAAAGACTTTCAAGCGTAAGGTAAAAGTCAAAAAATACACCATAACCCTGAAAAACAATATGAATAAGGCTATGGCTAAAGTTAAGGTTACCATTAAGGTTAAAGGCAAGACTTTCACTGCCAAAACAAACAGTGCAGGTAAAGCAACCTTTAAGCTTAAAAAGTTAACTAAAAAAGGAAAATATTCCGCTACAGTCACATTCAAGGGTGACTCATGCTATAACAAGGTAACCAAGAAAGTGCGAATTGTGATAAAGTAAGTGCTCCGGCATTTACTTAATCTTTTTTTTTTTTTAATGGGAATCTATGAAGTCCTGAATCAGCCAGTCTGATATGCTGATGTCTGATTCGTATCTTATGATTTCGTCTTTTTTAAACCATTTTGCCCTGACGATTTCATCGCCGTCAACTTTAATGTCGCCGGATTCATACTCTGCTGTAAAAGCGAGCATAAGTGAATTCGGAAATGGCCAGGATTGGCTTTTCATGTATTTCAGGTTCTTGATTCTGATTCCAACCTCTTCTGAAACCTCACGATGAACTGCTTCCTCTATTGCTTCACCGGGTTCCACAAAACCTGCAATCAATGCATATCTGATGGTGTCATGGTAGCTGTGCTGTGCCATTAGCAATTTGTCGTCTTTTCTTATGGCCACAATAATTGCAGGAGCGATGCGAGGATAATGCACTTGGCCGCAAGAAGGGCATTTTAACATCATGTCCTTTTCATCTAATTGAGTCTTTGTTCCGCATCTTCCGCAAAACCTGTGTGATATATACCAATCGTTTACCAAAACTGCTTTTCCCGCAATATGGTAGAGGTCATGATCAAATTCATAGACTTCCCTCAAGTCATAAAATGTCCCGTCGCCTTCAGCATTGACGACAAAAGCCTTCATTCCCCTGTAGATTCCAATAAACAAACAGAAATTAACTTTTAATCCATTCAAGTTTTCAGGCAATCTTTTATCGTCATCCAGATACAGTTGTCTGTTTTCATTAAATACAAAAAGGTAATCATCATCCGGAAGGATTTCATCACTGAAATCGATTTGGTAGTTTTCATAGAGGGACTTTTCAATCATGATAAATGATATTGTTTTAATTGTTATTTAAATTGTAGTGAAACATAATGTAAATTTAACTTAACTATATAAGAAATCAAATACAAAGGTTATAATGGTGATATTTAATGGTATCTGAAAATATGGAAAAAGCATTAAACGGACAATTAAACGCTGAAGTTTACTCAGGATACTTATACTTGTCCATGGCAGCTTACTTTGAAGACGAAGACTTAGCAGGATTTGCTAACTGGATGAGAGTACAAGCAGAAGAAGAATTAGAGCATGGAATGAAATTCTATGACTATATTATCAGAAGAGGAGCTTCAGTAACCTTGACTGAAATCGAAGGACCTCAAACCGAATGGGATTCTCCAGTTGCAGCATTCGAACATGTTTTAGAACATGAGAAAAAAGTATCAGGACTAATTGATGATCTTGTTGACTTGGCAATTGAAGAAAAAGACCACGCAACCAACAACTTCCTCCAATGGTTTGTCGAAGAGCAAGTCGAAGAGGAAGAAAACGCTATGGAACTTGTTGCCAAAATCAAATTCGCTGAAGGCGACAACAGATTAATGTATGAATTAAACAAAGAATTAGGTGAACGTTCACCATCCGAAGACTAGATTATTCTAGTCTTAACTTATTTTTTTTAGGTGTTTAGATGAATTATCCAAAAGAACCGACAAGCGAAGCCCAGGTTGACTCAACAGAATATGAATGCGAACTTTTAGGCAGGAATGATTTAGGCAGCGTCCATCTGCACGGTCCTTTTGGAGATAAAGACTCAAAGGTTAAGATAGCTTATGTGATTGGAATGCATCCTTTGGAAAGCAAGTCCCACAGAGCTTTATTTGAAAAGTTAACCTCTAAAACCGATTTAAGAAATTGCTATTACCTATACAACATCAATGTAAATGACGATTCATCAGAAACTGAGGGCCGTCTTGAAGGGCAGCTGCTCGCACAGGAATTCATCAGGGATGATATAATACGCAAGGAGTATAATCTGTTCTTGGATATTCACTCCAACCGTGGACCGGATGGTCCGGGGGACTATCAGATAACCAATTTCATCTTTGCGCCGGGATTTGACGATAAGTCCTCTGAATATATGAACATGATTATTGACAATATGGATGAAATCGTATATTATGCTCCGGAATTTCGCTCAAGCCCGCCATACATAACAGAACCGACAGCGGAGGCAGGAATACCTACACTGGTCTATGAATGCTATTCCTCAGAGGATTTTGAGCTTACATGCAGGTTGGCCGAAAGGCTTATTGATGTCGTCGATGACCTGTTTTAGGTGTAGTTAATATATACTATTGGCCATATAATATTATTATGAAAAGGCAACTGGCGTACTTCGGCGGAATAGTGTTAACTATTTTTGACATATTCTTTTTGATATACATTACATTCTGTCCTGTTGACGCTTCGTTCAGGTTTAATGTGATTGCCTTTGACCTGTTTTTATGTGTGTGTTTCTGGGTTGAATTTTTATATAATCTGAAAAAGTCTGATGACAGGAAGGCATATCTGAAAAATAACTCGTTGGGTATTTTGGGAATGCTTCCGTTCAATTCGGTGTTTATTAGAGCATTGAGATTTGTAAAGCTCGCCCAGTTGATAAAGATTTTCATTCTGATTCGTGATGATCAGAAGGTGGCTGCGGACTTTTTGAAAAAGACCTATCTGGACAAGATTATTGTAATAGCCATTGTGTTCATCGTTGTGGTTACTGTTCTCGTTTGGCTGGTCGATTCAAACATCACTGACTTTAGAACAGCCATCTGGTATACATTTGCATCAATGACAAGTACAGGATACGGGGATGTCGTTCCCACCTCAAGTCCGGGCAGGCTGATAGGAATTATAGCCATGGTGGGCGGAATTGTGATTTTTTCCCTGATCACTGCTATTATTTCATCCGCATATGTCTCAAGGCTGAATAGGGATAAACGCAAAGACCTTGAATCCAAGATTGATAATTTGACATCAGAAGTTGAAAAATTGAACAAAAAAATTGATGAAATGAATAAAAGGTAGATTTTTTTTTCAAAATTATTATATACATTTAAAAACAAATATCTTATCGAAATATTTAAGGATGTGAAAAAATGATTATTAGGGCACCTTCAAGAATACATATGTCCCTCATTGACTTGAACGGGTCATATAGAAGAGTTGATGGTGGTATTGGTCTAGCATTAGCTGATCCACAATTTGTATTGGAAGTCGAGCAAATCGAAAGCGGTATCGAACTTGAATTTGCCGACACTGTAACAGACGAGGAAGCAATATTGGAATGTCAGGAAAAAATCCCTGATGCAGCTCAAAAGACCATTGAGCACTTTGATATTGATTCAGGTTTCAGATTTATTGTACATAATACTTATCCTCCGCACTCAGGATTTGGAAGCGGAACCCAAATTGCCGTTTCAACAGCCCATTTGATTACGGAGACAATGGGAATTGAAGTGGAAAGCCGTGAATTGAGTGCAGTTGTTGGAAGGGGAGGAACTTCAGGTATCGGAACATACACCCATGATTTGGGTGGATTCATTCTGGATGGCGGACACAGCAAAGAGGAAAAGCCATTGTTCCTTCCTTCAGGCGCTTCACAGGCAAAGCCTGCAACATTGATTGCAAGATATGATTTTCCCGAAGAGTGGAATATACTGATTGCAATTCCATATATCGAAAAGCATATGGAGGGTGATGATGAGGTTGATGTGTTCCAGACATACTGTCCTATTCCAAAAGAGGAAGTGGAACAGGTATCTCACCTGATTTTGATGAATCTTGTTCCGTTCATGCTTGAAAAGGACATCAAAAACTTCGGATGGGCCGTAAGCAAACTTCAGGATGTTGGATTCAACAAGTTGGAACATTCCCTTGATGACAGCTACCTGCCTACAATGAAGGCGATTGAAGAGGCCGGCGCATACGGTGTCGGAATTTCCTCATTCGGACCTGTTCTCTACACCATGTTTGATGAATCCAATGCAGATATCGTGGAAAAAACCAAAGAAATCATTGGAGATAAGGGCACTGTCTTTGTCACCAAGGCCCAAAACCACGGTTTCGTCATTGAAAAGTAAATGTTATAGTCTAATTTAGAGGGTTTGGTATGAATAGAAAAGCTAGAAGGAGAAAAGTCAATATAAAATACTTGGGTTATCTTCTGATATTTTTAGTGCTGTTTATATCAAACATTATTCTTTATGTCTCATTTTTCAAATATGCTGTTACTCATGATGTATTCCATATTTCCTTTGAGGTAATCAATAATCTGTTGACTATGGTTTCGGCCATCATAATTTTCGGATTCATTTCAACAAGGCTGCCCCAGTTCAGGAATTTGGGAGACAGCTCGATTTATGAAATAGGATATCTGATCATTATAGGTATTTTCAGCATTCTCATTTCCTATTTTAATCAAAGTACCAACAGCGCTACCTTTTTCATGCCATTTTTAAACATGTTTAAGGTATTGTCAGTCATGCTGATATTGATGCTCATTGCAACCAAAACAAGATTCTTTAAGAATATCATGCATAAGAAGTTTACCAAAGTCGATTTGTTTTTCACTTTTGTAATTTTCGCTATTTTGGGTTGTATTGCATCAATGTATACCATTCCGGTTAAAAATTCCTTTGCCAATGTCAGAAATCTGATTATCCTGATTGGCGGATTGTTTGGAGGGCCTTTTGTCGGAATTCCTGCAGGTATAGTTTCCGGAGGGTTCAGGTTTGTTGAAGGTGGCGTAACTGCATTGCCGTGTTCCCTGGCTACTGTAATTGCAGGATTTGTAGGAAGTGCGATTTATATTTTGAATAACAAGAAGTTTCTTAATGGAAAATTTTCAGTTCTTCTGATGTTTTTATATGTCGGATTTGAGATGGCTCTCATAGTTTGGTTGACTCCTCCGAACATTTCAATCACATACATCTCTGACATTTATCCTCTGATGCTGTTTGGCAGTGTTCTTGGTATGATCCTATTTGTCATGATTTTTAGAGAGGTTAAATCAGATACTGGGCTCAGTTATGAGGAGTTTAGAATAAGGGAGCTTGAAAACACGCTTGATGAGTTTGATGATGAAATCGAAAAATTGAAAGAAGATGTAGAGCTCTTGAAAGAGAAAAATGATTTAGAATAAGTCCTTTTTTTTTTTAAGGGGTTTGTCAATAAATCCTTAATTTGATAATTTTACTTATTTTTTCTATTTGACTATTAAATTATCCTCTATTTTCTTTTTATTCCT
>ONSJ01000049.1 GCA_900320515.1 uncultured Methanobrevibacter sp. | reverse complement strand
TTAGAACAGATGATGATTTCAAATGCCTTGGAGAATAATGTGTCTCCTGCAAGAATTGCAACATCATCTCCCCATACCTTGTGGACAGATGGCATTCCCCTTCTCATATCATCCTGGTCCATGATGTCATCATGAATTAATGAAAATGTGTGAATCAATTCGATGGCGGCCGCTGTTTTAAGAGCAGATTCACGTTTTCCGCCAACAGCTTCAGCAGTAATCAATGTTAAAGCAGGCCTTAACATTTTTCCTCCGGCACGAGTCAGGTAAACTGATGCCTCAGCCAAATTATCTGGAGTTATAGTGGCTAATTCTTCCTCAATTGTTTTTGTAATGTCTGTTGAATAATTTCCAAGTACCTCTTTTACATCACTCATAAATAATCCCTCTTTAACTTCTAAAAACTTGTGCTTGAGCATTTCTCAGAATATGGATATCGTATCCGATTCTGTAACCTTCCTCTTCAGCAAGCTCAGCATAAGCCGCAAGCATTGATAAGTCTCCGTGCGCAGGTATGATATGCTGTGGTTTTAACATACGCAAGAATTCCCTGTGGTCTTCTCTTCCAGCGTGCCCGGAAACGTGAGCATTAGGATAAATTCTTGCACCTTTTACCTTCAATCTCCTTTCCATAATGTGCCTGTTGGCTGCATTGGTCGGGTTTGGAATAATCGGTGCTGAAATAATAACATTGTCTCCTTTTTTGATGTTAAAAGGAGTTCTTCCATTGGCAATTCTTGGAAGCAATGCGTCAGGTTCTCCCTGGTGACCTGTAGTTACAAGCAAGTAGTTTGCACGGTCTTCATCAGCTTTCATCAAAGCCTTATTGACTGCCTTTGGAGATCCGTAAATGCTGGCATTTTCAGGCAATTTGAGGATTCCCAATTTCTGTGCAATACCGCAGAACCTCTCCATTGAACGACCCAGGAAGAATATTTCCCTGTGACTCTTTTTGGCAATATCGGCAATTGCCTGTACACGTTCAACGTGAGATGAAAATGTTGTGACAATCATACCTGTCTTTTCATACAATGGCCCCCTCATCACGTCTTCCAATATGTTTTTTGCAATTCTTTCTGAGTGGGTTTTTACCTCATCAAAGTTTTTGGCATTTGTTGTTTCAACTATTAATGCAAGGACTCCTTTTTTACCCAATTCTTTTAATCTCTTGTAATCAGGTGGTGGAGATACCTTCTGATGGTTATCAAATTTAAAATCAAGTGCATATACAATGACTCCCTCAGGAGTATGCAATACCGGAAATACCGCTTGAGGAATACTGTGTGTTGACTGTACAAATTCCAATGTGATGTCCTTTGAAAGCTTTACTTTGTTTCCAGGGTTCAGGACCTTGATTGGATTTGATACCTTAAATTTACGTTCCCCTTTAATCTGTTTTTCTATCAAAGCAGCAGTATATGGTGTTCCGATTAATGGTGCATCATATCTGTGTGCAAGTTTAGCGACTGCACCTATGTGGTCCAAATGACCGTGGGAGAATACTATTCCCTTTACTTTACCGTCAACATCCTTCATCAATGTATCGTCCGGAATAACTCCCCTTTCAATCAAATCTAAACTGTGCATTCTGTCGATATCAGTGTCCTCGTGCATGCTTATCCTGTCTAGGTGAATTCCCATATCAAAAATAACAACATCATCACCTATGCGGACAGCAGTCATGTTTTTCCCGACTTCCTGATATCCCCCTATAGCGATTACTTCTACGCTCATGTTTCATCTCCTTGAATAAATCTTTGTGTTAATACCTCTTTCATTTAGCCATTCCCTTGTTTTTCCACGAATGACCAAATTAGATTGTTTCAATTCTTCAATATTATTTGCTCCAACTAAAAACATAGCAATTCTTAGTGAGTCATTAAATCTATTAATAAATGTGTTTAAAGCTTCCTGAGAAGCAGAATTCTTTAAAAATGGCAATGCCATACCAACAGCGTCAGCTCCAAGAGCAATAGCCTTTGCAGCTTCAAGACCTGTGCGTATACCTCCTGATGAAATAACCGGAACCTCAACTGCATTTGTAACTTCCACTGTGGAAATTGCAGTAGGGATTCCCCAGTCCCAGAATATCTCTCCAAGATATCTGTCATCTGCCCTGTATGTTTCAACAGCGGCCCAACTGGTTCCTCCAGCACCTTCAATGTCAATGAAATCCACACCCGCTTCAACTAATGTTTTAGCTGATTCGGCGGAAATTCCGCAACCTGTTTCCTTTGCAAGAACAGGAATATCGACTGTGTCGGTAATCTTTTCAATCAAATCAGTATATCCCCTTGCATCCAAATCGCCTTCAGGCTGTATTGATTCCTGAAGAGGATTTAAATGGATTGCCAGGATATCTGCATCCAATATTTCAACCGCTTTTTGAGCCAAATTAAGTTGAGGAGCTCCAATATTTCCAACAAGCAAACAGTCAGGCGCATTTTCACGGACAACACTGTAAGTGTCTGCAAGTTCAGGGTGTTCGCAAGCTGCCCTTTGAGAGCCGACACCTAAAGCAATCCCATTGTTTTCAGCGGCGATTGCCAATTGCCTGTTAACTTCTTTAGCTGCAGGATGACCTCCTGTAATAGCTGTAATAAATAAAGGTGAGTCTAATTTCTTGCCGAAAACAGAAGTTGACAAATCAATTTCATTCTTATCGATTTCCGGCAAAACATTATGGATCAGTTCTATATCTTCAAATCCTGTAGTTTTGTCCTTAAACTCAACATCATAATTTTCACAAATTAATAAATGCTCCAATTTTCTATCTGAAATCATGTGTTAATTTCCCCTTGAAATTATTGTTCCTTTAACTGGCTTATTTTCCAATACCTTGAAAATATTGTCTTCGACTTCAGCATTTATTATTTTAGATTCAATTCCTAAATCTGCTAAATATAAAAGTTCCTTAATTTTTCCAACCATACCGCCGGTTACATCGACATTGGTTGTTCCCTCCAGGGTATCCAAATCTTCAAGTGATGTGAACTTGTCAAAAAATACCGCATCATCATGTGTTTTAGGATTCTTATTGTAAACCCCATCAACATCGGTTCCTAAAATGACCTGATTTGGAGTGAGGTTTTTGGCCAAGTACTGGATTAGCTGATCTCCTGAAATGACGCAAAATTCCAATTCATTATCCAAAACCACATCCCCGTATATTACAGGAATGAAACCTTTTTTGAGATAATTTTTAAACACATCAAGATTTCCGTCAGTTATCCTCTTGTTTGTGGCAGTCACGAAAGCTGATGCAGGAACTGCAATAACCGGCAGACCCTCTGCAATGAATGCTTCGCAGATAAACATGTTCAATTTTTTGACTTCATTTTGAATTTCACAAAAACCCAATCTCTTTTGAGGATAGAGTGACTTGTCGAATTCCTCTCCTATTCTATGTTTCTTTGCCGGAGGATGTCCAAAAGAACCTGCACCATGAACGATGACCAGCTGCTTGGATGACACATCCATGGAAGCCTTGATTTCAGATGCAATTCTTTTAAGGCTCAATGCATCGACTTCACTTTCCTTGGAGTCCTTGTTCGTTAAAATGCTGCCACCAATCTTTAAAATAATCATTGAATCACTTATAAACCCTTGAAGAAACTCCCTTTCGAGTAAATCTAATCTTTAAAATGTTATCATCACGGTCAATAGCTTTAGCCACTTCCTCCACTTTGCCCGGGCAAAGGGCAATGATGCTGCCCCCTCCACCGGCACCAGTTGTTTTAGCTCCGATGGCTCCGGCTTCCCTTGCATTATATACCATACGAGACAATTCCAAAGTGTTTACACCTAAAGTATCTAAAAATCCATGATTAATGTTCATCAATTCGCCAATTTTAGCGAAATCTCTTTTTAAAATAGCCTGTTTTGCATAATTGGTCAGGTTACCCATTGAGGTAATAACCGGATTGATAATTTTCGGATTTCTGTCCTTACGGTTTTTGACATCCTTAACCATTTTTCCGGTGTTTCCGTGCTTGGTGGTATAACCTACAACAAACGGAACATTAAAATTAACGTTAAAGTGTTCAACCTTTTTGTTTCTTGACAAATAGACAAGCCCTCCATAAGTAGAAACTAACGTGTCCAACGGACTTGCAACTCCCTGAACTGCCTGCTCAACCATGTGAGCATCATGGGCAAGGGACTGTTTGTTAAAACGAATATTATGATATCTGTATAATGCAGCAAGGGTGGCTACTGTTACTGCTGCGGATGATCCAAGACCTGAACCAATAGGAACATTGGAATTCAGGGTAATGTCGATTGGAGTATGGTCGTGTACTCGATAAAGAGACTCTAAAATATATCTGATAATACCTGGTTTTCCCTTAAGCAAAACATATTTTTTATATCGTGTAAGTAATTCAGCTTCAAAACCGATGTCAGGAGCTCTGAAAATTGTAACCTCATCTTCAGACGGTTTAATAGTGACATAAGCTCTTTTATTGACTGCTCCCGCTATAGCAGGTTCGCCATAAACTACAGAATGCTCACCAAATAATATTGTTTTTGCCGGAGCAGAGGCTTTAGCTATCATAGATACACCTTATTTAAAAATACCTGAAGCATAACCAACAACTGATGTGAAATCCCCAGTGACATCACCGCTAGTCCCATAAGCCAATATCTGACTGGTGTTCTTATCACAGCTTTTGGAAATAGACATTGTGACCATTACAGGAGCATAACCACACATAGTAATGTTATACTGGACAACTTCCTCAAAAAGTTTGAATTCATTCATTTCCTCAATATCCTCAAGGACGAATCCGTCAACCTTGTTTGCTTTCTCTTGATTGTTGAAATGAGATAAGTCCGTGCTTGCAATAACACAATAGGATCTGTTCAGTTTATCTGCAGCTTCAAGGATTGCATTAGACAAGTCAGCTGAAGTGACAAAATCCTGCTTTCCCATTGTGATTGGAACTATCTTGAAATCGGATGAGAAATATTGTAGGAATGGCAGCTGAACTTCAATGCTGTGTTCACGAATATGGGCTGTGAAATCCGCAGAGGCAATGTCTGAAAACTCAATTATGCTGTCTGCAAACTCATTATCGACACACACATTTCCCAAAGGCGTAATCCATTCGCCCTCGTTGAAAACAGATATTTCACTACCAAATCCAGTATGGTTAGGACTTATAATAATAAAAACTTCAGGAAAACCATTCTTAACGATTTCACAATAGCCGTGAGAGGCTATCGGACCAGAATATTGATAACCTGCATGAGGAACCATAACATTGATAGGGTACTCTTTACCGTCGAATGATTCGAGATTCGGCATGTAACCAACACCTGA
The DNA here is from genome assembly GCA_900320515.1 of uncultured Methanobrevibacter sp. Lineage (GTDB taxonomy): Archaea > Methanobacteriota > Methanobacteria > Methanobacteriales > Methanobacteriaceae > Methanocatella. The sequence goes on along the minus strand of ONSJ01000049.1, from coordinate 6,626 downwards.
ATCATCCAAAAAGCAACTTTCAATAAGTTCTTTCAATCTATCCGGATCATTTGGATAAAACGCTCCGGCTACAGCAGGTTGTCTTAACATCTAACTCACTTAAAATTTAAGTTCGAATTCAGTTGAATCAATATCAAGGTCACCGTCTTCTGGGATGTCTCCTCTTTCTCTTAAGATTTGTCTTGCAAGTAACCAGTAAACTAAAGCGATAGCTTTTCTACCTTTGTTGTTTACAGGTACGGCAATATCAACAAAACTGAGTAAGTTTTCAGTATCACATAATGCAACAACTGGAATACCGTTTTGTTTGGATTCTAAAATCGCTTGTGCATCTGACCTTGGGTCAGTTACAACAATGATTTTTGGTTCAATGAATTTAGCATAATTTGGGTTTGTTAAGGTACCTGGGATGAATCTGCCAGGAATGGTTTTAGCGCCGGTTAATTCACCGAATTTTTTAACAGGAGCCTGACCGTATTGACGGGTAGCCACTACTAAAATGTCTTCAGGGTCGTATTTTGCTAATAATTTTGCGACTTGTCTGATTCTTTCATCAGTTTTTTGAATATCCAATACGTATAAACCGTCAGATCTTACTCTGAATATGTATTTTTCCATGTCACTAGTTTTTTGCTGGGTACCGATGTGTAAACCAGCTGCTAAATAATTATCTAAGTCTATTAAAAGTTCTTCATTTACCATTTTTTCACCTACAATTTAAAAGTCATCTTCAATTTTAATACATTCGTTAGGACAAACGTCCATACATACTTCACAATAACTGCAATCTTCAGGATTGTTTATTGTAATTTTATCTCCTTCAAGGACTAATACTTCCATTGGGCAAACGTCAGCGCATTCAGCGCAGTCTGCACCATCACATTTATCGTAATCAAGAATTACTTTTGACATAATCTCTCTCCTCTAATTTTTAAATTTGCCCATTCTTGAATTCGGAAGTTTTTCTTCTATACGGATAAGCTCATTCAGTTTAGCTATCCTTTCCCCACCTATGGCTCCGGTCTTAATCATTGGTGAATTGAAACCGACAGCAAGATGAGCAATAGTGTCATCAGTGGTTTCTCCGGAACGGTGTGAAACGACTGGCACAATACCGTTTTCCTTTGCCAATTTAACAGTGGCATAAGTTTCAGATAGTGAACCGATCTGATTTGGCTTGATAATGATTGCATTAGCCGCATTCATTTCAATGCCTTTAGCTAAAAGCTCTTTATTGGTTGTGAACAAATCATCTCCGCAAATGAGACATTTGTCTCCAACCCTGGAAGTCAATTGAGCAAATCCTTCAAAGTCGGATTCGTCAAATGGGTCTTCTACATAAAACATTTTGTAAGTATCAATGATTTCCTTTACGAAATCGATTTGATCTCCGGTATCCCTTTTGATACCATCCTGAGCATAAACATATTTCTGCTCATTTGCATCCCACATCTCGGATGCGGCCATATCCAAAGCGGGCCTGATTTCAATACCAATCTCATCACCCACTTCCTCACATGCCTGAGCTTGAATTTCCAGAGCATCTGCGTTAGTGATGTTAGGTACCCATCCGCCCTCGTCTCCTTTTCCACCTGTGAAATTGGAGTCTTTAGATTGGATCAGTTCTTTTAATTTTTTGTGAATAGAAGCATTTGCAAAAATTCCGTCAACCATATTGGTGGCTCCGATAGGAACGACCAGGAATTCTTGAATATCCGGAGCATTAATGCCTGCATGAGCACCACCGTTCATCATATTGCCTAATGGATATGGCAATTCATTTGTGAAATTACCTCCAATGTACTGGTAAAGCGGCATGTTATATGATGATGCGGCAGCTTTAGCTACAGCCATGGAAATAGCAACGGTAGTGTTGCCTCCAATAGCGGCCAAATTATCAGTGCCGTCAATTTCTTTCAATACTTCGTCAATAGTAGCGACATCACATGCATCCATTCCAATAAGTTCAGAAGCAATCAAGTCTTCCATTTCACTTACTACAATGTCAACCCCACCTTCGGGGAATGATACCACTTCTCTTGAACCTGTACTTGCTCCACTTGGTGCAGCTGCCCTTCCAAAACCACTCCAGGTAATCACATCTACCTCAATGGTCGGATTGCCTCTGCTGTCCAGAATCTTTCGGACTTGGACGTCTTCTATTATACTATTCAAAAAAACACCTCAGTGTCATTCAATTTATTACCAATCAACCCATATTCTGAAAAAATTAGTAAGTTTCTTTACAGGTTTCAATTGGTATTTACTATTTTTTTTAAATAATTGGAGAAAAATAGATAGAATCTATTCATCTCTAATAACATCTAATGGTAAAACTCCAGCTTTGAGTTCTTCGTAAGCTATGTCGATTGGATCTAAGGAATCGGTAATATCTACAAGAGGCTTTGCACCCATAGATATTTGAATCGCTCTAGCTCCAAGAATCCTAGCTCTTTCAAACCTTGTTAATTTTTTTTCAACATCCATGAATATTACTTCCATTTTTTAGGCATTTTACCAAGATTATTTTTAAAAAATATCCCTACAATAGTTTATTCCCAGGTTTCAACATGGGAAATCAACATTCTTCTACAACAGTATCTAGTTAAACCTAAATCATCTAAAACATCTTTAGATTTTTCACCAGCTGCTACTCTTTTGTTATATTCATCAAAGTAAGCTGATACAGGTTTTCCGCAACTTAAGCATCTTATAGGAATCATTTATATCATCTTTTAAATTTAAATAAAATATAAAGGTACAGAATTTATCTGTAACTTTTTTGTTTACGTGCTCTTGCTCCAGGACCACCGTATTTCTTAGGTTCGGAACGTCTTGGGTCACCTACTAACATGGTTCTGTCGTAGTGAATGAATCTTTCTTTTAAATCCATATCTTGAGACCATTGTACGAGTCCTTTAGCAATTACCATACGTGCAGCTTCAGCTTGACCCATTACTCCACCACCAATAACATGGATATTGATATCCACTTCGTTAGCTAAGTCTCCAGCTAAGGTTAATGGTTCTTGTAATTTCAAGTTAGCAAGCTCAGGAGAATAGAGTTCTAAAGGAACTTTGTTAATTCTAACTTTACCGGTTCCTTCACGAACAGTACCTCTTGCGATAGCTGTTTTACGTTTTCCACTAGTATGAATAACTTTAACCATAATAACACCTACTTATCTAAAAGGTAGCTCCTAAAAGTTTGGAGATTTCTCCTAATTCGATACCTTTTTTAAGATTTTTGTATTCTGCTTCAGGAACTGCTGTGAGTTCAGCGTCAGCATATTCAGCAGGTACGCCAACGAAAGCTTTTAAACCTTTGTATGCTGTTTTACCTTTGGATTTTTTGAAAGGTAACATACCTCTTACAGTTCTTCTGAATATATCATCCGGTCTTCTAGGATATTTTGGACCTAAGTCACGAGGGTTGGAAATACTTGCCCTGTCAACTCTTTGCTTGTATTTAGCATAAGCCCATTCCTTGTTACCGGTTAACATAATTTTTTCAGCATTGAGAATTACTACTTCTTCGCCTTCTAAAAGATTTTTACTAGTTACACTAGCTAATCTTCCTAAAACGCATCCATTACCATCAATAATTATCATAACACACATCCCCTATTCCATAATCCTTATGTTTGATCCTTTAGGATTACTTTCCATAATTTCGTCAATTGAGATGCATTCTCCACCAGCACTTTCGATTTTTTCCTGTGCTTTAGCTGAGAATTTTAATGCTACAACATCTACTTTGTTTTCTAAATCACCATTTGATAAAACTTTACCTGGTACTAAAACAGTTTCACCAGCTTCAGCATGTCTTGCAATATCAGACAAATTTACTTCAGCGGTTCTTCTATTAGACCTTTCAAGTCTTTGTGCAACATCTCTCCAAATAGCTGCATCTTCATTTCTTGATTGTTCATAAAGTTTATTAATAAGTTCAATAAGGTTAGGATTTGTTTTTATTACTTTCTTAACCATTATTTACTTCCTCCTTCTTCACTAAATCTGATAAACTTATCTGCTTTTTCACCTAATACGTCACATGCTTTTAATAAAACTTCTTTAGGAGGCATAGCTCCATCAGTTTCAATTCTAAATATAAAATCATTTGGTTTGAATCCGACATTAATGTAACCATTGTCAGAAGCCCTTACACAGCTTTTGCACATGGCACAGTTTTCCACACCTATTAAAGGACTGTTTTCATGTTCTTCAACAATTTTGATTTTTTTAGATCTTCTATCTGATTTCAAGATACCTCTAGGACATGCTTGAGCACAATCGTAGTCGATTTCAACATCATCATTGAAAGTTATTTCAGGATATTGTTTGTATGCGCATACGGTTGTTGGCATCCATTTTGCATGTTCTTTTCCATAGCCCACTTTAGCTACCGCTTCAATGTTGAGTTCTTCTCCATCTTTGAGTTTTACTAAAGGTATAGTGTCGTATACTGGTTTAATTTTTGAGTCTGAAGATATTAAATCCTTAGAATAAACAACTTTAGGTCCCACTTCATTTAAATGAAACATTATTCCGTTAGTATACTCTCCCCAATCATCATCTTCTGGTAATGATAATCCTTCAAGAGCATCTAAATCGGAAACTAAAGGAGTTAAACCAAGTCTGTGAGCAAGTACCTCATTAAACATTGCAGAATCATTTCTGATAATATTTACATCTTCGATAGCTATTTTTGGAACATTGACCATTGCAACCCTTCTAATAGCATTTATAAAAGGTACTTCTGCATCGCGAACGATGAAAACCATTTCATCATCGCTTTGACTTCTTACTTCTATCTCCATATTAAACCCTTCCGCTTAAACTCTTCTTCCTCTTTTACCACCAGGTCTTCCAGTACCGTCGTGAGGAATAGGAGTAATATCTTCGATTTTTCCTATTTTAATTCCAGCTCTTGCTAAAGCACGAATAGTTGCTTGTGCACCAGGTCCTGGACTTCTAGGTCCATTTCCACCAGGAGCTCTTACTTTAATGTGTAATCCAACAAATCCTTTTTCTTTAGCATCATCAGCTATTCTAGTTGCTGCAGCCATTGCTGAAATAGTCTCAGCACCAGTAATATCTGTTACAGTAATAATAGTGTTATTGAATGATGAGTAAATATTAGCTATACCCCATTTTTCATCTTTTGCCATAGTTACACCCTTTATTCTTCTGTATTAGCTTTATTTTCTTTACCTTTGTTGTACTCTTCAATTTGTTTTGCTACAGGTGAAGAGCGGTAAAATCCAATTGCATCTTCTTGACCGTCTAATACTACATAACTTGGTGAATTGATTTTTTTACCATTTAAAGCTATGTGACCATGTACAACAAACATTCTTGCTTCTTTAGGAGTACGAGCTAAACCTTTTTTGTACACAATAGTTTGTAATCTTCTTCTTAAGATATCTTCTACATTTAAATCTAAGATATCTTCGAGAGCTGCACCTTCTGGCAAAACACCGGTTCTAGCTAAGTGTCCTAATAATTCTAATTTTTCCTTAACCATCTGATCAGCACCGAAACCAAGTAAGTACCTTGCTTCCCTACTGTATCTTCTGACTAAAGTATCAGCTTTCCAAATTTCTTTTTTGTTTTTAAGACCGTATTTAGTCATTAATTTATTTTCATTTTTAATTCTTTCCGCATTCCAAGGATGTGGTGGTGTATTATACTTTTTCCTTGATTTTCTAGGTTGTCCCATTAAAACATCTCCTTATAAAATTGAATTTTAATAATTTGATTTATAAAAAAAGCTCTTGCCTATCCTCTTGAACGTTTTACACCAACAGTAGAACTTTTTCTGAAAGTAGACTTGGTTCTTTGACCTCTAACAGGTAAACCAACTTCATGTCTTCTACCTTTGTAGCTTCTGGTCTTTTTCATTCTGTTCAAATCATCCCTTAAAGTCATGTCAAGATCTGATTCGATTAAGTGAATGTTTTCACCAGTTTCATAGTCTTCTCTTCTGTTTAACATCCAAGCTGGAATGCCGAAGTCGAGAGGGTTTTCTAAAATTTCTTCAATTTTTAAAACATCTTCGTCAGCAATGTATCCGATTTTAGCTTCTAAATCTAAGTCTAAAACACGGCACATAGTTTTAGATAAAGAGATTCCAACACCTTTGATTTCAGTTAAAGCTTGTTCAATGGTTTTATTACCACTAACGTCCTTTCTTGAAATACGGACTAAATGTTTGAATTCGTCTTCCATTAAATAACCTCCATTTATAGAGCGAACCTACGAGACGTAAAATATAGATTCGAATGTTTTGAATTTCAAAACACAGTTTTTTCAACAGTTATAAACTTAGCGTATTCGCTAAGAGTGCAATAAATATCAGTTTAACAAGTATTTTTATTAATTAATATCAAAAAAATATAGTTAAAAACTAATAAACGCCGAGACTGGGATTTGAACCCAGGAGGGCTGAACGCCCACGAGATTTCCAGTCTCGCGCCTTACCAGGCTAGACTATCTCGGCATTAAAATAGTTAGCAATACTTGTACATCATATTGTCTAGAATAATATGATATAATAATATATTTACATTACCCTATATAAAGGTTTGGTTAAATGTAGGATTTTTGAAAAAAATAAGTCCCACA
>ONSJ01000050.1 GCA_900320515.1 uncultured Methanobrevibacter sp. | reverse complement strand
CCAAACGAGGCGTTTTAAAACGAATCTATCGCAGAGATCTCATTTGGAATGACAATCGCAAAAAGGATTTTGAAAATCAACAAAGTTTTTGAAAGAGTCATCATTATGGAAAATAATATATTAAACAATGAACAAAACTATATTTATAATAATTCAAAAGTATGCATAAAATGAGGTAGGTAGCATAAACGCCAATAGAAAAAGATCATTAATTCGTTCAGATGAACTTGATATGATAGCCATTAATGATATGGAACATAAATCAGAAGTCAGAATAGGATTCAGTGAATTTTCTAATAATTTATATGAAAATACTAAAAATAAAATTCTTAAAGAATTGAACGCCACTAAAAAAGACTGGAACGATCCAAAATGGCAATTAAAAAATCGAATCAGCAGTGTTGAGGAGATTTCAAAATACATCAAACTCACTGACGAGGAATATGATAACATAAAAAAGGTCGGGGAAAAATACAGATTTGCAATAACCCCATATTATTTTTCATTGATTGATTTTGACAATCCCAATTGTCCAATAAGATTACAGTCAATTCCGGATGTTAGAGAATTGGATGAATCAGGAGAATTAGATCCGATGAAAGAGGAACAATCCAATCCTTCAGGAAGAATCACCAGAAGATATCCCAATAAGCTAATCATCAATGTAACCAATGCCTGCCCCATGTATTGCAGGCACTGCCAACGCAGAAGACTGATTGGCAACTTTGACAAAAACACCTCCAAAGAGGACATTGACACTTCAATCAAATTCATAAGGAATCACGAGACCATAAGGGAAGTGTTGATTACCGGAGGAGACGCGTTATTATTAAGCAATGACCGATTAGAGGCTATTTTCAATAAGCTATCCAAGATACCTCATGTTGAAGTGATAAGAATCGGTACAAGAACATTGTCAACACTTCCATTCAGAATCGATGACGAGCTAGCATGCCTGCTCAGAAAATACAGGGTGCAGGTTTCAACACAGTTCAATCATGCCTGTGAAATCACCCCTGAAGCGGTCAGGGCAATCGATATATTGGTAGACCATGGAATACTTGTAAGAAACCAGATGGTGCTGCTGCATAATGTGAATGATGACAAATACTGCATTCAAAAAACCAATGAGGAGCTTCACAAGTATCGTGTAATTACATATTATCTGTTCCATCCGAAAGATGTCAAAAGCACCAAGCACTTTCAGGTTGACATTTCCAAAGGTTTGGAAATCATGAAACACTTGGAAGGCAGAACAAGCGGAATGTGCAAACCTACATATGTATATAATGCTCCAGGTGGCCTTGGAAAAGTTCCTTTAGTGCCAATGGAGAATATTGAATGTGGAGAGGACGGATATAAACTCACAACCTGGGAAAACAAAAAGATTACAAAAGGTTTCGAATAACACCCCTTTAAGCCATCCCCCCAAATTACCTATCCTCCAATAATTAGGGATACTCCTTGTTTTTTATTTTTTTAAATTAAATTTTACCAAATCTATTTTTAACAGGATATTAATCATTTTTTTAATCAATATTGTGCAAATATTATAGCAATCAATAAACTGCTTCCCGGATTTTAGTTTAGATTTTTGAGGACATTCAAAATATTTATATATCAATAATGATAAATCAATTAATCGGAAGGAATGTTCCTTCCGACTATGTATTTAATTAAATTCATTAAGTCGAAAATGGTTCTCCACTTTCCATATTGTTCAACCAAGTGGATAATATACTCAAAAAAATGACGTGAGAAAATGTCAAAAAAAGATAATAAACTAGACCAAATAATTAAAACAATAGAAGTAAACGACATAAAATTTTTAAAGTTAGAACTCTCAGACATACACGGATTACCAAAAAGTATGGCGGTACCTCTTAAAAAAGCAGATGACGTTGAAGACATAGTGAATGACGGATTACTGTTTGATGGATCATCAATAGCTGGATTAGCTTCAATCAACGACAGTGATTTACTTGCAAAACCAGATATCGACACCTTCTCAACAATCCCATGGAGACCTGAAGTAAAAGGTACCAGCAGATTCATATGTGACATCTTCACTACTGAAGGAAAACCATATGACGGAGATCCAAGAGGAGTGCTTAAAAAATCTTTAGAATTGGCTGAAAAAAGAGGATACCAATTCAATATGGGTCCAGAACCGGAATTCTTCATCATAACAAAAGATGAAAATGGAAATTACATTCCTGCAGATGAAGCCGAATACTTTGATGTGGAACCTTTAGACAAAGGTACAGACATCAGAAGGGAAATCGTGTTAGGCTTAGAAAAACTGGATTTCAACGTGGAAGTAAGCCACCACGAAGTTGCAGCAGGACAACATGAAGTCGACTTCAAATATGCAGACGCTTTAAAAACAGCTGATGCTGTAATAACATTTAAAGAAGCTGTTAAAGCGGTGGTCAATAACTTAGGATTCAAGGCAACATTCATGCCAAAACCATTTTTAGGAATCAACGGTAGTGGAATGCACTGTAACCAAAGTTTGTTTAAGGATGGAGAAAACATCTTCTATGATCCGAATACCGAAACTCAAATTTCACAAAATGCATTATACTTCATTGGAGGATTATTGAAACATGCTCCTGCACTATCAGCAATCCTGTCCCCAACTGTCAACTCCTACAAACGTCTGGTACCTGGTTACGAAGCACCATGTTACATTGCTTACGGCTTTAAAAACAGATCAACATTATTAAGAATTCCTGCATCCCGTGGATTAGGAACAAGAATCGAATGCAGATCCGCTGACCCATCATGTAACCCATATCTTGCATTTGCAGTATTGCTTGAAGCAGGACTGGACGGTATGGACAACAAAATCGACCCTGGAGAACCAACTGAAGAAAACCTATTCGCACTTTCAGAAGACGAAATCAACCAAAAAGGAATTGGCAATTTGCCAACAAGCTTATGGGAAGCATACCATTCTTTAGAAGAAGACGAAGTAATTAAAAACGCCCTTGGAGAAAAAGTATTCAATCAGTTCTACAATATCAAAAGGGCCGAATGGGATGCCTACAGAATACAGGTATTCGACTATGAAAGGGACGAATATCTAAACGTATAATATTATTCATTTATTTGAGTATATTGATGGTCAATTAAAACCTGTTTTTAGTTGATCATCATTATTTAAATTAAACAATGGAATGAATAATTTTAAAAGGTTTTCGGAATTATTTTTTAAGGCATATGGAATAATTTTTTAGGCATATTGTAAATTTAAAATCATTTATTATTTTAAGGCATATTGTATTTTCATTAGGCATATGATGAATTAGACTAAAAATCGGAATAAAGTCAACTTAAGTTTTTATTTGGAGGAATAAAATGTGTGGAATAGCAGGCGTAATATATAAAGATAAAAAATCTCATCCTGTAGGAGAATCACTGACATCAATGCTGGAATCCCTGCAACATAGGGGACCGGATTCTGCAGGATATGCAATTTACGGCAGTTTGAATTACCCTGAAAACTATTATCAATTAAACATTGAGGTAAAAAGAAGAAAAGGTACATTAGATCATTTAAAATCATTATTAACTCAATTCAGTCCAATCTATGAAGAACAGCTTATCGAATCTGTAGGAGATTCAGACGTATACAAATGCAAAATAGCATTGGACGAATACTCACTTTTAAAACCTTGCATAAACGAAATTGACGAACTGGAAAACGTCAGGGTAATCAACGGTTCACATTCATTTGAAATGATCAAGGATACAGGAAAAGTAAAAGACATTGCAGAGAGATTTAATGTTTCAAGCAGGATGGGAACACATGGAATAGGCCATACCCGTTTTGCAACTGAAAGCGGAGTGGACCGTTATCATGCACACCCATATCAAAGCTACATCATACCAGACATTACCGTGGTGCATAATGGCCAAATCACCAATTACTGGAAAATAAGAGATCCGTTAGAGAGAAAAGGACACACTTTCGAATCATTCAATGATACAGAATGCATTGTCCATTACATGGCTGACAAACTAAACCAAGGATATAAATTGGAAGAAGCACTCGACCAGGCAGTGATTGATTTGGACGGCCCATTTTCAATACTGGTGGGAACACCAAACGGAATAGGCATTGCAAAGGACAAGCTTGGCCTTAGGCCAGGAGTAATGGTGGAAACCGATGAAATTTTTGCAATAGCTTCAGAGGAAATGGCATTGCATGACGTCACAGATTCAGACCAGATAGAGCAAATAGCTCCAGGAGAAACAAGAGCCTATACAATATAGGAGAGTCTTATCTATGAAAGAATATGTTATTGATGCAAAGAATATGGATGAAAAGGAATTGAACCGCACCATCAAAGAGCAGGCAACATCTCATGATAAACTCATTATTAACAATCCCGAATCCAAACACAACATCTGTGCGGGTTTAATTGAAGATGTGGATATCGAAATCAACGGCTCTGCAGGATATTTTGTTGGAACAATGATTAACGGAGCAAACATACACATCACAGGAAATGCCGGATGGTTTGCCGGAGACAACATGACAAAGGGCGAACTGATTATTGAGGGCACTGCAGGCGACGGTGCAGGACAAGGAATATACGGCGGAACCGTAATAGTGAAAGGAAGCACAGGTTCAAGAACTGGAGAAATCATGAAAGGAGGAACCGTAATAATCGGAGGAAACAGCGGATACATGACCGGACTTTTAATGATGGGTGGCAAACTCATAATACTAGGTGATGTAACCGACAACGTTGGCGAATCCATTATGAGGGGAACCATATATGTTCTTGGAGATGTTAAAAGCTTAGGGAAAAATGCGGTTATGGAAAAAACCACCCTTGAAGATCAAAAAGAGCTGAAAGATATTCTAACCGAATATGATTTTGAACTGAGTGATATAGATTATACAAATTTTAAAAAAATTGTTAATATACAATAGGAGCTAAAAAAATGAGCGAACATAGAATAGCTATGGTTGGAACACCTTGTGAAATCATGGCAGCATCCAAACTACAGTATTATACAGATAGCCCTATTGATGTTAAGCTGGGCTTATTCTGCATGGAAAATTTCTCATACAGGTACTTTGAAAATCTCCTGAAAGAGTATGACCTGAAAATGGACGACATTGAAAAATTCCAAATTGAAAAGGGGTTCGTATTTTTATTGCTGAAAACAAAAGAGACCGTGAAAATACCCCTGTCAGTAGCTAAAAGAATCATCAGAAAAAACTGCAACATCTGTGTGGAGCTGACATCAGAGACATCAGACATATCAATCGGGTCAATAGGATCACAGGACGGCTGGTCAACATTAATAGTGAGAACCAAAAAAGGCGAAGAAATAATCAATGGAGCAATAAAACAGGAATTCATTGAAGCCAAAGACCTCACAGAATCACAATTCAAACTACTCAACAAGATTGCAGAAAGCAAAATAAACAAAAATCTGGAAACCATAGAAAGAAGGGAATTTTTGGCTCGGCCTGTGCTGTATCAGCGAACAAAATCAGAAGAGTCAATCAACAAGGACATTTCAGAGTCCAATTTCCAGGATTTGAAATCCAATGTCATAGATGTTGGGGCATGTGTTCTTTGCGGAGCATGCGAATATGTGTGTCCTGACGATTTGATAAAAATTGACGATACAAAACCGATAATGAGAAGCGAATGTCCGGATGACTGTCATGCATGCTTTACAGTGTGTCCAAGAACATTCATACCTGAAGACTTGCGAAACGACAATTCAAAGCCTGTGGGCGACTTCATAAAAATATTGACAGTCAGGTCCTTAAAGCATACCCAGGGTCAGGACGGTTCCATCGTCACAACATTGCTTGACTATCTATTGACAAACAAAATCGTAACCGAGGCAATTATTGTTGACAAGGAAGACCATCTGGCTTGGAAACCTTATGCTAAACTAACAAATGCGATTGATGATGTTGTCAAATCCGGAGGAACAAAATATTCAGTATGTCCTGTATTCAAACCATTGAGAGATATAAAAGAGGAGGTGAATTAGATGTCATTTACAGTTGAAAGGAAAATAGAGATATGCAAACAGAACAATAACCGACCTGGGTGCTGCTGGTATTTATGTGACAATCCAAAACACTCAGCCTGTAAAAACTGTTACAGCTGCTATTCAAACTGTCCTCACGACGTATATGAAGTGATTAATGATGAGCCTCTGCCAATCCATCAGGAGAACTGTGTAGGATGCAAAATATGTGAGGAAATGTGTCCGACACACGCAATATACGTAAGGCCTCTTGCCGATGAGGGAAGGGGAATCTGGTCAAACTCAACAATGGTTGAAATCAAACGTAAAAGTCAGACAGGCTCATATAAAGTGAGAGGCTGCGGACTGACCCGAAAAATCCCAACATTCGACGACTTAAGCATACTGCCTGCACAGGTTTCAAGGCCTCCAATAGACTCCTACAGGGAAACATGCAAAACTTCAGTAGTGCTTGGAGACAGGTTTGCTGAAAATCCAATTGAGATAGACACCCCTATCATGATTGGGGCAATGTCATTCGGTGCATTAAGCAAGGAAGCCAAAATTGCATTGGCTATAGGAAGCAGCAAAGTGGGATCAATCGCCAACACCGGTGAAGGAGGAATGCTTCCTGAAGAAAGACATTATGCGGACAAGCTGATTGCCCAATATGCGTCAGGCCGTTTCGGAGTTTCAGCCAGTTATTTGAACAATGCGGAAGCTGTTGAAATAAAAATAGGTCAGGGCGCAAAATCCGGTATGGGAGGACACCTGCTTGCCCATAAGGTAACAGCAGAAGTGGCAAGAGTCAGAAACATTCCGGAGGGAACCTCCGCATTAAGTCCCGCCAGACACATGGACATTGTCGGACCTGAGGATTTGGGCATGAAAATCAATCAGCTAAGGGAAATTACCGATTGGAAAATACCGATCATTGTCAAATTCGCATCAGGAAGAGTGGAACAGGACGTGAAAATTGCAGCAAAAGCTGGTGCGGACATAATTGTAGTTGACGGCATGCAGGGAGGAACCGGTGCCGGACCTGAGGCAGTTACAGAACACGCAGGCATTCCTACAATAGAAGCGATTGTGAAAGCCGATGACGCTTTAAAAGACGTGAATTTAAGAAGCGAAGTGAGTCTTGTTGCAGCCGGAGGAATAAGGTCCGGAGCGGATGTTGCAAAGGCTATAGCATTGGGTGCAGATGCGGTATATATTGCAACCTCCGCACTGATATCAATAGGATGTAAGGTCTGTCAGACATGTTCTGAAGGAATCTGTCCGAAAGGAATTGCAACACAGGAAAGAGTCCTCAGAAGAAGACTGGACCCTATAAGAAAAGGACAGCAAGTTGCAAATTATATTGAGGCAATGACTCAGGAAGTGACCGCATTAACACAGCAGGCAGGAAATACCGATGTAGAAAAACTTGAACGTCAAGATCTAGTTGCATTAACAATGGAAGCTTCACAACTGACTGGAGTACCAATGGTTAGAGATTAAAAACAGATATTAGGAGACATTATTATGGCACCATTTGAGAGAGCTAAATCCGGAATTCCGGGACTTGACAAAGCCTTGGACAATATCCGTTTAGGGGATAATGTAGTATGGAACGTCACCAACCTACATGAATTTTCCTACTTTGTCGACCCTTACGTAAAGCAAGCAAAAGAAGACAACAGGAATCTGATATACATCCGCTTTGCCAATCACCCTCCATTGATAGATATGAGCGATGAAGATTTCAGATTACTTGAAATCGAAGAGGAAAATCCCAAAAGCGAATTTTGCATGATAGAACGTGACGGGATTAAAATATATAAGGTAAATCCATATAACCAATTTGAAACATTCACTCTGGAAGTCCACAGAATAATCGAAAAAGAGGGATTTGATGCATTCTACGTATTTGACTGCCTAAGCGACCTTCAGGCGGTCTGGTCAACAGACCTGATGATGGGCAATTTCTTCAAGGTCACCTGCCCATTTCTATTCAAACTGGATACAATAGCATATTTCCCAATCATTCGGGGAAGGCATTCCTATGATGCCATAGCAAAAATCCGTGAAACAACACAGCTGTTTTTAAATGTGTACTCCAATTCTCCAGAGGAAGTTTACGTATCCCCTTTAAAGGTATGGAACAGGTATTCGCAGACCATGTTTTTGGGACATAAGTTCAACCCGATAACAGGTTCCGTCAAGGTTCTCAAGGACGGCCATGAGGTCAGCAAATACTACAAAACCATTAATGATTCCGACAAATACCAGAACGGACAGATTTTAGACAGCTGGGAAAGGTACATGAATCAGGTGAGAATGAAATATGGTGAAGGCGAGAACATTGATGACGAGTGCGATAAAATCTGCGAGCTGATGATGACAAAGGACGAGAGGATGCTTTCCAAAATCAAGGAATACTTCACTTTCGAGGATTACACCACAATCTATGACCGCCGTGTCGGAAGCGGACTGGTAGGTGGAAAATCATGCGGAATGCTACTTGCAAGAAAGATAATTGAAAAGAACTGTCCCGACATCTACAACAACAGCTTTGAACCGGACGACTCCTTCTATATCGGTTCTGACCTGTTTTATACATATATCGTTTCAAATGACTTATGGGACCTTCGGGTAAAGCAGAGAACACCGGATGGATATTACAAATACGGCAGGGAACTGGAGGAAGCGCTTAAGAACGGTACCTTTTCCGATGAAATCAAAAAGGAATTCATACACATACTGGATTATTTCGGACAAAACCCAATTATTGTCAGGTCAAGCAGTTTTCTTGAAGACGGATATGGAAATGCATTTGCAGGAAAGTACGAATCAGTGTTTTGCGCAAATAGGGGAAGCCTTGAGGAACGTCTGGAGGCTTTTGAAGAGGCCGTGAAAATTGTATACTCAAGCACAATGAACATTTCCGCTTTGGAATACAGGAAACTGAACGATCTTGACGATACCGATGAACAGATGGCGCTTCTGGTTCAAAGGGTTTCAGGTTCCTACTATGGAGACTACCTCTTCCCAACAGCTGCAGGGGTAGGATTTTCATACAGCCCATATTCCCCTCTTCCGGATATGGACAACAGCAAGGGGATGTTGAGGCTTGTAATGGGTCTCGGTACAAAAGCCGTCGACAGGACAAAAAAGGACTATCCTAGAATTGTCAATCTTGACAAGCCTGAAGTGACACTGACAAAAGACATAAAAGAAAAGCACAGGTATTCCCAACATTATCTGGATGTCATTGACCTGAAAAATGTAAGTCTGCATGACATTCCGGTTGATGAAGGCCTGGATGTGATTCCAAGATATTCCAAAAGGGTCCTGATTGAGCATGACCGTGAAGCGGAAAGAATGTTTCGCGACCGTGGACAGCGCCGTGAAATTGTGTTCGTCAATTGTGAGGGCCTCGTTAAAAACGAGGAGTTTATAGGCGTCATGAAGGAGATTCTAAACACTCTTGAAACCGCCTACGACTATCCGGTTGACATCGAGTATACCGTCAATGTCGGGGAGGATGGCACATTCAACATAAACCTCCTGCAATGCCGTCCGCTTCAGGTTTCAGTCAATGACGAAGCCATTGAAATGCCTGAGGACAAGAACGTCTTCTTCCACATCAAAGAGTCTTCCATGGGAATGTCACGGAAAAACAAGATTGACACAATCTGTTATGTTGACCCCCACAAGTATTACGAGTATCCATATGCCCAAAAAAGTTCAATTTCACGGGTTATAAGTGACGTGAATGCATATTGCAAAAGCAATGACAAAACAGCAATCCTGATAGTTCCGGGAAGAATAGGTACATCCTCTCCCGAATTGGGAATTCCGGTAGTGTTTGCAGACATCAGCCATTTCACTGCAATCCTTGAGGAATCCTACAGTGAAGTGGGTTACATGCCCGAACTGTCATTCGGAAGCCATATGTTTCAGGATCTTGTGGAAGCGGAAATATACTACGGGGCACTGTTTGAAAATGAGAAGAAAATAGAATACAACAAGGATATGGTCTTTGAGTATCCGAATATCCTTAAAGACATTAATCCAAATTTAACCGATGAGATATATGACATGATACAGGTCATAGACTTTGAGGACGAAAAGGCGGAGCTATATCACGACATGACCAAGGATGAAACAATGTGCATTTTCAAATGATTATAATGAAAGAGATTTCATTATTTTAGGGCAGGCGGGTGGGACATATGCCTTTTTATTTGTAATAATCCTTTTGCACAAAAAAGATTTTTTCAAATAAAAACAAAAGTATGACAAAATTCCGTGTGTTAATGGCCCTTTGATTTTTCAGGGCCATTTCACAT
>ONSJ01000052.1 GCA_900320515.1 uncultured Methanobrevibacter sp. | reverse complement strand
TTTATTACCCTATGAGCCGTGCGCTCTAACCAGCTGAGCCACCCCGGCATCTAACAAATATATATATTTTTATCATTACATTTAAAGTTTTTGTTTTTTTGGGGGTTTTTGGTGATGGGGGAAAATTTTTAGAAAAATATATTAATTTTTTCTTATCTTATTTTTTCTGACATGTTTTTTAAGTTTTCTTTCAAGGGGACTTAAAGTTCTTTCTTTTCGTTTTTGCAATTCTATTTCCTTTCTTTTTTCTTGAGTTAAAGAATATGTAAAACATTTTAAGCGTTTAGGCTTATGTATTAATTGCAAATTCTTATTTTTGTTTTTTACTAATGTCATGTTATCACCTAATATTCATTTTCTTTATATATTTCTACTCCATCTTTCAGGGTTAATACATAGGATGTCACTTCTTCTCCCACAGTCACTCTTTCCGATGAAAGAATTCTTTTCAATCTGGTGATTTTAATGAGAGATTTTGCCATATTCAGTAATTCTTTTTTTGGCATTCCCTCAATCTCATATAGAATATTTTCCATTATGTTGTCTTTCAAAGTTTCAATATCACTCATGAAGTTATCTTTCATCATTGGGTTTTCTTTAATCAATTCAAAATTTTCCCTAATCTTTTTTAAATCAGAGTCGGATATTGTTTTTTTATCTTCAGCACAATTCAGAATATATTCAATTGTTTGATTAACATAATAGTTAATGTTTTCTGAGATATCCTGTATTAATGTTTCATCGATTCCATTAAAAAAACTTTCTATAACGTCACTTTGTGCAAAAATTTTAATTGTATTCTTTTTAACATTAATTTCTTCAATTTCATTAGTTATTTCAACTTTTTTTCCGGTATTTGCTATCATTTCAAAGGCACAGTAGGATCCCTTTAAAGTTTCTTTGTCAAAACCTGAAATCACAATCCCGCTTGTTTCTTCACTGATTTTCGATAAGAATTCATTGTTCATATTCTTGTTGAATAATTCTTTCTGTTCCTGTGATAATTCTTGAGGTGTCTCATTCGTGAAATCAAATTGATAATTCAAGAATAAGGGTAATATCTCATTTTTAATTTCCTGAGTTGAATAATACTGTATGGCTTCACTATTCAATGTTTCTACTTCTTTTTTAAAATTACTCAATTCATCATTGAGATATTTATCAATATTTTCTTTTTTCAATGTTTTGTGAATGTATTGTAGGAAGTCTCTTTTAACTTTTAGCGGGGTGTTGATTCTATTGAAGTCTGTTTTTTTAATATATTCGCTGATTATATTTTCTAAAGGTATTTCACAAAAATCAGATGAGTTATATATCATCATAGCTAATGGAGGATTATTAGATAACCTAAATATTTTTTGTGCTTCCCCATATATTCTTTCATCCAACGTTACAGCATTATCTGCTGCTAAAAGTATCATAACTGGAGTTATAATTAGTACTAAACAAGTCATTTTTACCACCTTTTCATTTTTGTAATTTTTAAAACCTTGCAAAGTGTGATTTTTCATCCAGTCGCACATGCAAAAAAGTTATATTTAATAACCTACAAGTCAAAAAGTTAATCATTAACAACTTTTAATTTGATGATATTATGAGTAAAGTAAAAGACATGTCACTTGCACCCGAAGGTGTAAGAAAAATCGAATGGGTTCAAAAACACATGCCTGTTTTGGAATCCATCAAAAAGGAATATGAAGAAACCCAACCGTTCAAAGGAATAACAATCGGATCATGCCTGCACCTTGAACCTAAAACAATCAACTTAGGTTTGACACTGATGGCCGGTGGAGCTGAAGTGGCCATGACCGGATGCAACCCACTGTCCACACATGACGATGCAGTTGCCGGAGCAGCCGATTTGGGACTTAACGTTTACGGATGGAGAGAACAGGACGATGAGGAATACTACCAGACCATCAACATGGTGCTGGACCACAAGCCTGACATAATCATTGACGACGGAGCGGACATGATTATGGTGCTTCACAACGAAAGGAAAGAATTGTTGAGCCACATCAAGGGCGCATGTGAGGAAACCACAACCGGTGTGCATAGGCTTCAGGCAATGCATGCCGACGGCGCATTGAAATTCCCTGTAATCGCCGTTAATGACGCTTATACCAAATACTTATTTGACAACCGTTACGGAACCGGACAGTCAAGCTTTGACGCCATCATGGGAACAACCAACATGGTCATCGCAGGAAAAACCGTAGTTGTCTGCGGCTACGGATGGTGCGGCCGTGGACTTGCCTTGAGGGCAGCAGGTTTAGGTGCCGATGTAATCGTAACCGAAGTCGACCCTATCCGTGCGCTTGAAGCAAGAATGGACGGATATCGTGTAATGACAATAAGGGAAGCTGTAAAACAGGCCGATTTGATCATTACCGTAACCGGAAATGCAGACATCATCTGTGGCGATGACTTCAAGTACATGAAGGACGGCTGTATGCTTGCAAACTCAGGACACTTCAATGTTGAAATCAACAGGCCTGACTTGGAAGCCATCTCAACTGAGGTCAAGGAAGTTCGTGAAAGCATTGAGGAGTTCACTACAAAAGACGGTAGGAAAATCTATCTATTGGCTGACGGCCGTTTGGTAAACCTTTCAGCTGCACGTGGACAAGGACACCCTGCAGAAATCATGGACATGAGCTTTGCCGTTCAGGCACTGTCTGCAAAACACATCCTTGAAAACGACCTGCCTGTAGGCGTCACCAAGGCTCCTGATGAGATTGACTACACCGTGGCAAGCATGAAACTCAACGCCATGGGAATTGAAATCGACTCATTGACAGACAAGCAGAAGGCCTACATGGCAAACTGGCAAGAAGGAACATAGATTCCTTCCAAACTATTTTTTTTCATGTCCTATTTCAGATACATCGACAACGGCAGGGGACCGACCAAGCTCTTCATTGGAGGCGTCCACGGAAATGAGGGAGTCACTTCCCTGAAGTTTTTAAGACGCATTGGCATCGATGACTTGTCCCCCGGACAGTTCTATTTTTATAATTTTGACAGGACGAAGTATATTTCAACAATAAAAAAGGAATATTACGAATCAGAACTCGGCAAAAAGATTCTTGATTTAATCTGTGAGCTTGAGCCCGACTTCTACACCGAGCTTCACTGCTACAACCTCAAAAACTATGAGAATCTCACTTCAATGGAGAGGTATAGAAAAACAGGAATTCCTCCATTGATAAAGCTCGGCAATCATGTACTGGTCTCATCGGTATCTCCCCTAATCCGGATGACCTATTTCACGACAGACACTGTCTGCAAGACACTGGAGTTTCCATGTTTGGAAAAGCTGACGCCAGAAATCATTGATGAATACGGTTTTGATAGGAATCTGGCATGTGAGACCTATGAGAATTTGCTTAAACTGATTTTAAGGTCACCTTCACGTGAATATTTTGAAAAAGAGATGATCATAAACCACAAGCACCAGGTTCACCTGGCAATGAAATATGCAGAAAAAGTTTTCGGCAGCGATTTCCCGCCTTATTGAGCATTGATGGTTTCCGGGTTTTGTGGTGGTGAGAAACCATCAACACCATGGATTCTATAGAATATATTGAATAATGAAATTGGCGTTCACCGTCCCCTTGACAGCTGCCATTTCTAAAGTGTTTTGTATACAATCTTGGGGTGTGTGGTGGTAGATTGTATAGGGTTACTCAATATTTAGAATCCTAATTATATTATTTTATTAACTAGTATTTAAAATAATAGGGTAATATAATTTTAATGTATAATTGCAAATGATTGCGGCAATTACTTTGAATATTTTTTATTTTTTTAAAATGAATTTTATTAATCTGTTTATGCCTTTTTTTAAAACCATGCATCCAGG
Organism: uncultured Methanobrevibacter sp.; assembly: GCA_900320515.1. Taxonomy (GTDB): domain Archaea; phylum Methanobacteriota; class Methanobacteria; order Methanobacteriales; family Methanobacteriaceae; genus Methanocatella. The sequence continues at coordinate 6,863 of ONSJ01000052.1, read as the reverse complement.
CTTCCCTGTGAGGAATTTAGGTTTTTCAGCCTGTCTGACGCCTTGGATACTCTGTCTTCGGAAAATCCGTGCTCATAGCATAAGAATTCTATGATCTTGTCCTTTTGAGGCTTTTCCCATTTTATCTCATAATCGGTATTGACGTTATGCTTCAGGAATATGTCCCTCACTTCTGCAAGGTCGTGTGATGATTCCTTTTGAAGCTCTGCGAGTTTCTCTTTCAATTTGCCGTTGTGGGCCAGCTTCAGTGCGGTCTTTGCCCCAACTCCCTTCATGCCTTCGCAGAAGTCGGTGCCTATAAGGATTCCCATGTCGACCAGCTGCTCCCTTGTTATGTTCAGCTGCTTCAGCACCTTGTCCAATTGGTAATATTCAAGGTTTCCGAGGTTTGAATTGACTGCAAGGTTTCTCACAACCCTTTTTGCTCCGAACAATAGACAGTCATAATCCTGTGATGCAACGGCATACGCATCTCCGTTGGCCACCAGATATGCGGCCTGGGCTTCCCCTTCGCCTTTTGCCTCGACATATGGTATTCCCATGTATGTCAAAAGCTTTTTTGATGATTCTATTATTTCCGGTGACAGTTTTGATGATCTCATTGCAAACTTGCGGGCCTTTTCGGTGTCGCCTTCCTTCAGGGCTTGCTTGTAAATCTGTTCGGCCTCGTCCCGCACTTCCCGCCTTTTTGCCCGGGTTTCGCTTTTGAGTTCAGGTGCCTTTCCGTCAAAGATATAAATAGGCTTTATGTCCTTTTCAATCATTGAGGAGTTCCTGTATAGGATTCCGCTCAGGTGTGAGGTGATGTTTCCGTTCTCATCGGTAAGCGGCCTTCCGTCCCTTTGCCTTATTGTTGAGAGGAACTGATAAAGTGTGTTGAATGCATCAATTGACACCACTCTTCCTTCCAGGTCCTTGAATGTGATTGATTCCGGTTCCACTATATCCTTAAGCTTAACACCCATATTCTCACCTACATCTTATCTGAAAAATAGCTGATAGGGAATGATTCCTTGGTCCATATGGTGATTTCATCATTTTCTATCACTATATAGTTACGGGTTATGAAATCTTCGCTTGTCTTGAAGAGTTCCCTTAATGTCGCATCAGGCTTTTCAATGTATATATGCTGTATTTCACGTCTGCTTTCGACCTTATGCTTTTTGATCACCTTGCCCAATGGTATTTCTCCATCTATGATGTCCTGGTGTGCTTCCTCTTTACATCTGTCCAGCACAATCAGGGAGAGAGCATAAATCAAAGGCTGTCCTCTTCTGTGGATGATTACTTCCCTGTAGTTTATCTCTTCGCCCTCATCTATATTTACAAGTTTGGAAGTATCCTGGTTTGCCTTTTCGAAGTGTCTGCTTAATGTGAAGATGCTCACTTTGCCGTAGAGCACATCCAGTATTGCTGTAATTGATCCTTCAACTGTCAGGAGCACTTTCTGGGTATTTGAGAATTTTATATTCTTTTCCTTTTCTATCTCTTTCAGTCTTTTGTTTAATTTGTTCTCTACTATTTTTCCTTCAAATTTCATTTAAATCACTAAACTTTAAAGTAACTAAACGGGCATGATTCCTTGGTCCATATCACCACTTCTTTATTGTGTGTCATTACGTATTCACGGGATAGCATGTGCTGATTTGTCTTGAAAAGCTCCTCCATTGTCGCAGTCGGCTTTTCAATTGAAATTTTATTTATTCTGATATATGTTTCCATATCGTTCTTTTCGATGATTTTTCCGGTAGTGAGTTGTTCCTGCATCAAATCTTCAAGGACTTCATCGCTGCATCTTGATGTGGGGATGCATGATACTGTATGAACCAGCGGACGGCCGCTCTTGTGCACAATGACCTCTCTGTAGTCTATCTCATCTCCGGGATTGATGTTGAGTACCTTGGATGTCTTTTTGTTTGACTTTTCAATGTGCTGGTCCAGCATGAAAAGGCTAACCTCTCCGTACAGCACGTCAAGGATTGTTGTTATAGGTCCCCTTTCGCATAAAAGCAGCTTCTGTGTTGTTGAAAAGGTTGTGTTGTATTCCTCCTCAAGCTTGTTTATCTTTTCTCTGACTTCGTTTTTGATTATTGTTCCTTGGAATTTCATTTTTACCCCTAGATTTCAGTAAAGTAGCTTACAGGAAACATTTCCTTAATCCACATAAGTATTTCACCGTCGTGTATGATGACGTAATCCCTTGCAAGGAAATCCTCGTCTGTCTTAAAGAGTTCCCTGAGTTTTGCGTTTGACTTTTCGATGAAGATGTTTTTGACTTCCCGTCTTGATTCGATATTGTAGTTTTTAAGAATCCTTCCAATCGGGATGTCTGCCCTGAGAAGGTCTGCGCATATCTCATCGCTGCACCTTCCGAGAGGGACATGTGAGACTGCATATATCAGGGGCTTGGTGTTTTTGTGCATCAGGACTTCCCTGAAATTGATTTCATCACCTGCATCGACATCCACCAGCTTGGCATGGCTCTCATCGGCTATTCCAAAATGCTGGTCGATTGTAAAGAGGCTTATCTTGCCGTATAACACGTCCAGAATTGCAGTGATTGACCCGTCGGTAGTCAGCAGAATCTTTTGGGTATTGGAGAATTTCTGACCGTAGGCCATCTCCAAATCTTCCATCTTTTCTATGAGTCTCTTGTTGGCTTCGTTCTTGTCCTTTGTCATGTTAATCACTATAAATCCTTTGGATTTGTAATTGTTCCGGTAATTGCTGATGCCGCAACCACCTTTGAGTTTGAAAGGTAGACTTCAGAGGCAGGATCTCCCATCCTTCCCTTGAAGTTCCTGTTTGTTGTTGAAATGCAGGATTCGCCTTCTGAAAGCACTCCCATGTGCCCTCCGAGGCAAGGTCCGCAGCCCGGATTGCATATGATTGCTCCTGCATCTATGAATGTGTTGATGTATCCAAGCTCAATGGCCTGTCTGTATATTTCCCTTGAGGCCGGAAGTATCAGCAGCCTGATGCTGTCGTCGATTGTGTTGCCCTCAAGGATTTCGGCGGCATCCTTCAAGTCTGTGAGCCTTCCGTTTGTGCATGACCCGATTAGGCACTGGTCGATGGATGTGCCTTCGATTTTGGATATTCCCTTGACATTGTCGACATCATTCGGGCATGCTATCTGCGGCTCGAGGTCTGTTATGTCGAAGTCAAGCTCCCTTTCGTACTGGGCATCTGCATCTGATTTTATGACGTTCAGCTGTGAGGCCTTCTTTCCTGTCCTCCGGCAGATGTAGTCGATGACTTCTCTGTTGGGCTCCATAATTCCGTTTTTGGCTCCCATCTCGATTGCCATGTTGCACATTGTGGCCCTTCCTTCAACGCCCATCTTCTCTATTGTGTCTCCGCAGAACTCTGCGGTCTTGTATGTGGCGCCGGCTATTCCTATTGTGCCTATTATGTTGAGTATTATGTCCTTCGGCGCGATGTATTCGTTCAGCTCGCCTGTGATGTTCATTCTTATGGCTTCGGGGACCATGAACCATGTCTTTCCGGTTGCCCATACCATGGCAAGGTCTGTCGCTCCCATCCCTGTTGAAAACGCTCCGAAGGCACCGTATGTGCATGTGTGTGAATCGGCTCCCACAATGACCTTTCCCGGCTCCACAAGTCCCATTTCGGGAACTACCTGGTGGCAGATTCCCTCTCCGTGAATGTAGTTTTTTGTGATATTCTGCTTTTTGATGAACTCACGGCACACCTTCTGGAATTCGGCCGAACCGATGGTGTTTGCCGGAACGTTGTGGTCGAATATGATTGCTATCTTTTCCGGATCCCACACTCTGTCGGTAATCTTTTCGAATGTCTTTATCGCAGGGGGGCTTGTTCCGTCATGGGACATTGCAAGGTCCACCGGAATCTCGATGATTTCTCCGGGGGTGACTTCATGTCCTGCCTTTTCGGAAAGTATCTTTTCTGTAATGTTCATGATTATAACCTATTTTTTGGTGTTTTTAACGATTTCCTTAAATACCTGATCGTTTATGTATTTTCCCTCTTCCCTTTGCTTTTTGACCTGCCTCACGATTTCGATAAGCTCGTCGTCACTCACGTCAAGTTCGCATTCGTTGAGCTTTGCCCTGACTGCCCTGCAGCCTGAATGCTTTCCAAGCACCAGCTGGCGCTTTTGGCCCACAAGCTCTGGAAGGTACGGCTCGTAGCAGAGAGGTTCTTCGATGACCGCATCCACATGGATTCCTGACTCGTGCCTGAAGACGTTGTTTCCGACAACCGGCTTGTTGTATGGTATCGGGAGTCCGCTTGCCCTTGAGACAAGGTCTGAAAGCTCCTTGATGTATTTGGTCTTGAATCCGTAGTCCTTTCCGTAGAGGATTTTCATTGCCATTATGAGCTCTTCAAGGGATGCGTTACCTGCCCTTTCGCCGATACCGTTCACGGTGGTTGAAACGGCCTTTGCACCTGCAAGCACTCCGACGATTGAGTTTATCACTGCCAGGCCGAAGTCGTTGTGGAGGTGAACCGCAAGGTCAAGCTTCAAATCCTTTGTGAGTTCCCTTACCAGATAGTCGATTCCCTGAGGGGTTATCGCTCCGGTTGTGTCTGCAATGTGGACCCTGTCGGCTCCGCACTCTTCAGCCTTGCCGTAGATTCTTTTCAGGAATTCAATGTCAGTTCTTGTGGCGTCCTCGGCTGAGAATGCAACGAAAAGCCCATGGTCCTTTGCATAGTCCACTGCAGTCTCACAGAGGGTTATGGCATCCTGCCTTGTGATGTGCATCTTGTGGTCAAGGTGAATGTCTGATGTTCCAACAAAGGTGATTACTCCGTCCACGTCACAGTCAAGGGCTGCGTCGATGTCTTCGGGCTTTGTCCTTGTAAGTCCCAGGATTGTGGCGTCAAGGCCCTCGTTTGCTATTGCCTTGACCGTTTCCTTTTCCCTTTCTGAGACTATGGGAAAGCCGGCCTCAATCTGATGGATCTTGAACTGGTCAAGCTTTCTTGCTATTTCCATCTTGTCCTCGAAACTGAAGCATACTCCTGGAGTCTGCTCGCCGTCCCTGAGTGTTGTATCATATATGGTAATGTCTTCGGGGAATGTAAGTTCGCATTCTTTGTTATAATGACTAATAAAATATTGCAAAATATCACTCTATAAAATATTATTAATATATAATATTTGTTACTATTCATTATTTAAGTTTTCCAATAGTTCCATATATGAGGTTCTCTCAAAGCCGTCTGTGATGCCCAATTTTTCGAATAATTGGAATATTTTGCTTTGGGCTTCGGTGTAGTCCTCGCTGTCGTTTAGGGCAATTTCTATCTCCATATATGGAGGAAGGCCCTCAACGTCATCAAGTGATATTTCAAAGTTTTCGTATCGGTAGTACTGTCGGCTTTTCCTGACGGTCCTTGCCGGAGTGAAACCGATTTCGGTGAAAATGTCGCTTGCTTTGGCTGCGCTTTCAATGGTCATCTCCACTTCCTTTCTGGTCTTTGCCTTTTCGTTGAGCTTCGGACCCTTGTAGGTTATGAAGGTGTCGTTGTTTGTAGTCCTGATTCTTAAGGCCTCGTCCGTTTCGGCAAAGTCAACTATCGGGCTTGCAAAATAGATGTCTTCCTGGAACTCGTCCTTTGTCTTGACTGCGCCAAGATCTTTGAGCCTCTTTTCCATTTCCTCAAAGCTATCGATTCTAGCTTTCACTTCAACTTCAATCATGGTATCAATTTTTTTAGTTTTTTCTTATTGAATTATATGATTTCCAAATTTAAAAAATTTTCAATCATGTAGAATTTTCACTTGCGTTTTGTGTCGGCTCCACGGTCGGATGTTGTCGGCCTTCAATCATAATGGGAATTTAATGACGGACATGTTTTAGGTGATGCAATCAGGTGGAAGGTACTGGAGATTTATATTTTGCATAGAAAATCCATGATATTGTTTAAAGGGTGAAGTCCAACAATCAGAATTGATTTCGATTTTTTCATTTTTTTTAATATCCTTCAAAAGGGGGTCTGCCTATTCGATTTTGTTGACGTAATACTGAAATACAGTAACATTTATAAATGGCTATTTTCAATACATGAATTTGAATTTCATTTATAAAGGAGTCTTAATTTCAAAAATTTAAAATTTTCGAATTTTTTAAAATTTGTAAAATATTTTCCAAATAAACATACATTTATATACTATTTAAATAATATATTTAACTAGTAAAAATTTAACTAATTTTTTGTTTTCTTAAATTTTACTATTCTACTTTTAAAAATGAATTGGAGGTTTTAAATTGACCGATGTTGATATTAAAATTGAAAACATTGTTGCTTCTGCAAGCATTGGAAAGGACATCGTCTTGACTGAAGTGTCCGAAGCTTTGGAAGGGGTTAATTTTAATCGTGAACAGTTTCCGGGATTAGTCTTTAAGCTAAAAGATCCCAAAACAGCAGCATTAATATTTAGCTCTGGTAAGCTTGTTTGCACTGGAGCAAAATCTATAGATGATTCCAAATTGGCAATCAAGAAAACTGTTGATTTGATGAGGACTATCGATACAGAAATTCCTCATGAATTTGATATTAAAATTCAAAACATCGTGGCTTCCGCAAATCTGGAATCCACATTAAATTTAGAAGCGGTAGCTTTGGAATTAGAAGATACTGAATACGAACCTGAACAATTTCCGGGTTTAGTATACAGATTATCCGACCCTAAAGTGGTCTTATTGTTATTTGGTTCCGGTAAAGTTGTATGTACCGGTGCAAAAACCAAAGATGACGCTAAATTAGGCGTCGAAAGAGCTTACGACAGATTAAGTGAGCTAGATTTAATATAATTGGTGGTATTATTGATTAAACTTGTAGTATTTGACTTAGATAACGTTATTATT
>ONSJ01000054.1 GCA_900320515.1 uncultured Methanobrevibacter sp. | reverse complement strand
TAATGAAATAAACATGAAAAATAACTAAAAAATAATAAACAAACAAAATTTTTTCTAAAAATAAAAATTAGTTAAAAAATTTTGCGTCTCATCTTCAAACGGAATTAAAAATTCAAGAGTTTTCTTTGACAAAAAATTTCAAATCAGCAAAGTTTTTGAAAGAGCCTGAATGTCACATTTCATTTTTTTTAAATACTATGAGTTACATAACTAATACTAATTAATATACAGGTTGGGTTATTTTTGTTTGAATCACTAAAAAAGAAATTCTCTCGAACAAGCGAGAAACTGGAAGAGGAACTCATTGAAGAGGCAGAAGCAGAAGACAACCTCAAGGAAGAGTCAGGTTCCAGATTTTCATTTTTCTCATTTGGAAGGAAAAAGGAAGAGAAGAAAGAAGAAGCTGAAGAGGATGACGATAATTTACTTCCACAGGCTGAAGAACCAGTTGAAGAGGCTCAGGCAGAGGAAGAAACTGTAGAAGAAGTGCCTGCAGTGGAAGAATCAGTTGAAGAAGCTCCCGAAGAAGTTAAGGAAGAGAAGAAATCCCGCTTCTGGAGCAGAAGCAAGGATGATGAAGAGGAAGCTCTTGAAGAGGTTGAGGAAGTTAAGGAAGAGAAGAAATCTCACTTCTGGAGCAGAAGCAAAGATGACGACAAGAAGGAAGAGTCTGGCGATGAAGAGGATTCAGAAAAAGCTGAAGAGGAGAAGAAATCCCACTTCTGGAGCAGAAGCAAGGACAAAAAAGATGATTCAGACGATGAGGAGTCTTCAGGCGGAATATTTTCATTCGTGCGCGAAAAGACCATTCAGGAAAAGCACGTTGAGGACATACTCTTTGAGCTTGAAATGGAACTGCTTCAGGGAGACGTTGCAATGGAGGTTGCAACAGATGTCGTTGAAAGCGTAAAGGAAAATCTTGTCGGAAAGAAAATCAAGAGAAGCAACGACATTACAGAATACACTTACTATGCCCTGAAGGATGCTGTTTATGATATAATTAACATTCCGGGCAAATCCATGACTGAAATGCTTGAGGAAAAGAAGGCTCAGGGAGAGCCTCTTGTGGTGATGTTTGTCGGAATCAACGGAACCGGAAAGACCACAACAATCGGAAAGCTTGCCAATTACTATCTTAAAAAAGGCTACACTCCGGTCATTGCGGCTTCAGACACTTTCAGGGCCGGTGCAATCGAGCAGGTCACCCATCATGCAGACAATGTGGGAGTCAAAATCATCAAGCACCAGAAAGGCTCAGACCCTGCCGCCGTCGCATTCGATGCGGTGGAGCATGCCCGTGCCCAGGGCAAGGAGCTTGTGCTGATTGATACCGCAGGAAGGATGCAGACCAATACAAACCTCATGGATGAGATGAAAAAGATCAAAAGGGTATCCAAACCGGACCTTGTAATATTCGTCGGTGATGCCATAACAGGCAATGACGCAACCGAACAGGCCAGGAAATTCAACGAGGCCATCGACATTGACGGCGTAATACTTACCAAGGCAGACGCCGACAGCAAAGGAGGCGCATCACTTTCAATCGGATACGTCATTAAAAAGCCTATCATGTTTCTGGGTGTCGGCCAAGGGTATGACGACATCATGGAATACGATTCCGAATGGATGCTTAATCAACTTTTCTCAGATGATGGCGAAATCGCTGAGGAAGCATAACGCTTTTTAATAGCTTATATTCAGATTCAGGGGGAATTTCAATGATTTTTCCTCTGAATCTTTTAAAATTTCTTTTTTTAAATATGGAGCGACTGATATTTTTGATTTGCATCATAACCAGTTCCAGATTTGTTAATGTGTTTTCAGGTTACATAAACCAATCTTTAAATTAATACTTAAACTCTTAAAAAATCGCTTTTCAATCTAGGATATTTAAGCTTATCATAGCTTATTTTATTATAATTGTTGTTTTCATAAGCATTTCCATATGTTTTTAAGCTTTTTTTAATAATTTGAGCTATTTTAATAGGAATTTCTTATTAAAAAGATTTATATATGATTTTAAATAGAAAATGTAACAAACATTTTAATGGAAGGTGAAAAAATTTCGATAAAAAATAAGGCATTGATTTTGTCAATTGCGCTGGTTCTGTTTTTCGTGATGGGTGCGGCCGGTGCGGTTAACCAAACCGATGTTGATGTTGCTCACCAGGCTGACGCTCAGGATGCTGTGGCCCTGGACACTGAAGCCGATGGGCAAGTGAATGAAGCCAGCCAATCACCGACAATTGAAGATTCACCACAACTTCAAACCACAATCAAAAGCGATGACAAAAACATTGTCAGGGGACATGAATTCTCCGTAAGGCTTTCGAACAGCAATTCATCCCCGATTGCAAACAAATCAGTCGCTTTCACTTTCAACAAGGTGGTTTCAAATGCCACAACCGATGAAAACGGTGTTGCAAAACTTCTAATCAACTCCAATCCTGGTGAATACACAGTCGGATACTCATTCAGCGGCGAAGGCTACATGGGTTGTGAAAACTCAACAAAGATTCAGGTGATTGCCTCATCCGTATCCAAGATTAAGGCGCCATCCTATACGGCCTATATCGGCGTTACAAACACATACACCGTAACACTGACTGCCGGTGACACTCCCCTTGCAGACAGGCCAGTCACATTCAAGCTGAACGGCAAGACATACACAAAAAAGACCAATTCAAAAGGTCAGGCAAGCATCAATATAAACCTGCCTAAGGGAAAATATACGTTAAGCTATTCCTATGCCGGCGAGCAGAACATAAATCCGGTTTCAGGCACAAGCAAGATTACGGTCAAGAAGGGAATGCCTACAAAGATAGTCAAGGCAAACTCTGAAATCTACAGGAGCAAGAAGACAAACTACCTTAAAATCAAGCTCACCGACTCAAGGGGAAATCCCCTCAAATCCAAAAAGGTCATCCTGACGCTCAAAGGAAAGAAATACACCAAAAAGACAAACTCAAAAGGTGTTGTGAGTCTTAAAATCAAGCTGAAGGTGGGCAAATACAAGATCAAGGCCTCATTTTCAAAGACAAAGGTATACAACAAGGCTTCAAAAACCTTCAAGATAAAGGTCAGACCTCCTGTTCCTACAAACAATGGTATGTGGCTCTTTGGAAGGGACATGAAGTCAGTAAATCTCAAGACACTTAAAGAGAACGGATTCAAGCATGTGTTTTTAAACTTCAAGGCAGTTGAACTCTACGGAAAATCCGGTGTCGAGGAGTGGGTAAAGACCGCAAAATCCTACGGCGTAAAGGTCCACCTCTGGATGCAGGTGTTCTACGGAGCGGGAAACTGGCAGAACCCTGTAAAAAACGGCAAGATAGACTATAGCCTCATCAACTCAAAGGTCAAGGAAGCAAAAGGCTATGCCAAAATCAAGGGAATTGCCGGAGTTCACTTCGACTATGTGAGATATCCTGGAAATGCCCACAGCTATCCAAATTCCGTAAAGGCAATCAATACGTTCATCAAGAAGGCCACAAAGGCTGTTCACAGCATCAGCAAAAAGCTTATAGTTTCCGCAGCGGTGATGCCGGAGCCTTCCGCAATGAAGCAGTATTACGCCCAGGACATCAAGACAATGGGCAAGTACCTGGATGCGATTCTTCCGATGGTTTATAAGGGCAACTACCATGCCGGAACCAAATGGATCAAGTGGGTGACCAAGACATTTGCAAAGCAGTCCAAAAAGGCCAAAGTCTGGACCGGACTCCAGACATACAGGTCCGACGCCAGCCTCAAAAAGATTCCTGCCAAGGAACTGATGGGTGATGTGCGCGCTGCAGTTAATGGAGGCGCAAACGGTGTCATCCTGTTCAGATACGGTTTATACAACAACATTAATTTCAAGGCGATATAAATGAAGAGAATATTATTATTACTGATGATCTTATTGGCCATTGCGTCCGTTTCAGCAGTATCTGCAGGCGATAACGCCACAGATGCTTTTGGGGATGCGGACACTCTGGCACTTGATGCGTCCGAAGTCGAGTTGAGCGATGATGTCGCAGACGAGACATTAGGTCAAGAGGTCAATGAGGAGGAGCTAAGCACTGATGAGAAGGCCGCTTCAAGCATAACCTCATCGGATGTAACCGGATATGAGTCATTCAACAGCGATTTGACTTTCAAGCTGACTTCAGACAGCAAGGCACTGGCATACAAGCCGGTGTCCATTAATGTGGCCGGTGCAACATACTACAGAAATACCGATGCCAACGGGGTTGCCATACTTTCAGTAAGCCTCAAGGTTGGAAGCTACACCGCAACATGCTATTATGAGGGAGACAATGCAACTTCCAATGCGACAGGAACATGTGCAGTCACCGTCAAGGCCCCTACAAAGACCCAGCTGAAACAGGGAGACAAAAACATCATCTACCGTCAGGGCTCAAAATGCCTTTTCTTTGTAAAGCTTGTTGATGCAAACGGCAAGCCAATCAAAAACCAGTGGGTGACATTCAAGGTTTCAGGCAAAACCTATACGGCAAAGACAAACCAGTACGGAAACGCAAAAATCTTTTTGAACCTCAAGAAGGGAACACGCAAGGTGACATATTCCTTTGCAAAGACCTCACCATATCTGGGTTCAAGCGGCTCTGCCAAAATCAAGGTCAGGGCAAAGATGGCAAAAGGCAACGGATACTGGCTGTGGCCGGCCCACATGAAAAGCATAAGCCTCAAAAGCCTGGCCAAAAAAGGAACAAAACACCTTTTCCTTCACGTTGATGCGATTGGAAGCTATGGGAAGAAATATGTTGTTTCATTTATCAAAAAGGCTCACAAACGTGGAATCAAGGTCCACCTCTGGATGCAGGTTGCCTACTCCGGCGGAAAATGGGTTTCCCTTGTGGATGACCATGGAAAGCTCAAATACGGATTCATGAACAAGAAGGTAAAGAAAGCTGTATACTATTCCAAAATCAAGGGAGTCGACGGCGTTCACTTTGATTACATGAGATATGGGGGAACAGCCCACAAGCACCCTCATGCGGTGGATTCCATCAATTACTTTGTCAAGAAGGCAAGCATAAAAATACATAAGGCAAGGCCTAACTGCATGGTTTCCCTTGCGCTGATGCCCGAGCCGAAGATGATGCACTACTATTACGGTCAGGACGTTCCTACACTAAGCAAATATTGTGACTGTCTCCTGCCGATGGTTTATAAGGGAAGCTACGGACAGCCAAGGTCATGGATCAAGTCAGTTACAAAGACATTTGTCGGCCAGTCAAACGGAGCGCAGATCTGGACAGGCCTTCAGACATACCATTCCGAAAACAACATTGCAAAGCTCTCCCACGCCACCCTTTTGAAGGATGCAAAAATGGCAAAGGCCGGCGGGGCTATGGGAATTATACTTTTCAGAATCGGTATCAGCTGCAACTTCAATTTCAAAAAGGTTTAAAGGTTTTCTCCTTTAAATCATTAATTTTCTTTTTTTTTTTAATTGTTCTCGTTTTGAAAAATTGCTTTGAATTTGTAAAATTGCTTTCATTTGAAACTGCTTATTTTAAATACTATTAAAATATAGTATCATTAATGCAATTTTTAGATATTGGTTGATAAAAATGGAATTGTGATAATATATGACATATATTTCAAATGAATTGGACACATGGCTGGATAAGGAGTATCTGCTTGAAATTGCAGACCAAATCACGGAATTGGAAGATTTTGTCCCAAGCACTATTGAATTGCATTTGCCTGACTATGAGGCAAGAAAGAAATTTGCATTTTCAAGACCTGACATGATTGAAAGTGATGAATTTTCCAGAAAGGAGATGCTTGACCAGATGTCCGGCGGCACTACCTGGGAAGAGCATGTAACAGTATATGATGACTTTTTCAAATCTCATCCTGAGTTTTCAAGGTTGATAAAAGATAAGGATGCCTATGATAAGTGGAGAGCCGAAGAGGTTCCCTACTAATCTACCATTTCCTTTTGGACAATGCTTTCAGCCTTTTTTTATCGATAGCCTTTTTCTTGTCGGACTGGTACTGCCTGTTCTGGCGGCTGGTTGTGGTTTCATTGTTTCTCATGACAGTTACGAGGTCGATTGAGTTTCCCTTGCATGCCATGATGACCCTTATTTCCTTGTAGTCCTTGTTTTCAGGAGCCTTGTAGACAATGGCATACATATCTGATTCTATATGCTCATAGCTTACAGGCTCTTCCATCATTATGCAGTCAACGACATATTCCCTGCTCAATCCGTTGTCCTGGAGCCTGTTGATGAAATGCCTGTTTTCAAAGCACCACTGTATCCCTGCGGTTTCGCCCATTAAAAATTTGTCAAATACATTCATTATATTAAAATGTGTAAAGATTATTATATACATTTTTACATAACTATTATCATGTCACAACAAAATCAGTGGGATTCGTCTGCAGCATTTATTTTCGCCATGATCGGAGCGGCTGTCGGATTGGGAAATATCTGGCGGTTCAGCTATGTGCTCTATTCCAATGGCGGAGGTTCATTTTTCATCCCATACCTTATTGCAATACTTATAATGGGAATTCCATTTTTAATATTGGAATATGGTGTGGGATTCACGTTCAGAGAATCCTTCTCAAGCATCATGAAAAAGATAGATCCGAAATTTGAGATAATAGCCTGGATTCTGGTTTTGCTCGTATTTGTGGTCACGATTTATTATATGGTCATCCTGAGCTGGGACCTGATATATCTGGCATCCAGCTTCACGTTCAGTTGGGGAGTGGACACTGCCCACTACTTCGTAAGCACTGTCGGAGGAAGCTCCAACCTCAGCAATGCCAATTTCCTTTTGATACCTACCGCAGTCGGTGTCATCATCATGTGGATTGCGCTGTGGTTCATTGCACACAGAAATGTCGACAAGGGAATCGGAAGGGTTTCAAAAATCCTCATTCCGGCGCTCTTTGTCATAATGGGGTTCATCATCATCTATGCGCTGACCCTTCCGGGAGCAGGCATTGGCGTAAATACTCTTTTGACTCCTGACTGGTCAAAGCTTGCCGATGTGAACATCTGGCTTGCGGCATTTGCACAGATAATCTTTTCCCTGAGTATGGGACAGGCCATTGCGACTACATATGCAAGCTACCTGCCTGAAAACTCAAAGTTGATAAACAACGTGTTCATAGTGGTTGCATCAAATTCCCTGTTTGAAATCTGTACCGCCTTCGGGGTGTTTTCAATCCTGGGATACATGTCACTCACCAACGGAACGCCGATGGTTCAGCTCATTACCGAAGGTACGGGTCTCATATTCATCGTCTTCCCGATGATATTCAATATTATGGGGCCGATTGGAAGAATTCTGGCGCCTCTGCTGTTCCTTGCAATACTCTTTGCGGGAATCACTTCAGCACTCGGTTTCCTGGAGCCTATGCTGAGCACCACTTCAGACAAGCTCGGATGGTCAAGGAAGAAAACCGCAACTGTGCTGAGCATAGTGGGCTGTGTGATATCACTGATTCTCACATCAGGCATAAGCAGCTATCTTGTCGGCATAATCGACACCTTTGTAAATGAGTACGGGATACTGGTATTGATAGCCATCCAGTGCATCATATTCGCATGGTTTTATGGACTCGACAAGTTCCTTCCGGCTCTCAACGGACTGTCAATCATCAATGTGGGAAGAACATGGAAACTTGTAATCAAATACGTGCTTCCATGCTTTTTGATATTGATGTGGGCAAACGGATTGGTCAAGATGCTTAAAACCGCACAGCCATTTGAGATAATCGTGGATATCATAATCCTTGTGGCCGTGATGGTGTCTGCAATAGTTTTAACCAGGGTAAAACCGGCAAACGAGTAACCGTTTGCCCTATTTTTTTCTATTTAATTTTTAGGGTCAAATATTAATACATATCTTCAACTTTTGAAAAGATTTATTACTGACTTTCGTGAAAATATTAAGTAAGCAGTGTTTTTAATTTAATCTAACGAGGTAAAAATTCATGAATGATGATATTGAATTTGATTTGGATAAATTCAAAGCTGTAGTTCATTATATTATCAGTAAATGTGGTTTTAAAGATAATGTGGGAAGAACAGTTTTGTATAAACTATTATATTTTTCAGATTTCAATTTTTATGAGATTTATGAAGAGTCCCTAACTGGCGAAAAATATATCAAAAAACCTCGAGGCCCCGTTCCTGTGCATTTTATTGATGCAACAAATGAATTAAAGGATGAGGGTAAAATTCAAATCCGTAAGGAATCCCGAAATAATCATTTCAGATACAAGTACTCATCACAGTCCGGTCCTGATCTTTCCTTGCTTAGGGATGATGAACTGGAATTGATTGATGAGGTCATAGCCAGATTGTCTGATTTGTATTCTAATGAGATTAGCGAGTATTCGCATGGGGACCTTCCATGGAGATTGGCAAAAAACGATAAAGAATTGAATTATGAGGCAGTTTTTTATCGTGAACCGGAATATTCGGTGAGGAACTATTCATGACCGAATACGAAGGATATTCCTTCGAATACC
>ONSJ01000056.1 GCA_900320515.1 uncultured Methanobrevibacter sp. | reverse complement strand
TGTCGAATGGCTTGGCCAAAGGCATTACGAAAGCCAGCACAAATTTGCACTCTTCGGCAATGATGAAAAGGATGAGCTGGAGGATATCCTCAAAAGGTCTGGCAATCAAAGAGTGATCCTGGAAAACAAGTCAAGATATGATGCCTTGCGAAGAGCCAATGCGCAAAGACGCGAGATTGAGGATACAATAAAATTGAGAAGGGACTATTTCGAGCATATCGAAAAGGCAAACAGTGCAGTCGATGACGGCAAGATAAAAAAGGCGATGAAGGAATACAGGAAAGCCGACTACTGCTGGTGTGAATATTTCAAAAGGAATTACAGAAGTGATTCCCGCTCAGAAGAGATGCCTGAAAACAAGTTTTTTGATGATGCCGTCGACCATATGATGGTGATTTATGTAAAGACACATCCGATTCTCACATCCAAAAATAAGCACCTCAAAATCCACTCGGAAATCCTTGAAATTCTTGATGGCAGGTGGGATGGTCGAATTGGCGAAGCCGACAGGCAGGCCAAGGAGGCTTTAGACGAAAAGCACAGGAAAAGACAGGAACTCTTCAACAGGGCCGGTGATATCATTGTAGGCGCAAGGATTGTTGGGGACAAGATTTTTCAAAGGTTTGGGAAGTGATTAATATGCCGATATGTCCGAACTGCGGATCATACGTTTCTGAGGGAAGTCCCACATGCAGCTGCGGCACAAGCATGGGGCGCCGCTCACAATATGAGGAAGAGGACCCCGAAGTAACCGAAAGAAAAAAGGAAGCTGCTGAATATTACCGGAAAGCGACAGAACTTGAAGAAAACGGAAGGTACGCAGAAGCCCTTTCATCATATGAGAAGTCCCGGGAGCTGGGCGATAGAAAATTCACAATCTTCAAGAGAGGCGACATATACTATGAGATGGGCGACTATGAGGCTGCTCTTGAGTGCTACAGAAAGTATGGCAAGGACGAAGGCGCTCTCAGCGCAGCCGCCAAGGCATTGGCGAAATTGGGACGCTACAATGAGGCTTTCAATAACTATTTTGAAGTTCTAGGAATGATTGAAGCAAGCCCAAGATACGTTCAGGATTACACCAATCCGAACTGCGGAATATACTATACCAAAGAGGAGCTTGACAGAGAAGCAAACGAAAAGCAGAAACGCAAAAGAAAGGACCTGGCCAGGGTTTACAAGGATATCGCCATGACGTACATGCTTCAGGAAAACTATAATGTGGCAATAAAATATGTCGATGAGGCAATTGATTTTGACAAGGCCAATGCCAATTACCCGAACGCAAAGGCAATAATCCTTGAAAGGATGGGAAGCTACGAGGAGGCCATGAAATGCTATGACCGGGCAATCGCAATGGAAAGCGACAGCGTCTTCATTGATAATGAGGCCAGGATGATTAAAGGATGGTGTTTGGAATTATTTGAAAATATGGAGGACCTTAAGAAGGCCGAGGCGCTCATTGATAAGGCCGTCGATATGCTTTCTGGAACTGAAAGTGAGGAGGACATATCCAAATACATTCGCCTGAGAGACCATATACATGACCTCATAAGCTATGGCGGGCAAAGGGAACTGCTTAACGCAATCGGCCGTGAAAATCTCATTGTTATAACGGGAAGCTACTATTGCGGCGATCCCGATTTTGAAATTGGGATGATTTTCGTGCTGCTGAGGGAACCCCAAAACGAGTTTGACAGCGATGCCATGGCAGTATACCTCGGATGCGACAAGGTCGGATATGTTGCAAATAGCCCCGATACGATGTGTGAAATGTGTTTGGGTGCATCCGATTCGGCAATTCCGTTTTCCACTCATGCAGAATACCTGATGCACTACAGGGGCCAGTACCACATTGCCAAAATAAGAAGAGACTTGGACGGGAGGTTTTGAAAACGATTAATCCATCACCGAACAATAATATTAATGAAAAGCTGATAGAACACGTAAAAAGAAAGCTGTTTGAAAGAGATGAGGTGTCTTGTCATTTTGATGTGCCGACAGACGAACAGATCGGGTATTTCATGAAGGCAACATTCGAGATTGTGGAAAATCAATGCATGAGCTGCTTTTTTTGCAGGAACTACAAACGATTTTCTCTCGGCTCAATGTGCCGAATTAAATCCGACACTAAAGACAACTGCTTTCATTTCTCAATGGACATTCAAAAGGTTCTAAAAAAGAAATATTACCATATAATGCTTGCCGTAGATGAGGCCACGGGGGCAAAACACATTACCGCAGACAGGGTGCTGTCCTCAAAGGCCAAAAGGAACGTCATATATGAAAGCGTCAGAATCTATGAGATGCTTCAGTGCTTTGAGGAGGTCGGCATTGAAGAGTGGTTGAACTGTATGAAAACTCACAAGACTGCGTGTTAATGGTATATGAGATATGGGACTATGATAAGATGGACTGGCTTATCTGATATTTAATATGAAACTAAATTTGGAAATAATCCGATGAAATATAATCTATGAAACATTTGATGAATTTGACCCCAAAATCTAAACCTTTTTATAATATGTCATCACCTTTATTAATTAGCGGTTTTGGTGTTGTTTTTCATGGGCTCTGTTGAAGTTGCTTTAGATATTATTGGGGAAATTGAAAATGCGTTGGATTTGGGTTATGGTCGAATATATGTTAATGTGGACGATCTTGAGAATGGCTTGGGATTCTTGAGGGTTTTGGCCATGAAAAAATCAGAATATCTTATCGTTTTTGAGGGTTCATTTGCCTTGGATGAATGTTATCGGATATTGGATTTGCTTGATTCATCTGAATATGATATTGTGGATTTCACTACCAAATGGAATTATTGAACCCGTCTATTTTTTTTAACCGGATTTGAGGTAATCTAAAACAATTTTGCCATCATCGGTTAATGTATAAAGTTTTCCTTTTCGAATATTTGGTGTTGCGCAATACACCAAATTCTTTTTTCTTAATTGGGACAGTAAATTGCTTATGTGGTTTGTCCTAACGTTTATAGCTTCTCCAATCTGTTTTGGAGTATGCATATCATCTTTTAGGAACAGCATTATGTTGGTTCTGTGCTGGGATGCCAGAACAAATGCAACCTTTTCCAAAATTTTCTCGTCACTACACATATGATATACTTTTGTCTAACTTAAAAGGAATGCTTATATATGCCATAACAACTATATATCTTATTGATAACACACTTTTAACACACTATAAAATAGAGGTGAAAAGTAATGGTTACATGTCAAAGCTGCGGGTCCGAAGTTGATGAGGGAGCCAAATTCTGCAAAAACTGCGGGTCTGAAGTAATTGTTGAAGAAGAGAATGAAAATATTAGTGAAACCAAATTTTGTGCTAATTGTGGGTTTGAAATGCCTAAAAGTACAAAATTCTGTCCGGAATGCGGAACTTCAACAGATGGAGTGGCGCAGGCGGTCAAAAACACCAATAATGCCGTCATAAATCCGGATAAAAGTTCTGGATTGGCTGCCCTATTGTCCTTTTTAATCATCGGTTTGGGCCAGGTCTATATTGGTTTGACCAAAAAGGGAATAATATTGTTTATAGCGGCAATCATATCTGGCGTTTTGATGATGGTCATAATAGGATGGATTACATGGCTTATAGTATGGGGTTATGCGATATATGACGCATACAACTCCGCAGAAAAGATGAAAAATGGAATTGCAGTGCAAGACACTATAGATATTGATAATTTATTTTAGAGGTGATTTAAAATGGCATTTTGTCCAAATTGTGGAAATGAGATAGAAGATGACGCAAAGTTCTGTGCCAGTTGTGGAAATCCCATGGATGGTTCAGCATCTGCAGGAAACGCAGACCAGGGAAGTACCGGAAGCATATTCGGTGACATCAAAAGATCCGGTTTGGGCTTTAAAAAGAAAATGGATAACTATGCTCACGGCGAACATAAGAATATCGAAAGGCCTGAAGGATGTTTGTACTTCATAAATGGGTTGCAGGGAACTTTGGCAATATTTGAAGAATATATTGAATTCAATTTCAGCGGTAGCGCAATGAAAAAATATATGAGCGGTTTTGGTGGTGTTAAGAAGGTTTACTACCATCAAATCAACAGTATCCAGAAAAGGGATGCAACAGATATGGTGAACGGAACTATTGAATTTGAGCTTCCGGGAATGGCTGCAAGCAGATTCAGCCAAAACGAAAACATGTTGACCTACCTGCCGAAATATCAGGATGAGGCAAACAAGATCTATGATTATGTTAACAATAAGATTCTTGAAATCAACTCTTCCAAATCACAGCCAAGCCAGGTTGTTCAGACTGAAGTAAGTCCTATGGCTAAGCTTAAGGAAGCAAAGGAACTTTTGGATATGGGCATTATCACCCAAGAGGAATTTGACGAAATCAAGGCTAAATGCTTGGCGGACATGTAGATTTTTCCTTTTTGGGGAGTGTATGAATGGCTAAAGATGACAGAAGTCCGCTTAATCCGTTCACGGGAAAGGAACATTATGACACATTGAATGACGATGAATTCCTGCAAATGTGCTATGAGGCATATTACAGTGAAATCAACGCTTCACAGTTGCTGGACCAGACTCCCGATGGCCAGCTTGTGATGAGTGTGGCTTCAAAGTTAATTCGGACGGTTGAGGATTTTCTGATTAAGATAGGCAGATATGATTATGTTGAGGATTATTATGACTGGGAGTTTCACCTGGTCAACAACAGTCAAATAAATGCCGGCTGTTATCCTGGAGGAAAGATAATTGTCTATTCGGGAATTCTTCAAATTGCAGACAATGAGGAAAAGCTGGCATTTATTTTAGGTCATGAAATGGCTCATGCATTGCTGGACCATACCAGAACCAAGTTCAGCGTTCAGCAGACAAAGAATACGCTGACAACAGCATCATTGTTCGGAAGCCTTGCCCTGGATTTGATGGGCTTTGGAAATGCAGGTGCGATTGCAAGAACAGCAGTGAATCTTGCAGATGTAGGTTCCCATTTTCTTTTGACACAGCCCTGGGGAAGGGACCAGGAATACGAAGCGGACAAGCTTGGAATGATAATGATTCATCTGGCCGGATATGATGTTGCTGTCGTTCCTGAGTTCTGGGAGGTCTTTTCAAATAACAGTGCAAACACCTTTGATTTTTTCTCGACACATCCTTCAGATGCAAAAAGGATTGCCGTCATGAAGGAATCATTGGATGAGATACTGGCCGATGACGATTACTATTCAAAACCCGTTTTGCCGGAAACTCCCTCTCCTAAAGATGAATATGGAATTGGAAATGAATCAGGTTCCATTCCCCAGGTTTCGATTGACACTTCAGGAAATCCTGAACCTGTTTCAGCATTTGCAAAAAGCTCCCATCAGGATGGCGAAAAATGTTCGAAATGCGGAAATCTCGTAGCCCCTACCGCCAACTTCTGCACTGCCTGCGGCAACAGGATAGAGAGAATCAACCCCCTTGCCTGTCCTGAATGCGGGTATATAACCAGTCCAGGAGATAATTTCTGCAAAAGCTGCGGATATAAGATGGTTGAGGATTTGCACTGTTCAAACTGTGGTGAGGAAGTTGTTGAGGGCCAGTCATTCTGCACCAACTGCGGAAATAGATTGGGTTAGGTGGTTTTAGTTGAAAAATTATGTTTTGAAATCATCTTATCGCATGAGGGTTCTTCTTGCCATCGGCGACGGCATAATGATGCCCCACAAGATTGCCATTAAAAGCGATGTGGGGAACAATCACATAAGCGCTACATTAAGACAGTTGCGTGAACAAGGTTTGGTAGAGCTCATCAATCCTGAAATGCCTCGTGGAAGGCTATATCGATTGACTGATGAAGGTAAAAGAATTTTAAATGAAATAAAAGGAGATAAATTATGAAAAGGATTTTTGCAGTATTGATTTTTCTAGCGGTACTTGGAATGCTGATATGCTCTGTGTGTGCAGCGGATCTGCATTCCTACGATTTTGACGGAAAGTTCACCATGGACGTTCCAAGCGATGACTTCGACAGGCATCCTGTCGGCACAAACACATTTAACGACAAGGCAAACAACTTGAAAATAGAGTATTTCACAATTGATGATATTCATGAAAAAAACTACAACAGCTTCGATGAATATGTCGACCATCTGACATACGATAAGGTCGGAACAGACGGTGATTTGACCATATTCAAAGAGAAGAATGACAATATCATAATATTCCATTCCGATGATGTGCTTGTCAAAATCACCGCCGATGATTTGCAAGAGGCCAAAACTATTGCTAAAAGTGCGAATTTCGGTGATGACAAATCAGATAATGGAACTTCCGATTCTGCACCTGCAAGCGCAAACAAGGAATTGAAATCACAGAATTTCTATGGTTTCTTCAAGATGGATGTTCCTAATGATTCTGATTTCGGAGATACAGAAAATCTCGATGAAAAAGTGGTTGCAGACACAGTATATTATACGGATGAAGTCAATAACATCACCATACAGTATATAAATAATGAAGCCTTTGACGATAAGGTGGTAAAGCAGACTGTTGATGGCCTGAAACAGTCCGGTGCCGATGTATCTGTTGATGATGATATATATGCCATTTCCGGAAACGGAACAAATGAAGTCATTTTCCATGAAGCCCCAAAAACTTTCACAATCATTTCAAATCAAGTAGATCTGGATACACTTAAGGATATGGCTTCATCAATAGAGATTACAGACAAGTAAGCTGCTTTTGCACTTGCTTGCTTTTTTTATTTTTCACTGCAAAGTTGACCATGCAATGCTTAAATTTTGCTTTGATTATTTGCTGTTTTTTTATTCAAGCGTCACTTTGATGAATCATTATTTCAAAATTATCGTATTGTATGTGTGAATGAATTCAATTCTCATGATTTGGTATGGGATGAAGTTTTGAAATTGTGTCGGAATTGTTATATACTTATGGTTAACACAGTGTTAATTGTATGTAAAATGTTATGGACATGATATTATGGAAAACAGGAATATAATTATAATATTGATTGTGGTAATTGTTGTTCTTGCAGCGGCAATCGGATTCATGCTGTTGAATCCGACCCATACAAAGGCGCCTTGCAAGATTAAGATTACAAGCGACAAGGAGCAGTATAAAGGCGGAAAATTGTCAATCAAGCTGGCTGATTTGAACGACACTCCAATATCCAAGGAAGTTGTCAATGTCACAGTCACCGACAAGAATGGCAAGGTGGTTGTTGATGATGTCGTTAAAACTGATTCCAAAGGAAAGGCAACGCTTGATTTGAAATTGAAGAAGGGAAAATATAATGTAAATGTAACATATGGTGGAAATGATAATTTAACTGGTGACAATGCAACCCAGAAATTGAAAATCAAGGAAAAGAAAAAAGTTGAAAAGACAATTTCATCACAAAATACTGAAAGTCAATCATCACAATCAAGTAGTGAGGATTATAGGCCGGCAGTCGATTCGAGTGGAATAACACGTGAGGAAGCTGATAAATATGGTTGGAGATATACTACTGCTCATGGGGGTCATTATAGAGGTTATGGAGATCATTGGGATGAAAAAGCAGGATTTTATCATGACTGATGGGAGATAATTATGGATAAGAAAGTTATTGCAATAATAATAGTTATAATAGTTGTTGCAGTTGTTGCAGCACTATTTTTAAACTTTAATGTTTCAAAAGAGGATACTAAAATCAAAATGGTCAGCAAGTCTTCAATAAAGGAAAATTCTTCTATTAAAATAAAACTTACGAATTTAAATGGAACTCCTATTGGCAATCAAACAGTTCACTTGAAAATCATTAATATAAAAGGGAAAATTAATGAATACAGCGTAAAAACAAATGAAAAAGGTATTGCAAAATTAAAACTTAATAAAATTAAGCTAGGCTCTTATACTGTTAATTTCACATATGATGGTAATGACACCTATAAGATGTCTAACCTATCAAAAAAGGTTAAAATTGTAAGGGGTTTGTCAATAAATCCTTAATTTGATAATTTTACTTATTTTTTCTATTTGACTATTAAATTATCCTCTATTTTCTTTTTATTCCTTTTAAAAT
>ONSJ01000060.1 GCA_900320515.1 uncultured Methanobrevibacter sp. | reverse complement strand
GATTAAATCTTAATTTTCCAACTCCGTCATCAGTCACATTTAATTCGGAAGGCAATGGTGTAAGGCCTTTTATAAATGTCTTTCCCGCTTCGGCATCCATTCTCTGAGGAAGGAAATTTGAATTGTAAACCGGATAGAGTGTACATTCTCCGGTGTTGTTGACCAAATCGATTTTCACAAAGTATGTGGAGTCCATATCTCCACCTGACATATCGAAAATGAAATTGCCTAGACTGTAAAAGATCGGTTTTCCATTGTACATCTCCACTCCCTGAGGAACATGCGGATGGGAACCTATTACGACATCCACGCCGTCATCAATCAGTTCATGTGATATCCTAATCTGGTCGTCATTTGGGGATGTTGAATATTCATTTCCGTAATGAAGCATTGCAACAATCAAATCTGAATCGTTGTTTTCGCTGATTTGTTTTTGTGCATCTGCACGGTCATAAGCAGAATAGCCGAAATGGGATCCGTTTGCATAAGGTATTGTATCATAATCGTATTCTGAAAAGTCATTGGCATCCATATAATTCAGTATGGTCACCTTACGGCCATTGATGTTTTTAACAACAGGCTGGTGTGCGGCATCCTCATTGTCTCCTGCACCCACTGAAGAGATGCCTGATTCATTTAGATATTTCAAGGTATCGTGCATGCCGTCAACGCCATAATCCAGAGCATGGTTATTCGCAAGGGCAGCAACCGTATTGTTAGTAACCTTTAAAAGTGGAACATAGCTTGGATCACATTTAAATGGGAAATCGCCTTTAACAGCATTTTCCGTTGTCGTTGCTGCATTTTCAAAGTTCACCAAGAGCAAATCAACGTTTGAGACTACATCCTTCACCCCTTCAAATGGTGAGGAGTCCTGACTTATTACTCCAGGCATGTTTCTTGCAAACATCACGTCTCCTGTAGCGGCCATGGAAAAATCGCCCTTGGGTCCCAGTATTGTTGTTGTTTGGCTATTGTCAGATTGGTCTATTGATATCAGAAAGAACAAAAACACACACAATATCACCAGAACTATTAATAGCAAATGTTTAAGTTTCATGTCATTTCCTCCTTTACTGTCAGCATTATAATTGCTATGCTGAGAAGTTAGTTAAAATTCAATTGATTATATTTATAATCCTTTTAATATTTAAAAAAAATTGGTGTAATCGAAAAAATGTTAAAATTGTCCCCTGAAAAAATAATTATTAAAATTAATTCTGTCCCATTAAACTGCAATTCATCTTCGCCTTAACCCGGCAGGTGAATTCTTGCACAATAAAGTTAAATATAGATGAAAAAGATAAATTAATAACTGATATTAACATTAATTTTATAGATTATGAGGAGAAATAATATGGTAGAAACTTTTGTTTTTGGACATAAAAGTCCTGATAGCGATTCAATCACATCAAGTTTGGTAATGACAAACTTGGAAAAGGAATTAGGCAACAGTGAAGCTAAGGCCTACAGATTAGGAAATATCAACAAAGAAACTGAATTCATTTTAGATTATTTGGGCATAGAAGCACCGGAACTTTTGGAAAGTGTTGAAGATGGTGCCAATGTTATTTTGGTTGACCACAACTCTCCTGCCGAATCAGTTGATAACCTGGAAAATGCAAACATACTGAAAGTCGTTGATCACCACAAGCTTGCTTTGGAAACTTCATATCCATTATTCCTAAGATTTGAACCGGTAGGATGTACTGAAACCATTTTATGCAAATTATATGAAGAGAATGATGTGGAAATTACAAAAGAGATTGCTACATTGATGGTATCTGCAATTATTTCAGATACTTTGCTTTTAAAATCACCTACCACAACTGAAGATGATAAGATTGCAGTTGAAAAACTTGCTGAAATTGCTGAAATCAATGCTGAAGAATATGGTTTGGAAATGCTTAAGGCAGGTACCGATTTAAGCAGTTTCACTATTGATGAGATTTTGGCCCTTGATGCTAAGCAAATCGACTTTAAAGATGTAAAATCAATTGTTAATCAGGTAAACACAGCAGACATTAGCGATGTTATGGCTATGAAGGATGATTTGGAAGCAGGAATGAACAAAATCATCGAAGAGGAAGATTTGGACTTGTTCATGCTCTTAATCACTGATATCGTAAACAGCAATTCGCAGGTCATTGCATTGGGCAAAGATGCCTCTTTAGTCGAAAAGGCATATGGTGTAATACTTGAAGATAACACCGTATTACTTGAAGGCATTGTATCACGTAAAAAACAAGTAGTGCCTATCATGACCGAAAATGCTTAATTGATTTTAGGTTGCCTTAAATATCATGTTTTTTTAAGGTTTTTTCTAAAAATTTATAAAGGATAATTGAAAAAGTATTATGTAGATGTATTTTAAATACATCTCTAATCAATCCATTTTTGGATATTAAATTAGACGGGAAGCATAATTATAAATACTCTATGCATTTTTGCATAACAAAAATTAGAAACTAACATTAATTATGCTTTCATATTTTTTAAACTTTTTTTTAAATTATTGGGTGTTAAAATGAAAACACTTGAATGGGAAGATAATAAATTAAAACTTATTGATCAAAGAAAACTTCCTGATGAGTTAACTTATGTTTATTGTGATAATTATCAGGATGCTATAATAGCGATTAAGAATATGACTGTACGTGGGGCTCCGGCTATTGGAGTTAGCGCCGCTTTTGCAATGGCATTGGCAGACCTCGAAGGTGTTGACTTGTCCAAGGCTGCAGATGAAATAAAGGCTGCAAGGCCAACAGCAGTCAACCTGTTCTGGGCGGTTGACCGGGTCCTCAATAGTGATGATGCACTTGCAGAAGCATTAAAAATGTATGAAGAGGATATGGCTACAAATAGGGCTATTGGAAAATATGGTGCTGAGGTAATTGATGATGGAGACACAGTATTGACTCACTGCAATGCCGGTGCACTTGCTTGTGTTGATTACGGTACTGCTTTGGGAGTATTTAGAGCAGCACGGGATGCCGGAAAAAGCATTAATGTTATATGTGATGAAACCCGTCCCCGTGGACAGGGTGCAAGCTTAAGCGTCTGGGAAATGCAGCAGGAAAACATTCCGGTAAAGCTGATTCCAGATGTCGCCTCAGGATATCTGATGTCTCAGGGCATGATTGACAAGGTCGTTATCGGCGCTGACAGGATTGCAAAAGGTGGTGTTGTCAATAAGGTGGGTTCATTTATGGTGGCCCTTGCCGCAAAACATCACGACATTCCGTTTTATGTGGCCGCACCTTACTCCACTTTCGACAATGATATAAACATTTATGATACTGTCATCGAAGAAAGGGATGGTGATGAAGTCCGATTCTATGGAGGAGCAAGGATCTGTCCGGAAGGTACTGAGGTCATCAATCCTGCATTTGACATCACTCCAAAAGAATTGATTACTGGAATCATTACTGAAAAGGGAATTATTGACCCGATTTAGACAATAATTCTCAAATCTTTTTTTCAGTATAAAGTATTTAAGCAATTAAATTTAAAATATTAAATAACATTCATGAGAATCTCTACACAATACCAATCAATTTGATTAGAAGTTACGGATTTTGTAATACTTAGAGATTTGAATTGTTAAATTGTATTGAGGGATTATATGGAGATTAAAAGTAAAAAATCAGAAAATTTTCCACCTTTAATTAAGGATTTAGTAAAAGAGTTATTGAAAGGCGATTTTGTACATTTTAAAATATTATGCGCTAATGAGGTCCATCATTTTAACAAAGAAGAGGACACAATCATTGAGTTTGCAGAAACTTACGTAAAAGAAACCAGAGACAACGGTGACATGCTATATATTGCATATCCTGATATTTTTAGAGTAAAGCTGTATCGTGATATGGAACAATATATTGAAGATGAAAAGAAATATAATGCGTTTAATGATGATGATCTCTGGACTGGTAACAGAATCCAGTTCTAAATTAATTATTAATCAATATGATTAATAATTTTCTTATTTTTTAATTTTTGCATCGATTGACACATGCCATTCGTCAGGTGAAATCGATTTGACTTTTCGGGTATTGAGAATCTCTACTTTTTTTCCTGCACCGCTTGCCGCTTCATTCAATCGTTTTATTCCCTGTTCATATGAATCTGAAAACTCATAATAATTGATTATTCCGTCATCTTCAATCAAATCAATTGCAACGTCAAGGAAACTGTATGCAAGGCCTGGAAGGTTCATGATTATTCTGTCAAATTTTGTTTTAAATCCTTTACTTACTTCCCGCACATCTCCGCAATGGCTTTCAATGTTTCCTTTCAGTTTATTCAACTTTACATTTTCATCCAGATATTTGATTGCCGCTTCGTTGATGTCGACTGCAGTGATGTTGACATCTTTGTTTCTTGCAATGACAATAGGAAACGGTCCGATTCCACAAAACATATCAAGGATTTTTTCACCATCTTTCACGCTTTCCATGACCCTTTTTCTTTCGGTTGCAAGTCTTGGTGAAAAATAAACCTCCCGAACATCCAATTTCAATCTGACGCCATGCTCCTTATGGATGGTGAGCGAATCGTCCACACCTGAGAGAAACTCCAAATCACGCACCCTGATGGTTCCCTTTATAGCACTTTTTTTCATGTAAATCGCTTTTCTTTTGGTGAATTTATATGCCGCATCTCCGATAAGTTGCTTTTTGTCCTGTAGCTCATCAGGTATTTCCAAAATAACGATATCTCCAATGGTGTCAAAGGAGGTTTTCAGATTTTCAATTTCCTCAGGGGTCAACTCATCTTCAAGTATTTCAGCAAAATTATGAGGAACCCGTTTCACAGGTTCTAATTCGATATCTTCAATGGCATAACCTTCAATATCATCTGTAATGGGAATATATCCATATTCATCGGTTGTTTTTATTCTATATTCCATGCTCATTAATCCATCGGACATTAATTTAATGCGGGTGTTGTTTATTTCTCTTAATGGAACCTTTACACATTTCATAAAGTTATTTATGTTTAGATTATATAAATAATATCATGTTTTATTTAGTCGGTTTAGGATTATTTGATGAAAAAGATATTTCTCTTAAGGGATTGGAATGTTTAAAAAATGTTGATAAAATTTATGCCGAATTTTTCACATCACGCTTATTCGGTTCAAGTTTTGAAGCCATCGAAGAGTTGGTTGGTCAAAAAATTGAAGTTTTGGTTCGTGGCGAGGTTGAAGAAGAGCATAAATTCATTGAAGAGGCAAAAACTGCTGATGTTGCACTAATCACTGGTGGGGACCCTTTAATAGCAACAACCCATAGCGATTTTCTGGTTCAATGCTCTAAAAAAGGGATCGATTTTGAAGTGATTCACGGATCTTCCATATTATCCTCAGCACCTGCCATTTCAGGTCTTCAAGGATATAAGTTCGGAAAAGTGACAACAATACCATTTCCGGATTATAACTTCTATCCAAAATCTCCATATGAGGCTATCGAGGAAAATCTTAAAATGGATTTGCATACTCTGGTTTTGCTTGATATTCAGGCTCACAAAGATCGCTACATGACTGTAAATCAGGGTTTGGAGTATTTGATGAACATTTATGATGATTTGGATCGTGAAGGGCTGATTACTCCTGACACATTGGCCATGGGCATTGCCCGTGTCGGCTCTAAGGATGTAATTGTAAAGGCCGGAAAAATTTCTGATTTAATTGATTTTGATTTTGGAGGGCCTCTCCATTGCATTGTCATTCCATCAAAGCTTCATATTGTTGAAGCGGAATACCTGGTGGAAATTGCTGGAGCTGACTCTAAAATACTTGATGATGTTTAATTTTTTAAAAATCGGGGGGAGTTGGAAGTAGTTGTGATTCTACTTCCATGAACATATTCGTATCATTTTGGAGATTATAAAATGTTTGACTGATGTTCATCACAAGATATGAAATATACTTCATATCGATTATTACTTTTGTTTTGATTATATATAAATCTTTTTATTCGATTTTTCAGTGTGGTATTGGGGTAATTATGACTTTGTTTAACAATTTTTTTTGAAGAAACTAAAAACGTAAATATGTCTCTTATTTTAAGATTAAAATTTAATATTTATAATCTCAAAATTAAACAATTGGTAAACAATTTTAATTGGTAGGATCATAATTGTATTGATGTTGCTTGAAAACTGATTTTAAAAAATAAAAATAGGGGGTTGGAAGTAATGGTGCATATACTTCCTATAATGGAATATATTCCAACATTTTGGAGATTTTAAAATGATTGATGTTCATCAAAAGATATGAATTTAAATTCATATCGTTTATTAATTATGTTTTATTGATATTTGAACCTCTCCGGCTTGTAGAAGCTGGAGATTCTTAGGCCATGCCTATTTTTTCGTCAAAGCATTTCCATTCATAATAATATGTGGATTTTCCTT
>ONSJ01000063.1 GCA_900320515.1 uncultured Methanobrevibacter sp. | reverse complement strand
GGTCTTAGGTTGGAATCTTTACTGTGCATTTTATTGTATTTGTCAAGAACGACATTATGGGCCTTGCGACAGCAACCAAAATTCCTATGAAACATATCCTTCTGCTCCGGAGTAGGATAAATCTTAACCTTAATTCCCTTTTTAACATCCACCATAAAAAAACACCACACTATTAATCCTCTTATCACAGAGAGCATTTGAAAAGTAATATCGCCCACAAAAATCAACTAAAATGTTTAAAAAACAACAAGAAACATTAAATAAACACCCGTGAAATACAAATGAAACTACAAATTTTCCATTGTAAAAGTGATACATATCAAAAAAATACAAAAATAAATGCCCCCAAAAAAAACTGAAAGTACACTGAATTACAAATACCCATACAAAAAAATATTAAAATCAATTATCATGACAAATGAAACCCAATAAATAACAATTCACAAAGGTATAGCCCAACTTGCAATTCATCCACGACCTTGAAGAGGTCGTGGTATTCTTGCATCATTTAGATAAAAGTCGGAAAACATAAGGTCAAAATAACATTCAAGGGAAACAAGAACTTCAAGAAGGCCTCAGCCAAGGCTTCAATTGAGGTCACCAAAAGGATGCCGACCCGTGTCGGATACCACTACATGTTCACCACCTACTCCTATTGGGGATTCGGATCAAGAAGCGTCAACGCTTATGTAAAAGACATGAACGGTAATGAGCTTAAACACAAAAAGATTACCATTACAGGCTCCCCTTCAGGAAGCACAGTGGTCATGAAGTTTGCCGGTGACAAGAAATACATGCCGTCAACATTCACAATACACTTCGTATGAGGATGCCCTATCCTCATTTTTTCTATTTTTTTTAGGGCCACTGAATCAACAATTATTCGTTTCACATCACTTTTTTTACACACTAATGTTCTACACGGACTTTAAGGACGATTCATGTTCAATACCGAATCATTTCCATTTAAAAAAGTCAAAAGACAGGATAATTCTTTGTTTTTTAATCCTGAATTGGTCAATAGAGGGGAGGTGCAATTAATAGCAATGTTTATTAATATCGGATACAAAATTATGAATATGGAGAAATTGAAATGATTTGATTGACTGTAAAAGCTAACATATACATTGACATGGTCGGATAAGGCAGCATCACCAGGATAATCAGATAATGCCTAAAAAACAAAGATTTATTAGTGATTGAAATGTCAAAGATAGAAATAAAACCATTTGAAGAACAGATTAGAATTGCAGGAATAGCCGGCGAACTTGAAAGGGCTGAAGAAAAAGCTTTTAAAAAAGGGTTTGAAAAGATGTATGAGGTTGGCCGTGCAGAAACAGAAGAGAAATTCATCCTGAAGCTTCTTGAAACCCAAAGCCCTGAGGAAATTTCACAAAACTTTGAAGTTCCCCTTGAAAGGGTTCTTGAAATTGCAAAGGGCAACTGCTGAATATGGGCAATTTTTTCAATATAATTATTTACTATAAAAGATATAACTATTTGCAATGAAACTTAGAGATATCCTATTAATCATAATCGTATTATTGGTCATAGTTGCAGTCTGGGCGACAGTATTCAATCCGTCAAGCTCAGTTCTCAATATGGGTCCAAAGGAAAACGTATCCATTGCGGTTACCGGAGATGTGATGTTTGCACGTAACATGGAAGGTGTATTGAGCACCGATTCATCACCGTTTGCGGGCGTAAGTGATGTCATCTCCAATGTGGATCTGCTTCTAATCAACTTTGAGAATGCCGCAACCACTTCCGAAAATGCGGTGAAGGGAGACGTGCCCCTCAAGTGCTCTCCGGATTTCGTTCCCCTTGCAAAGGCAAACAACCTGACAGTTGCTGCCCTTGCAAACAACCATGCATTCGATTATGGAATCGACGGTATGAGGGATACAGTGGAAAACCTCAAGGCGGCCGACATCACTCCTATCGGTGCCGGAAACTCAGAGGACGAGGCCCATGCGGCTGTCGTGAAGGATATCAACGGAAGGAAGATTACAATCCTCAACTATATGGATTCAGAAAACTTCGGCGAATATTCACAGGATGTGATGCCTATTGCAAACGGTTCAAATCCGGGATATTCAGCATATTCCTCCGAAAATGCTCAAAAGCAGATCGGCGAGCACAACGATTCTGATTTGATTATAGTGTTCATGCACTACGGAAACGAGTATCTCAACTACGCCAACGATGACCAGAAGAGGATTTCCCATGAGCTTATAGACTACGGTGCAGATGTGGTTGTAGGCTCACACCCTCATGTGCCTCAGGGAGCCGAGATGTACAACGGCAAGCCTATTTTCTACAGCCTGGGCAATTTCATATTCGACCAGTCAAACGAGGAGACTCATGTGGCTTACTTCGTGGGGATGGACCTGGTCGGTGACGAGTGCACATGCACAGTCTATCCTATTCGCATTTCCGGATACCTGCCGCAGCACATGGATGCAACTGAGGCAAAAAGCCTTTTAGGCGAGCTGCATCCGCAATGCAGTGAGATGCAGATAACCAATAACGGAACCGGAAAACTGACATTTAATCTTACAGACAGTTAGCTGTCTTAATTAATTTAAATATATATGGGGTGAAAATTTATGTCAGATGAGGAAAAAAAGACATTTAAAGAAAAAGTGGATGAAACTAAAGAATCCAGCAAAATCAAAAGAGAAGAAAGAATATTGAAAATGGAAGAGAAAAAATCCAACGCTAAAATCAAAAGAGAAGAAAAGAAATTAGCAAGAAAACAAGAAATGGCTGAAAGAAAACTAGAAGCACATATTAATTTAGCGGATATTCGTGTAGATGAAGCTTTTGAAGATGCTGATTTAGCAATAGCAGTATTATCAGAAGATGTTGACTTGGCTATTGCAAATGAAGTGGCTCCTGCCGATTTAATTTTATTTAAGGCTTCCAATCTTTTGGAAGAAATCTTCTTAAGGACACAATTAAGAATCCAGATGGCTAAAAATGAATTGATTGCAAATCTTCAGGACGATTTGGGTGATGTACTTGAATTGGCCATGATTGAAGAAAACATTGCAGGACTTAAAGAAAAAACCGGCCACCTGGTTGGCACTTTAGAAGGAAAAATTGCAACCGAGAAAGAAGAGTTCAATGAAAAATATGGTGATGAATAATTTCATTGCCTCTTACTTTTTTTTTAATAATTTATGATTGCTTTGTTTTAAATTGTATATTTTCAGATGCAATATATGAATTCGGAGGAAAAATAAATGTTCGAAAAACCATTTACAGGAACTGCACCAGACTATTCTGAAAATAAACATTGGCTTGCACTGCCGGAAAATCCAGATAAATCAGTAGATTTGATATTTCTTTACCCTTCAAGCTGCAATGACCCGGAAGCCGACGTCATCTGTGACATTGACAACCTGTCAATGATTGAAGGGGCAAAACGTAATTTTGCCCATGAAGCCACTGCTTTTGAGGATGTTGCAAATATTTTTGCACCATACTGGAGGCAGGTCAATGGTTTGAAACTTCCAATGATGAGCTTTGAGGAAGTGTATGATGCGGAATGGGCCGAACCGAGAACAGATGTCTATGCCGCTTTGGATTATTATTTTGAAAATCTGAATGACGGACGGCCATATTTCTTTGCGGGGCATTCACAGGGATCAAGGCTATGCTACATGGTCTTATCGGAGTATATGAAAGAGCATCCAGATTACTATGAAAACATGATTGCCGCTTATTGCATTGGCGACTCTTTAACTAAGAAATATCTGGAGGAAAATCCTCACATCAAAGCGGCGCAGTCCGCTGATGATTTAGGTGTGGTCGTTTCATGGAATACTGAAGGGCCTGCGAACAAAGGCAGGGACTCACTTGTCATTTCTCCGGGCGCAATTTCAATAAATCCTCTTAACTGGCGTGTTGATGAAACCCCTGCAAGTGCAGAGCTGAATCTTGGAACTTTCGTACCTCATCTGGCAGATGAAGGAATGGATGAATTGCCAATCAAAGCGGATGCAGTGCTTGACCTTGAAAGAGGTTCAGTTATGGTGATGAATCCGGCATTTGAAGAGTATACTACCTCAAAACTCTTAGGACTTCCAGAATTAGACCATGTTTTTGGACCTGCAAGCTATCATGGATGTGATTATTCTTTCTTCTATCTTAACATACGTGAAAATGCCCGAGTAAGGTCTGAAGCCTGGTTTGAGAAGAAAAGAGACTAAATTCATTTAAAAATTATTGGTGGTGTGAAAAATGTCAAGAATGTCAAAGATTGTGGAAACTGCACTGGACAAAAAGCATCGTGAATATGTTGACGATGCAGATAAAGCTGATGAGCATATGCAGGAGCGTTCTCTTGAAGAAGACGAACCCTATAAAATACCGAAAGGAATATACCGCACTAAGGTTGAAACAAGGGACATGTTCGGATGCCAGATGGTAATCTTCAATGAGGTTGAAGACTGTGAACGTCTGGTCATTTATCTTCATGGAGGAATATATGTCAACGAAATTAAGTCTGTTCACATTTCCTTTTGCGATAAGCTTGCAAAAAAGGTTAATGCATGTGTATTTGCTCCAATATATCCGCTTGCTCCAAACCATACCTATGAAGAGACCTATGAAATCGTTGAAAAGCTATACAGATATTTTCTTGAACTAGATAAGCCTATCATAATCATGGGAGATTCAGCGGGAGGGGGATTGTCTGCGGCATTTGCTGAACATTTGGCTGTCATTGATTTGCCCCAGCCTGAAAACTTAATTTTAATATCTCCTTGGCTTGATGTGTCAATGTCTGGAGATTATGATGAGGTGGAATTTGACCCGATGCTTGGTGTGGACGGACTGCGTGAAATGGGTGAAACATGGGCGGCTGAACTTGATTCGAAAGACTATAAGGTAAGTCCGCTCTTTGGGGAAGTGGACAAGCTTCCAAAAACAACGCTTTTTGTAGGGACCCATGAAATATTCTATCCCGATGTCGTGAAATTCTATAACAAACTAAAGGATAAGGGTGTTGATGCTGAACTTAATGTTGGTGAAGAGATGACTCATGTCTATGCCATTTACCCATTGGTTTCAGAGTCAAAGGAAGCATTCAAACACATTGTTGAAGTAATTTTGGATTAAATGGGGAGTTAACTGAAAATATTTAACTTCCTTTTTGCCTATTTTTTTTTAAACGGAGGGTGGGACACGAACTCACTAATTTTTAAATTTTTTTTATTTATTTTTCCTTTAATTTTATATACTATGAAGTACAATCTATTATTATAGATATAAA
>ONSJ01000064.1 GCA_900320515.1 uncultured Methanobrevibacter sp. | reverse complement strand
CTGGCTGGTCACAAGCGATGAGGAAAAGGAATACTTTGACATTGACCATGAAAACCAAATGGTCAAATTAATCAACCGGATAATGGCCAAATGCACAAATGGAAGCAAAAAATGGAAAAAAACAGAAAAATCAGACTATTAAAATGGTATCATCAACGATCCAATAAACTTGACGACTACATAGGAGAAACTTTCAACAGAAAATGGTCAAAAAATATGATACCATAGTATTTGAGAAAAATTACTCAAAAATTAAAATATTGATTGGTGGCGAGCAAAACATGGTGTTTCCACTTACAAAATTCATAACTAAACTACAAGACAAATTCGCTAGGCACAAACCTCAAGCAGAAGGCGTAGTATTTGTAGATGCAAAATATACCAGTAAAAAAATGTCATTTTTGCGCAAACATCAAACATGAATTAGATGTGAAAACACGAAAATGGAAATGTCCAAACTGCGGTAAAACACTAGACCATGACATTAACGCCGCCATTAATATTTTAAACCGGTGGGACTACGGGGATAGCCTAGAAAACACCAAATAAACAAGTGGCACAAAAAAACAAATCTAGGAATCCTCGACTTCTACAAAGTCGAGGTAGTTCAAAACAATAAGTAAATAATAATAAATGAAAACAATTTTTCAAATTGGGTAAAACTAACATGCCTACATTAATAAATACGAATATGGGTAAAAATTACACGGATTAGAAGGTAACATTAATAAGAAATGAAGTAGAAAGTAATACTGGAGTTGAATTATGAGTAGCATGAACACAGAGATGAAAAGTTTTATAGCGATATCCGACATCATATCCCTGCTGAATATGAGTTCAGGATTTCTATCAATCATTAGCTCAATCAATCACAATTTTGAGCTAGCAGCAATCCTCATGATTATTGCAATCATATTTGACTCCTCAGATGGTTGGGTAGCACGCAAAACAAATAGACAGGACGATTTAGGCTTCGGGAAAAATATCGATTCTTTGTCCGATATCATTTCATTCGGAGTAGCACCTGCAACATTTCTTTACAGTTGCATTAACACCACCCCAGGCATATTTCAGGCAATAGTAGTTATCATTAGCTTATTTATTGTTATTTGTGGAGTTTTAAGATTGACCAGATATAATGTAATTGCCGGCAAGATCGATACAAAGGACTTCATAGGCTTTCCGATTCCTGGAATATCACTTGTATTGGCCACATATTATCTGAGCGGATTATTCAATCCGTATGTTGCATTGATATTGAGCGCCATTATTTCATTGCTTATGATATGCAATATCAGATATCCGAAATTCGACAACATTCCAGTAATTGCAATATCCGCAATATTAATAGTGATTTTGATTCTTCCAATCAACATCATAATATACAATATTAATGTACCTGCATTGATATTGCTGTTATTCTGTCTTTACTACCTAATAATTAATTTAATTAAAAGATAAGGAATATTACTCCTATTTAATTAAGTTAACCATCCATATAACTGAATTTAGGAGTATTGAAAATGAATACCAAAAAACCACGTGATCCATTATATCCTAAAGGTTTTGAAGAGACACAGGAACTGAAAAAACAAATTTCAAGCGAACTTCAAAAACCGCCGAAAAAAGAAGAAAATGATGAATTAACACCACTGAAAAAGCTGAATCGAAAAATTGGAATTTATTTATCTCCAAAATCAATCGATATCACTGACAATGAGAAAAAAAGAAAGATAGGCATAATCATTACGACATTGATTCTTGTGACATTGATAATAACGGCCTATTATTTCATAATCTATGAACCTTCACAGGAGGCATTGTCACTTGCAAAAACAACAAAGTTGAATGAGCTTCATGACCTCTATTCCGGAGCACTGACAGATTCGGCCAATGCACTGCTAATTGAAAATCAGATTAACGACGCAAGAAATGCACATGAAGTCGAGTCAATAAACATTATGACCCCTGCAACAAAGGACTGGAAGGAACATCACAAAAAATCAATAAATCTTCATCAGGACAAATACAACAGGACAATGGTAGTTTACGAAAACGAAAGCAAAAGCACAATCATTTCAATATACGAAGCAATGGAAATCGTTAATGAGAATGATGCAAAAATTCTCTCCCAAATAAAATTTGATGAACCCAATACCGTTTCGGTACCTATTCTGGTTTCACGGCTTCAGGCTGGAGCGGGCCTTGTAAAGGAAGGCAGTGTTGTAGACATCTATACAAATTCCAACTCAACAGACGAAAACATTACAAACTCCACATCACCCGAAATCAGAGGATGTACAGTAATATCCATAATGAGATATGAGGAAAACGGAGAAATCGATTCCGAATATTCAAAATCAAAAATGACAGTTGAGGGGAACACCAGCAATCCCCGTGAAAATACGAAAGCATTTTCATCAGACGTGCTGGAAATGATTAAGGCATCGATCATCAACGGATATGATGAGAAAAAAACCTTTAAGATGCTTGACGATTATGGAGTGAAGCTGTCAAATTACGAAAGACAAATCAACCTGGGAGATCTGGATGCGCAATATATGCTTTTGATTGAGGCACCGCAGGACAAGGTCAGTTACATAATAAACAATATGGAAAATATTGTCCTGACAATTCCAACATCAGAGGCACCGGATTGGATGGTGACAGAAATCAGCGAAACATATCACAATTAATATATAATAATATCAACAAAGTTGATAGCATGAACAAGCCTAGCATTTCAACAATAATTGTTATCATTTGTCTTTTGATAATAGGATTATATGCGATGGGAGAAGTCAATTACTTTTCAACAAAGGTCGTTGTGGACAAAACCATCAATGCAGATTCTCCCAAAATCATAATCCCCTCAATCGGAGTCAATGAAAAGATAAACAATGAATCCTTAAATTACGGAGTTTTAAGCGACCCGGGAGAAAACACACCAACTAAAAATCCGGTTGCGTTGTACGGACATAGGACACTTCAGGGCTCACCATTCCTGAGGCTGAATGAATTGGGCGTTGGAGATACATTCATTCTTGAATGGCCGGGAGTCGGAGAGATTAAATATAAGGTGGTTGACACAAAAATAGTGC
This sequence comes from uncultured Methanobrevibacter sp., assembly GCA_900320515.1. GTDB lineage: Archaea > Methanobacteriota > Methanobacteria > Methanobacteriales > Methanobacteriaceae > Methanocatella. The sequence goes on along the minus strand of ONSJ01000064.1, from coordinate 801 downwards.
CTGCAACCTATAACTTCGTTCCTGAAGGATCAGATTCAGCATATCTGATTACATGCGACCCTATCGGTTCGACTGAAAACAGGATAATCGTTCAAGGAGACATTGTTGACAAGGGGCCAATCAATACACAAGTGCTTGAAGACAACCCTCAGGCATCAAACGCACTGATAATTACTGCGATATTCCTGGTGATTGGACTCGCATTCAGCTTCTTCTATCCGAAGGACAACAGAATATACATTCTGGCAACAGTTTTAATCATCTCATTTGTGCTGTTCTACTGCTGCATAAATCCAATGCCGTCAGAGTGGATATATGACAAGATAATATTCTTAAATGGAGGGTCAGGATGGATATAGACAAAAAATACTTTTCAAACATAACAACACGTGAACGCGCCATATTTGAAGGCGCAATCAGTATGGGAGCATTGTTCCACCAGTTTGTAGGAACACCTGTAAACAAGGACACAAAGGAAAGCCTGGAAAAGGCCATGGAGGAATCACTGAGCCTTCAGCCTGCAATCGAAAAGGTGGAAGTTGAAATAAGATTCGATAAGCTTGAGGAATCCATGACCGAATTTGACTACACCTCCCTTACAGGAGATATGCTCGACGTTAAAATCCATACAAAAGTAGATGACGTTGTTGCAATAATAAGAATTGAATTCATTGAAGAGTTAAACTATCCTTTGATGTATGTTGAAAGTATTGAAGATTAGTATATATCTTCCAAATCTTTCAATAACTCTTCCAAATGATTTTTTTTAATGTGATTCATTAGGACTACACGAATAGCTAC
>ONSJ01000066.1 GCA_900320515.1 uncultured Methanobrevibacter sp. | reverse complement strand
ATCTGCTGAATGTGCTGCTGCAGCATTAGAAGAAGATTTATCTGGTCAAAAATTCCCAGATGAATTAGAAAGAACTGAAGGTAAAGGTGTAGGTATTGTTGAAGCTCCTCGTGGTACTTTAATCCACCACTATGAATCTGATGAAAATGGTTTAACTAGCAAAGCTAACATTGTTGTTGCTACAATCCAAAACAACCCGGCTATGGAAATGGGTATTCATCAAGTTGCTAAAGATTACATCAAACCTGGTGTAGAAGTAGATGATAAAATTTTCAACTTAATGGAAATGGTTATCAGAGCTTACGACCCATGTTTATCATGTGCTACCCATACAATGGATAGTCAAATGAGATTAGCTGAAGTAGATATTGTAGACAGTGAAGGAAACCTCATTAAAAAATTCTAAATTTAAGGGGGTTTTTTATAAATGATTGTATTTAACGAAGATGGCTGTATAAAATGTGGTGCTTGTGAAGGTACTTGCCCTACATCAGCTATTGATGTAACACCTAATGCTATTATTCACTGTGACACTTGTGGCGAAGAACCTAAATGTGCTGACGTTTGCCCACAAGGAGCATTAAAAGTAGAAGAATTCGAAATTGCTGAAGGTATTATTCAACCAAGATTAGTATTCAATTCTATTTTATGTGATTCCTGTGGTAAATGTGAAGAAGTTTGTCCACAAGAAACCATTAAAGTCACTGGTGAAAAATTAAAAGAAGTTGAAGGTTTCTGTGTAATGTGTCAAAAATGTGTTGACATTTGCCCAGTCGATGTAATTGGTGTTCCAGGTATTAAAGAACCTGCTGAATATGAATTAGATCTTGACGGTAAAGGACCTGTTTACATCAAAGATTGTGTTGGATGTGGAACTTGTGTAGAACCTTGTCCTGTAAACGCAATTACTCTTGAAGAAGTCGGCAGTCCTGTTACTGTAGGTGACGATTGTATCAGATGTGGTTTATGTTCTCAAACCTGTCCTTGGAATGCAATATTCATTGCTGAGAAAAAACCTATCAAACGTACAAAAGAAATCAAATCTTTCACTTTCGATTCAGCTAAATGTATTGGATGTAACACTTGTGTCGAAGCATGTCCTGGTGATTTCATCGCTGCAAACAGTGCTAGTTTAACTGTTGCAATTCCTAGTGTCTGTGCTGCATGTGGTTTATGTGTAAACCTCTGTCCTGTTGACGCATTAGAAATTGATGTGGAATGGGGTGAAGGTGCTCCTGTAGATGCAGAAGGTATTGGAAGAGATGTAGAAAAATGTGACTTCATCGGTGCATGTGCAAACAAATGTCCTACTGAAGCTATTCGTGTAGTTACCAAAACTGGTATGTGCTGCCCTGCTTTAGAGGAAACTGATCTGGAACCATCATTTGTTAGCTGTATTAGATGTGGTGCTTGTGCTTCCATGTGTTCTAACGATGCATTGAAAGTAGAACAATATGAAGTAAGCATTAACGGCGAACCTGTCATTAGAGACAGAATTGCATTCAACCCATCTAAATGTGATCAATGTGGTGACTGTATCGAAGCTTGTCCTTATGACATGATTCACAAAACAGACAATCCTAAATTACCAATTGCAGGATTCTGTACCCTTTGTGGTCAATGTATTGAAGCATGTCCTGAAGACGCATTATGTTACAAATAGGTGTGTTAACACACCTTACTTTTTTCTTTTTTTAAAAAACTAGTTATAATTTATTCATTACTACTTTTCCGTTGACTATTGTCATTATTGGCAGTCCTTTATATTCCCAACCGTCAAATGGGGAGTATTCTGCTTTTGTTTTAAATTCTGAAATGTCAAATTTGCCTTCCCTTTTCAAGTCAATCACTGTAAAGTCGGCATCATAGCCAATTTCTATTTTTCCTTTGTTGTTCAATCCGTAGACTTTGGCTGCATTTTCGCTGAAAATCTTAGGAATCAGCTTGAAGTCAAGATTTCCGTTGTTGACTTCAGTTAAAAGCAGAGGCACTACAGTTTCAAGGTTTGGTATTCCCGGAGATGATGCCCAGGTTCCTTTTGTTTTGTCTTCAAGCGTATGCGGAGCATGGTCGGTTCCGATTATTGACTTTTCATCCAGATTCCTTATTCTCACGCTGTCCGCTTCAGGTCTTAGTGGGGGATTGGTTTTTATGAATGTGCCATATATATTGTATGCTGAATTATCAAGTAGCAAATGATGTGGTGTAAATTCCCAGCTTACAGGCATACTTTTACTTGCACTTTTTGCAATACTTAGTGATTTGCTTGAGCTTAGATGGCATATATGCAGACGTAAGTCATTGGCCCTTGCAAGTTCAATTGCCTGTTTCACGGATTCGTCCTCAGATTTGGTTGGTCGGGCATAGGTATAGTCAATGGCAGGATTTTCCCCATTCTGTTTCAGCCTTTCGGTTTCTGATTCAACTATGGATTTTTTTTCACAGTGTGTAGCAACAAGCCCGTTATATGAAGTGGTTTCCTTTAGGATGGACAGGTCATGGAATATTTTTTCCAGGCTTTCATCGCTTTCAAGGTCCATGAACACCTTGACTGAAATCGGATTCAGCTTCATCATCTTTTTCATTTCATCCAAATCGCTGTGGCCGACTTGAAGTTCAAAGTTAACGACGGACTTGCTTTTGGCTATTTTGATTTTT
>ONSJ01000067.1 GCA_900320515.1 uncultured Methanobrevibacter sp. | reverse complement strand
GTAAGTTGAATTGTCCATTAATTTAACACCGGTTCTTGGACGAACTTCAACCTGTTCGGCCCAGTTGTGGACCATGGTAAAAGTGATTTTTGAACCAGGTTTCAGATACATTTCAGATACGCCGACGTGCATTGCGGAACCTACATCGTCACCAGTTGCACATCCTGTAATCAAATGCAATTCAGAGTTTTCCTCAGCGATGATTACATTGTGGGCGGTCTGCATAATATCCTCGTCACTGATGAACATGCATGCCTGAACCGGCATGACCTCTTTGGTTCCGGGAAGGGACCTTACGAAATATCCGCTTAAGACTCCATTTTCCTGTTCATTCAAAGCGGTTTTTGCAGTATACTTGTCCGCATCAGGCTTTACAACATTCCAAAGGTAATCTTCAAGCCAACTGTACTTTTCCAATGCAATACCCATGTTCATGACTTCAATAGAATCGGACATTGAGTTATTGGTGAAAATATTACTCTGGTCAACCTGCAGAAATGATCCTGACCTGTTTTCTCATCAGTATCCACACCGACCTGCAATAAATCCTTTTTAGTCTGTTTGTCCAAATCATCCAAATCGTCAATCATGTCCAAAGCATTGACTGTTTCATCGGAGAAATTCTCAATAGTAATATCAGCACCTAATGCTGCCTTTTTATCTTTTGCCCTTTCGGCATCATTATAAACATTGCGCACACTCAACACATCCATTAAAACCGTTTTTCCTAATATCTTCCAAAATTTCAGTAGGGTTTCCGGAACAAGAAATTACCCCGTCAATCAAAACATGTGCCTTGTCTGCACTTACAAAGTTTAAAATGTAACCCAAGTGAGTAATTAAAAGTCCACTTCTTTTTCTGGAGCCTTGTGGCTTATCCTTATCCAATAAGGTACCTATTTCAGAAGCCAATAATTCTACATTTTCAATATCAACACCGGAATCAGGTTCATCAAACATGGTGAAATCCGGCATTTGGGCAAGCAGCTGCAAAATTTCAGAACGCTTTACCTCTCCACCAGAAAATCCCAGGTTAACATCCCTGTCCAAAAATTCATCACTGAACTTGAGCTGTTTGGCCAATTCCTGCATTCTAGGATTTAAATCATCATCCATATCCTGATGGGATTCAATCTTAAGCAAATCCCTTACGGAAACTCCCCTGATTGCAGGAGGGGTTTGAAAACTTACGCCAAGACCCAACTTAACTCTTTCGGCAGTGGTCAGTTTGGTAATGTCCTGACCCTTGAATTTGATGGAACCTTCAACCACGTCATATTGTGGGAATCCTAATATAGTTAAAAATAATGTACTTTTACCAGCACCATTCGGCCCTAAAAGAACATGAGTTTCTCCTTCAGCAATTGAAAGATTAACATCTTTTAAAACTCTCTTTCCGGCTACTTCAACAGCCAAATTTTTGATTTCAAGCAACATATAATCACCTTTATGAATAGAATATGAATTTGTTATACAATAATAAATATGGATTTTATAAAATAAATAGTTAACACTAAACAGTGCAAAAAATCACAAAAAGTATAGATAAATAAAAAAAAGAGTATAACTGAAATTATTCAGTTACAATAATGAATTCGCCGACTTTTTCAACTTTAGCGAAAGGAACTAATAAGAGGTCCCCATTCCTTTTGGCGCCTTTAACATGAATATTACGGTCACTTTCAATTCTGATAGCGATATCAACAATTTTACCAGTTTTTTCATTGATGATCAGTTCATCTAATACACCAAGGATACGTGCATTGTTGGTAGCTACTTGATAGTTTTTAATTTCACTCCATAATTTCTCTTCTCTTTTAGGAATTTGTTGTTTATTATCCATTTAATCACCGATAAAAATAATTACTTATATTATTATTATAACTTCATTATATTTAAAAGTAATATTTAGAATATAACTTTTCTGCAATTTCACTGTCTGGAATCGTGTTGATATTCAATGCCAATTCAACTTTTTCAAGCACCAACTGGGTTTCATCCTGAATGATATTTTCACTTCGAAGAATGTTGAGCCCTGACGGAACGCATCCGTTGAACTCGTATGAGTATTTCAGGCCCAGTCTTTCGAAAACCTCAACAGGAACAATTACCGATAATGCATCCTTATCATTGGCCAAATAATAATTAATGACATAATCTATAGTTTCTGTTGAAATGAACGGCAAATCGGCATTGATGAAAAGCAATATGTCTTCTTTAGATTTTTTTTCAAAGTAATCCAGAATATATGAGAGGTCCTTAAGGTAATCCTCTCCGGAAGTGTCCAAAATTATAAAATCATCATTCAATGACTCCAGATATTCGGTGGTTTTCCGGGTATTCGGACTGACTGCAATAACGATTTCATCGATTAATCTGGATGATTTCAAATTGTCAATGACATATTTAATCAATGGTTTATCATGTAATTTGAAAAGAGGTTTTTCTTCGGGAACTTCAAGTCTGGTTCCCATACCTCCAGCCATCAAAATTGCATAAATCATGAAAAACCACAATTGATTAAGCGAATTTTCCACCCATCATTTTCATACGGTCTTTAAGGATACATCTACCACCTTGCTTACCGCCAATAGGCACTTTAGGTGTTCCCATTGAATTCATACAACGAGCCATAATTGCAGAACCTAACGCAAGACCATCCTCAACAAACACTACACTTTCAAACTTATCCTGAACGGCCTCTAAAATGAGTTC
>ONSJ01000068.1 GCA_900320515.1 uncultured Methanobrevibacter sp. | reverse complement strand
CTTAACGTTTTTATCATAGGAATTCTCACATGCCTTTTCAAATTCAGCTTCATACTCCTGTTTTTTAAATGGAATCCTGCAGGCAATATCAGTGATTTTAGACAGAAACATCAGGTTTAACTTCCCATATGTCTTTTTAGCTCTGAAAAATATTTTTACAATTTGTTTCATTCTAAAAATTACAAGCAGGGCAATAACGCCAACAAATGACAGGAAGAATATCGCATAAGTCCCATCAATCAATGCTATTTCATATATAATTGCTGTGAGCGTAACTGGAATCAGCATTAACTGTGTGAGTATTATCACTATAAATCCCTGTTCTGAGGACATCCCTCTGGTTGACCGTGTGGTTAGTCCGGAAATTTTAAATTTGGCAATTTCCTCATCAGGCAAGTTCATTAGAATATGAAAGGTTTTCTCACGGACATCCGGATTTGAAAAGCAAGTCTATTTTCTGTTCTTTAACTCCAGTTAAAGCAGTGCCGAACAAATCAATTATTTCCATTTGAAAAAATGTCTGAATAATGAGTAATGCAAAAATGATTATTATTGTTTTCCATTGGAATTTTAATGCAACACTCAAAAACTTTTTCATAATACTAATTTAGTTTTAAAGTAAAAAATATTTTCCCTCACTGCGCCACGAACATATCTCGTATGAATTAAGAAGAAAAACTTAGCCATTGCATTAATATTTTGTTGTAATCAATATAAGTTGGTTCATTGACTTCCTTTACAACATCACCATCTTTAACATCACCAATCCTCCACAGTAGGTATGGCCTAAGAATCTCCGGCTCATACAAGCTGTAGAGGTTCAATTATCCCATAGTTACAGTAACATTTGGCAACAACAAACAAGGTTAAATCAAAATCTGAATTATCTTAACCATCTACAGTGTCACTTTTATTTTTTATGCCGAATACTGTTATTATTAATAATATTATCGTAATTATTATCATCATTAAGGAAGTTAAACTGAATGAATTGACAGAAATCTGATTATGAGTAATTTTTCCATTTGCCAATATCTGCATTATCACGACTGTAATGGATGAACCTATAGCCCCTATAACCTGCCTTACAGTGTTGTTGATTGCCGTTGCATCTTCAACATCCCCTGCTACAACACTCATTGCCCATGTAATGGCCGGTGACAGACCGAGTCCGCAACCGATTCCCCTGATTATCTGAGTAATTAACAGATATTCGAATGAGGAATTCATATTATAATTCATCATGGCGGCAAAACAAATTATATTTAAAACTGATGAAGCTATTAAAACAGGCTTTATTCCAATTTTATCTGCCAATACCGGACCAATGAAGTTAAACACTATCATAATTATTGCTGCAGGGAACAATATGAGTCCAGATTCTGTTGAAGAGTAATATGCTACGTTTTGAACAAATAAAGGCACAACTACATTGATTCCACACATTATAAAGTAGAGCAATGCTGCAAAAACAGTCCCATATACAAAATACTTATTTTTCAGCACATTCAAGTTGACCAACGGTTTTTCAATCTTATTTTGGCGATTGACAAACATTATTAATGAAATTGCTCCGACAACAATTGGTAAAATTACATGAGTTAAACTGAATCCAAACTCTGCAACATTTGAAAATCCAATCATCAGCCCCACACAAAACAGTATTGACAATATCAATGAAGGAACATCCAATGGATACTTTTCTGTTTCAAGCTCGAAGTTTGCTAAAAGCATTGACAAAATTAAGATTGCTACAGCAATTATTGCCAGGAATTCAAAAATAACTCTCCAGTTATATAAATCGACAATGAATCCACCAATTGTCGGTCCCATTGCAGGCACAATTCCAACAAGGAATCCCATTAAGCCCATGAAAAATCCCCATTTTTCCTCAGGCATTATCCTGAAAATTAATATCTGACCTATTGGTATTAAAATACCTGTTCCCATAGCTTCCAGGATTCTACCAACAATCAGCATTTCAATGCCTGTTGATAAAAAACAAATCACTGATCCCATTATGAACAATATGAGAGAGGTTATCAATATTGTTTTAATTTTAAATCTTTTTGTAATATATGCTGTTGGAGGAATCATTACTCCAAGCACCAATAGAAATACTGAATATGTCCATTGCGCAGTTGCTGAAGATACTGCAAAATCATCCATATAATAAGGCAAACTTGTTGTTACAATACTTTGTGAGATTAATGTAACTGCAGAAGCCATAATAAGTATAATCAGGGTTATTAATCCACTTTTATTTTCAAATTCCATGATAAGTGTTCCATAATTTGTTGTCAATTAATAATTTATACATTTTACATTAAATATTTTAACAATTAGCCCAGTTATTGAACAACAGTGAGAAAAAAAGATACTTTTATATCTATTCCCAACTGCACAAATGCTAAAGAACAAAAATATAACAGTCCAAATGCATTAATTTAAAATAATCTTTGTTGTGAATCAACATAGCTGGGTTCAT
>ONSJ01000069.1 GCA_900320515.1 uncultured Methanobrevibacter sp. | reverse complement strand
TTCAAGTTCATGATACTTGTCAACGGTTTCATCATCAACATCAATTCCAAAAGACTCAATTAATGCCAGATTTCCTGCAAGAACCTCACTGCCATTCAATTCAGCTTTAAGCCCTTTACCTGTAATGTTTTCAAATCCTGTTGTCTGATTAAGTTCCAAACCCAATTCCTTTGATTTGTTTACGATAGCCTTTGCAATGGGGTGAGTCGAATTTTGCTCAACGCTTGCCGCAAGCCGGATTAATTCATCATCGTCAATGCCGTATGGAATGATGTCATCGACTTCAGGCTTTCCTTCGGTTATTGTACCTGTCTTGTCAAAAGCGGCCACATCGATTTGGCCTGCATTTTCCAAAGTATCCCCATTCTTGATAAGGATTCCATACTCTGCAGCCCTTCCAACACCAACAGTGACGGCCGTTGGAGTTGCAAGACCCAATGCACATGGACAGGCAACAACCAATATTGAAATCAGACATGTCAATGAGAACAGCAGGCTTGCACCCAATACAAAATACCATATTAAAAATACCACGATTGCAATTGTTAGGATGACTGGAATGAAATAGCTGACAATCGTATTAGCAAATTTCTGTACAGGAGGCCTTGAAGATTGCGCCTTTTCAACCAAACGGATAATGTTTGACAAAACGGTTTCCTTTCCAATCTTTTTGGCTTTAATGTGTAAGACTCCATCCTGATTGATTGTTCCGGCGAAAACCTCTTCACCATCCTTTTTGACTTTAGGAATCGGTTCACCGTTAATCATTGATTCGTCAACATATGATTCGCCGCCGACCACGTCACCATCCACAGGAATCTTTTCACCGGGCTTTACCAAAAGCAAATCATCAATTACAATATCTGCAATGGAGACTTCCTTTTGAGATATGATTTCCCCATTTTCATCAACTTCTATGGCGGTTGCAACGGTAGGCTGAAGACCTATCAATTCCCTTATTGAATCAGAAGTTCGTTTTTTAGCTCTTGCTTCAAGATATCTTCCAATCATTAAAAAGGAAGGAAGCATAACTGCTGAGTCATAAAACATGAAGGTATGGTCCAACACTATTCCAAAGGTTCCGAAAATACTTGATATGTATGCAACCAGAATACCCATGGAATACATTACATCCATATTCAGGTTCTTATGCATCAAACCGTTGATTCCAGCCTTTAAAATCGGCAATGAAACATATAAAAATGGAGCAATACTTACAATCAATGAAAGCAATCCCATTGAGGAGATGTTCAGACCGGTTGAATGGTTGATTGAGTGAACTATGCCCATCAGCGGATCCCATCCGCTGAACATTAAAATCATTAAGATGGCTGAGAAAAATAGACCCACAATTATTCTGTTGCGTTTTTCCTTTAAATCCTGCTGATAAATCTCTTCTTCGTCAATTTCAGTTTGTCCTTCAACGCCTAAAAGCTCAAAACCCAGAGAGGTGATTACCTCATCTATTTCATCCAGGGTTACCTTTGAAGAATCATATCTTATTTTAGCGTTTTGTGCAGTCAAATCCGCCTTTACATCGAAAATGCCATCCAATCTTAATCCTAATGGTCATTTCATCTGTGTGAAGCTCAAAGCCAAGGTTTTTGACCAGCCTTTCCATTTCCTCGTATGAAATCTTCTTGGTATCTACTGTAATGTGCAGCTTGTTTGATGCAAGGTCTGCATCAACCTCCTCTACACCTTCAATTTTACCGAAAGTCTTGTTAACGCTTAAAACACAGGAAGCACAATGCATTCCTTCAATCGGCAAATCCATATGCTTATGCTTTACCATGCTATCACAACCGTGTGGATTATATAGATATAATTTTATTTTTGATATATAATAAATTTTAGGTTAAACTAAATTATAATGGGTTACATATAATTAACTTCAATATCCCTGTGAGGAATTGTTCGCCTGAATCTCTTTTTAGGATATCCGATTATGAAAGCTGAATACATATGCTTGTTTTTATCGATTTCAGGGAAAAATTCCATCAGCTTTTCATGATCAATCTCATCCGCCTTCAGAATAAACAGTGAATAGAATCCTCCAAGCCCTAATGAATATGCCAACAGTTCCATACGAGTATTGGCTATTACTGCACTTGTCTTATCGGTTGAAAAGGTTAAAATTAACTGATGACCTGACCACAGCAGAGGATGATATTCTTTGGTTGAATTATCCCTCAGATAATCTCCAAATTCCTTGATTCTAAAAAATTGGTCCTCTTCGACCTTGATTATA